>JAAYFE010000026.1 GCA_012728365.1 Tissierellia bacterium
CATATATACAATGAAGACAATATGCCTAAATTAAGTGATGGAGATATATTTATATACGGCCATACCCATATACCTAAGGCTGAAAAAAAAGACAATATATTTATAATAAATCCAGGAAGCATAACCCTTCCCAAGGAAAACAATCCCCATACCTATGGATTACTAGAGGGGGATGTATTTAAAATTAAGGATCTTGCTGGCAATGTATTTAAGGAGATTAGTATTATGTGATATATGTCTCTTAAGGAGGAAATAGTTTGGAATCTATTAAAGAAAAGTATAAAATAAGAAAATATGGGACCAGGGCTTATAAACAGATAGAAATCTTATCTATGGTATGGTTTCCACCTATGATCTTGAATTGTGTAGCCAAGAAAAAGAAAATGAGAAGGTAGCCAATTATGATTTTCACCCGGTGCTTCCACCACAAGAAATGGGCTGTATATTATAAAATTGGCAGGAATTGAGGTTCGCGAAAATAATATTCAGTAAGAATTATAAATGCTTCTTCCTAGTGTAGGTAAAAACTAGGAAGAAGCATTTTTTAACGATGGGTAAAATTTATTCTTTCCATGCTAATATTTATAACATTGTATAAAACTATTCCTACTATTGTATTTATCAAGGAAGCAGGTAAAACTATAAATGCAAATAATTCATGAAAGTTCCCTGGAAGACCTGCTATAAATGCTGCAGTTGACAGAAATACAGTTCCGCTAATTAGGGTTCCTATGGCCAAGAGAAGTATAACTAATATTTGTTTTTTCATGTATTTACTAAATATTCTTACAGCTAAAAAAATAAAAATAGTTGTAATTAGTTTATCAGCTACATTGGCTACTTGTCCCCCTGGAAAACCTGTAGTTAGAGCAGTAAATATTCCAGCTACCAAGCCAGCAGCTAAACATTGCTTAAAGTCCTTGTTAAACAAGATTATTATAAAAAGCATTATTAATGAAAAATCAGGCTTCATTCCAAGAAAAAGAGGCGGAGTAATCTGATGTAAAAGAACTCCAATTGCAAGTAAAAAAGAATTTAATACAAACTTTTTAAGATCCATGGCAAACACTCCTTTTAATTTGTTATTTGTATATCTTTTGATTTTAAAATAAAAATGAAATTCTCTTCACATCATAATCACTCCTTTCCTTTGACCTACATCAGCTCACTTTGGTTGGTTGTGTTAGGTCACTATTTCCAATCTTACATGGCCAATTTGTTTCCTCCCTAGGGTTATACAAATTGGGAGTTTCTTTTGTTAGGTAATAAAAAAATCCGTCCTAAATAATTAGGACGGATATAATATCCGCGGTACCACCTAAATTGTGCAATGCACCACTCTTTCAGGTACTAACATACCCTATCCACTGTAACGTGTGGCTGACGGTAGTGCTACTCTGAAGGCATTTCACACTACTTCTCAAGGGCCCATTCATTGTACATTGTCGTACCAGTTTTCCACCCTCACCGGCTCTCTATAACTAAATGTACAACTACTTTTCCCTATCAAGGAAACTGGATATTTAATTATCCTAGCAAATCAAATTGATAGTATTTTATCACTAAATATAAAATTAGTCAATAATTAATTAAAAGAAAAAATTAATTTATATTTACAGGGTAAAAGTGTCAAAAATAATGCTTTTAGACTCGAAATATAATATAATAAAAAAAAGACCACATATAAGGGGGTAATTTTTTGCTTAGTAAAAAGGTGATTGAAAATGTACTTTATGCTGCTCTTTCTACTGGAGGAGATTTTGCAGAAATCTTTGTTGAGGATAGGTATAATACAACTATCAAAATGGTTGGAGGTTATATTGAAAACAGCATATCTGGTAGGGATTATGGAGTTGGTATAAGGGTATTTGATGGCTTAAATAGTGCTTATGGATATACAAATGATTCTTCAGAAGAAAATTTAATCAAGGTAGCCAAGGAAGTAGCACTGGCAGCTAAATCTAAAATAGAGGACCCAGTTTTAAACATGATGAAGGCAATTATGCCAAATAGGCATGAGATAAAAATATTGCCAAATACAGTGGATAAGAAAAGGAAAGTGGAACTCCTAAAAAAAGGATATGAAAGTGCTAAAAATTATGATCCGATTATTTCACAGGTTACTGCAAGGTATTTTGATGAGGAACAAAATGTACTTATAGCCAATACAGAAGGTTTAATTGTTGAGGATAAAAGGGTAAGAACCAGGTTTACTGTACAATCTATTGCCTCAAAGGATGGAGAAATGCAAGAAGGCTTTTATGGCCCTGGTGCTTCTATGGGTTTTGAATTTTTTGATACCATAGATGTGGAAGAGGTAGGAAAGGAAGCATCAAGAATTGCTAAAACCATGATATTAGCTGATTATAGTCCAAGTGGGCTTATGCCCGTAGTAATTCACAACGAGTTTGGAGGAGTACTATTCCATGAGGCCTGTGGCCATTCCTTGGAGGCAACTTTTGTAGCTAAAGGAAATTCAGTTTTTAGTGGAAAGTTAGGTGAAAGAATTGCATCTTCCTTAGTTACTGCCATAGATGATGGTACTGTACCCAATGGCTGGGGTTCTTCTAATGTAGACGATGAGGGAAGCCCAACCCAAAGGAATGTACTAATAGAAAATGGAATACTTAAGTCCTATTTAATAGATAAGCTAAATGGAAAACGAATGGGATTGAAATCAACAGGTTCTGCCAGAAGACAGTCCTATAAATTTCCCCCTACATCAAGGATGAACAATACCTTTATTGCCAATGGCAATTCCACCTTTGAAGAAATAATATCCAATACGGAAAAAGGATTGTTTGCTAGAAAACTAGGAGGTGGAAGTGTAAATCCTGCTACAGGAGATTTTAATTTTGCCGTAATGGAAGGCTATTTAATAGAAAATGGTAAAATTACGAAACCTGTAAGGGGTGCAACCTTAATAGGTACAGGAGCTAAAGTATTAGAAAATATAGATATGGTTGGAGACAATCAGACTTTTGGCCAAGGAATGTGTGGTTCCTTAAGTGGTTCTGTACCAGCAAATGTGGGGCAACCAACAATTAGGGTTAAGGCACTAACTGTTGGTGGAAGAAAGGGGGAAAAGTAATATGACATACAAGGAACTATCAGAAAAGATTTTTCAAGCAGGAAAAGGCATATTTGACAACATGGAAACTTATATAGAACAAGATAAGGAAATAGAAATTGCTGTATTTAATGGAGAAATTGATAGGTATAATATATCAGAAACTGAAGGCCTATCCTTAAGAGGTACCACAAATGGTAAGATGGGTTATTCTTACACTGAAAAATTAGATGAATCCTCTATTGATATGTTAATTGAAGAGGCCCAAGAAAATGGAAAATATGTAGATACTATGGATAAGGAAATTATTTATGAAGGTTCAAGGGAGTATAAAAAACTTAATAATTTTAACCCCAAACTTAAAGAAATACCCTTGGAAGATAAAATAGAATTTTTAAAGTCTTTAGAAAGGGAAGCCTATGGACTTGATTCAAGGATTGTATCTGTCAGTTACTGTGTATACAATGAAATGGAAAATAGCAGGTATTTATATAATACCAAGGGATTAAGTTTAGAAGATAATAAGAACTTGGCATTTTCCTATTTACAGGTTGTAGCTAGGGAAGGGGAGGACACTAAAACTGGAATAAGCTATAGAATTATTAAGGATTTTTCTGAACTGGATTATAAAATTATGGCAAAGGAAGCAGTAGGTGAAGCCATATCCCGTTTAGGAGGGAAACCAGTTAAATCAGGAGACTATCCTGTAATAATAAGAAATGATGTTTTTGCAGAAATATTAAGTGCCTTTAGTTCAGTATTATATGCAGATAGTGTACAAAAAGGCCTATCACTATTGGAAGGTAAAATAAATGAAAAAATTGCAAATAGTAAATTTACGCTAATAGATGACCCATTTATAGAAGAAGGCTTTAATACATGTAGCTTTGATGGAGAAGGTACTGCAACTAAGGTGAAAAAAATAATTGATAAGGGAATACTTAAAACTTATTTATATAACTGGAAGTCTGCCCTAAAAGATGGGGTAGAATCTACTGGCAATGGCTTTAGAAGTTCCTATAAATCTAGTGTGACTACTTCCACAATCAATCTGTATGTAGAAAAGGGAGAAAGATCCTTAGATGAATTAATGGAGATGCTAGGAAATGGACTTATGATTACGGAAGTTCAAGGCCTACATTCTGGTTTAAATCCAATATCTGGGGACTTTTCCCTATCGGCACAGGGATATCTAATAGAAAATGGTGAAATTTCAAGACCTGTGAATTTAATTACCATTGCTGGAAACTTTTTTGAAGCCTTGAAGGATATTGAGGAAATAGGAAATGACTTTAGATTTGCATCAAATGGAGTAGGCTCCCCATCTATAATGATAAAAAAGCTATCTATAGCAGGAGAATAAAAAAGGGTAGGATAACCTACCCTTTTCCATTTACAACTTTTAATTGGAGTTCTTCATTCTCTTCCTTTTCATTTATATATACAACAGCCCTTTCCATTCTATGGTCCTTTATGGATGTTACCTTAATATGAAGGTTTAAAACATCCAATTCAGGTGTACTTCCGTCGGCTGGTACTGTACCTAACATACCAAAGACAAATCCACCAAAGGTATCATATTCATCTATATCTGGAAGATCAATTCCTAGCTGCTCAGCTACCAATTCTACAGGGGTATGGCCTTGAATTTTCCAAGTTTTTGAATCAATTCTTTCAATTAAAGGTGGTTCAACAGGTACAGTTGTATCGTCATCTAAATTTCCTACTAATTGTTCTAGTAGGTCATTAATGGTTATGATGCCAGCCATTCCGCCATAATCATCTAGTACAACTGCAAAATGGTTTCGGCTTTGTTTCATATTGTTAAAAAGCACGTCTGTTCTTACTGTTTCAGGGACAAAGTAAGCAGGACGTACAGCTTTGTCTAAAACATTATCTTTAGATCTATCCTTTAATCTAAAATAATCCTTCGTATTTAAAACTCCAATTACATTATCTGTACTTTCATGGCATACAGGATAATAGGTATGCCTACTTTCATAAATAGTTTTTTCCCAATCTTCCTCGCTTTCCTCTAACCAAAGCAGGCTTACTTCAGTTCTATGGGTCATTACATCTTGGGCATATTTATTATCAAATTCAAATATATTGTGAATCATTTCGTGTTCACTTTCATCGATGGAGCCTTTCTGGTGTCCCTGGTCCACCATCATACGGATATCTTCTTCAGTAACAATATCATCTAATTCATTAGGATCTATGCCGATTAAGTGTAAAATTACATTTGTTGATTTTGATAACAACCATACGAGTGGACTAAAAATTTTAGAAAGTAAGAATACAAGTCCTGATACCATTAATGAAATCTTTTCAGGATTTTTCATGGCAATTCTTTTAGGTACCAATTCTCCAAAAACTAAGGTGAAATAGGATAAAATAATGGTAATAAATATAACAGATAATGTATTTAGCGTAGCAGGATTTATATTAACTCCTACCCTTACTAAAAAGTCTACTAATGGATCGGAGAAATTATCCGCTGCAAAGGCACTAGCTAAGAAACCTGCTAAAGTAATACCTACTTGAATAGTAGATAGAAAACGGGAAGGTTCCTCAATTAGGTATAAAATCCTACTAGCTTTTTTATTACCATCTTTCTTCATAGCTTCTAATCTGTTTTCATTGGCAGATATTATTGCTATTTCAGCACATGCAAAAATTGCATTAGCAAAGATTAAAACAAGTAGCAGCAAAATCTGCCCCCCAATAGAAACATCTGACAAATTAAACCAACCTCCTAATAAAAGTGATAATTTGGGTCAAAAAAAGGACACGCAAACAAAGGCAATCAAAAAATTGCCGTTGTTACGTATCCTTCCTATTCAATTAAGTATGTTTTTAGGTGTTTTTTAAGAATTGCTATAGTATACAAATCAGGATAAGGTGAATCATCCACTTAAAGTCCACTCCTTTTCTAAGATGATAATAACATATAAAGCGGTATTAGTCAATATAATTAATTTTCCAAACTTTTTAAAAAAACTACCTATGCCATAGGTAGTTTTTTTAAAAAGTTATACTTTATTAAATATCTATACCTCCATCAACCCTTAACAATTGACCTGTAACGAAGGATGAATCTTCAGTGGCTAAGAATAGGGCAGCTGTTGCAATTTCTTCTGATTGACCAACTTTTTTAAGTGGAGAACCTTCCTTTAGATGTTTAACTGCTGCTTCTCCTCCTACACTATCAACCATAGCTGTCATAATAGCTCCTGGCAATATAGCGTTTACACGGATTTCTGGACCAAGTTCCCAGGCCATTGACTTAGTTAATCCAGATAGGGCATGCTTTGATGCTACATAGGCTGCATATCCATGATGGGCATGAGCACCAGCTACGGAGCTTGTATTTATTATTACACCCTTTCCTTTCTCCTTCATCACTGGGGCAACTAGCTGGGCAAGTATTAGCGGTGCTGTCACATTGACCCTAAAAACATTTTCCCATTCTACAAAGGATAGATCTAAAAGTGGAGTTACACTTAACATACCTGCATTGTTAAATAGTATATCAACAGTGCCATACTCTTCCATTGTACGAGTGAAAATGTTTTTAACATCATCTAGGTTAAGCATGTCTGCAATTACATAAATAGCTTCATTTCCCTCACTTCTAATTTGGTCAACTACTTCCTTTGCTCTTTTTTCATTTCTTCCAACAACCACAACTTTGGCACCTTCCCTGGCAAATAATATGGCTGTGGCTCTTCCCATGCCAGATGTGGAACCAGTAATAATGGCTACCTTATCCTTTAATCTCATAGTCATCCTCCTTTATATAAATAATAATTTAGGGTCGAGGTTATTATGGCAATACGTTAAAATATTAACTATCTATGAAAAGTATATAACAAACTTCCTTTTTTTACTATATACGAACATGTGTAATTTACAAAATCTACAATATCAAAATTGTCAATAAATTTTAAATATTAATGATCATATAAAATTCAAATAAGAAATAGGCTTAATTTCATATGGCAAAGTATAGAAATGTGTTAATATATACATACTTATTATGTGATATAATTTTTACAAAATAAGATAAAAAGTTATCAAATATAAAATTAGAATAACTCTTGAAGTTGGAGGGGTTAAGATGAAAAAAATAAACTATGGCTTAATAATGAAGTATATACTAATATTGATCTCAATACTTTACTTAGTATTTTTATATATGGATATTAATAATAAATATACTGGAGTATCAAAATATTTAAAGCTTATGTGCATACTACTATGCTTTTTTCTATCTTTATTATATGAACACAAGGCCTTTAGTATGTGTGATATAAGATTGTTACAAATTGGTCTTTTCTTAACAGTATTTGCAGATTTTTTTCTTTTAATTTTAGATAATTATTATGAAATTGGTGTAGCCATCTTTATCCTGGTACAAATTATATATTCAATAAGATATAGGACAAAAAAAGAAAGAGGTAGTGTAAAAAAATATATTAGAATGGTAGGGGGTGTGTTTTTGATCTATATTGTAGTATATAATTTCAAAAAACTTCCCTTAATATTACTCCTTAGCTTAATTTATGGTATTTGTTTTATAATTAATCTTTATAGATCCATAATAGTTTATGCAGAAAATATTTATCCTAAACTGAATAGTATAATGGTAGTTGTTGGTATGATTCTTTTTTTATTGTGTGATATAAATGTGGCTATTTTTAATATAATTAAAAATTCATATTTTCAATTTAATGGCTTATTGTATAAAATGTCCTACGTAGCCATGTGGTTTTTTTATGTACCTTCACAGGTGTTATTATCCTTAAGTGGATATAAATTTAAATAGATAAAATAAATTGCGAAAGCAATTAAATTATGATATATTAGATAAAAAAATAGGGGGAATTTACTTTGAGGAATTGTCCAGATGATTACATAAGCAGATGGTTTTCAGTTTTTCATCGATTATATCTAAGCTTTGTATATGAAGGTCTTAAAGAATATAATATTGGCAGTGGCCAGATCATGTTTTTGCTGGAACTATACTATTGTGATGGCGTAAGTCAGGAAGAGCTATCATCCTATTTAAGCATTGATGGGGCAAATACTACTAGGGCCATAAATAAGCTGGAAAAAGAAGGTTATGTTATAAGAAAACAAGATGAGAAGGATAGAAGAGTAAAAAGAATTTATTTAACAAAAAAAGCTATGGATATAAAGCCAAAGGTATTAGGACTAATTAACCAATGGGAAAGTTTACTTTTAGAGAACTTAACAAAAGTTGAAAAACAGGTGCTAAATGATTTATTAAAGAAAATTGGACATGCTAGAGTTGAAAATAATAGATGCCAAATATGTGAAAAAGATTGTAGTAAATAAGAGACATGTTGTTGGCAGACCAACAATATGTCTTTTTTTGTATTAAAATAATTTTCAAAAATAGTTGCGTACGCAAATAATATATGGTATCCTTTAATGTATAGTAAAATAGTAGGAATTAAAGGATAAGGAGTATGATTATGGGAGGAAAATTTTTATCAATTAAAAATTTACATGTTAAAGTTGGAGATAATGAGATTCTAAAGGGATTAAGTCTTGATATAAATAAGGGTGAAGTACATGTAATTATGGGCCCTAATGGGGCAGGAAAGTCAACTCTTGCCAATGTATTAATGGGCAATCCAAAGTATGAAATTACTGAAGGGGAAATTGAATTTGAAGGCCAAATAATCAATGATGCTAAGGTAGATGAAAGGGCAAAACTAGGAATATTTATGTCATTCCAATATCCAGAAGAGATTCCTGGTATAACTGTAGAAAACTTTTTGCGTTCAGCTAAAATGGCAATAGAAGACAAACCAATAAAGGTAATGGAGTTTAAAAAGACATTAAAGGAAAAAATGAAACTATTGGATATGAAGGAAGAATATGCTCAAAGATACTTAAATGAAGGATTTTCAGGTGGAGAAAAGAAAAAAAGTGAAATACTTCAACTTTTAATTTTAGAACCAAAACTTGCTATATTAGATGAAACAGATTCTGGCCTTGATGTAGATGCAGTTAGGGTTGTAGCCACTGGAGTAAAAGAATATAGATCAGATGAAAACTCCATTATTATAATAACCCACCACAACAATCTATTGGAGTATTTAAACCCTGATTATGTTCATTTCCTAATTGATGGAAAAATAGTAAAAAGTGGTGATATGAGCCTAATAGACATTATAGAAAAAGAAGGTTTTGAAGCCTTCAAAAACTAAAGGAACAGGGTGTGAGGCATATGGAAACAAGAAGAAAGACTTATGTGGAAGATATAGATCGTGGTATATATGACATAAAAAATGAATTTAAATACGATTATATAACAGAAAAAGGATTAACTGAGGAAATAGTAAAGGATATTTCAAAAAAGAAAAATGAACCAAAGTGGATGACAGACTTCCGTTTAAAATCTTTAGAAATTTATAATAAACTAGACCTGCCAGTTTGGGGACCAAATCTTGATGAGCTGGATATAGATAATATTGTTACTTATGTAAAGCCTAAAACAGACATGAAATATAGTTGGGAGGATGTACCTGAAGATATAAAGGAGACCTTTGTAAGGCTTGGTATTCCAGAGGCAGAACACAAATCATTGGCAGGAGTAGGTGCCCAATACGATTCAGAAGTAGTATATCACAATCTTAAAGGATATCTTGCTCAAAAAGGTGTTGTATATACAGACATGGAAACAGCAGTTAGAGAATATGAGGATATTATAAGGGAACATTTTATGACTGTAGTGCCACCAAGTGACCATAAGTTTGCAGCCCTACATGGGGCAGCTTGGTCAGGAGGCTCCTTTGTATATATCCCAGCAGGTGTTCATGTAGACATACCTTTACAGTCCTATTTTAGGTTAAATGCACCTGGTGCAGGCCAGTTTGAACATACCTTAATTATAGTAGAAAAGGGAGCCTTCCTCCATTTCATAGAAGGATGCTCTGCACCAAAATATTCTGTAAACAATCTTCATGCAGGTTGTGTAGAGCTAATAGTTAAGGAAGGGGCAAGACTAAGATATTCTACCATAGAAAATTGGTCAAAGAATATGTTTAACTTAAACACAAAAAGGGCCATAGTGGAAAAGGATGGGATAATTGAATGGATATCTGGTTCCTTTGGCTCAAAGGTATCTATGCTATATCCTATGAGTATTTTAAAGGGAGAGGGAGCCAGGGCAGAATTTACAAGTATAACCTTTGCCGGTAATGGTCAGTACCTTGATACTGGTGCTAAGGTAGTCCATGCTGCACCCTATACTACATCAAGTATTAATACCAAATCCATTTCAAAGGATGGGGGTGTGGCAGTATACAGAGGATCCCTGACCATTACAGAAAATGCCCACCACTGTAAATCTACCATATCCTGCGAATCATTAATGTTGGATAATAGATCAAGATCCGATACAATACCAGTTATGGATATTAGAAATGATGAAGTAGATATAGGCCATGAAGCAAAAATTGGTAGAATAAGTGATGAGGCTATATTCTATCTTATGAGTAGGGGAATTAGCGAAGAAGAAGCTAAGGCCATGATAGTTAGAGGTTTTGTTGAACCAATATCAAAGGAGTTGCCTCTTGAGTATGCCGTAGAGATGAACAATCTAATTAATCTAGAGCTTGAAGGCACAATTGGTTAAGGAGTGATTAAATGATAGAAATTAAAGATGAACTAAACTCCATTCCTGTAAAAACCTACAGATGGTTAAATGTAAATCATTTAAAAATAGATGAAGTTATTAGGAAGGATAAAAAGCCTTATAGTAAAAAATTTGTTGACTATATGGATGATGAAAATATTTCCATTGGAACTATAAGCAATATAGTTTCTATAAATCAGCATTTAAATAAAATTGATGATGAAAAATATGAATATGGTGTATCCAAGAAAATGGTAGAGTTAGCTGAAAACTCTTATAATGCAGGAGTTTATGCCTATATTAAGAGAGGGGCTAATATTGAAAAGCCTATTAGAATCCAGTATGCAATGGATAAGGAAAATGATCTGGTTATAGATAATAACATAATTGTAGCTTCAGAAAATAGTAGGGCTACCATAGTTATAGACTATTATACTCTTGATGATGTAGATGCCTTCCATAATGGAGCTTTAAAAATTTTTGCAAAGCCTGGGGCTAATATTACAGTTATAAAGATACAGAGAATGAATGACAATTCCTGCCACTTTGATTCAAATCTTGCAATTGTAGAGCCTGGTGCAGAAGTAGATTTTATACAAGTAGAATTTGGAAGTAAAAGGACTGTTACAAACTATATCTCAAATATAAAGGAAGAAGGTAGGTCTTCTATAGATTCAATTTACTTAGGAGATAAGGATAGGGAATTAGACTTAAGTTATTATATGAACCATATTGGCAGAAGGAGTATTAGCAATATAGAAACAAGGGGAGCCCTAAAAGACAAAGCAAAGAAAATATTTAAGGGAACTATAGATTTTAAGAAAGGCTCTAGTAAATCCATAGGAAAAGAAGAAGAATCGGTAATTTTACTAGATAAAACTGTAATATCAAAACAAGTACCACTACTATTATGTACAGAAGATGATGTAATAGGAGAACATGCTGCCAGTTCAGGCAAGGTGGATGAGGATAAGCTCTTTTATATGATGAGCCGTGGTTTTTCAAAGAAAGAAGCTTTGAAGGCATTGGTTGAAGCTTCCTTTAACCCTATAATTGATAAAATTCCTATGGAGGATATAAAAAATATTGTTAAAGATGAACTAGCAAGAAAGCTTGTTATGGAGGATAGAAAATGATAAGCTTTGATGTTGAAAGAATTAGAGAAGATTTTCCGACCTTAAATGAAAAAGTAAATGGAAGGACTCTTGTATATTTAGATAATGCAGCCACAACCCATAAACCAAAATATGTACTAGATGCTATAAAAGATTATTATGAAAGGTTTAATGCAAATCCTAATAGAGGAGCCCACTACCTTGGAGTTTCAGCAACTGAATTATATGAAGGAGCAAGGGAAAGGGTAAGACAGTTTATAAATGCTAGATCTACAAGGGAAATAATTTTTACTAGAAATGCAACGGAAGCTTTAAATTTAATAGCCTATTCCTATGGTTTGAAATATATAGACGAAGGGGACGAAATTGTAGTTTTAATTTCAGAACACCACAGTAATATTGTGCCCTGGCAAAAAATTGTTCAGACAAAAAAGGCTAAGTTAAAATATATATATTTAAATGAAGACTTTAGACTAGACATGGAAGAAGTAAGTATTAAAATTACAGACAAGACTAAAATAGTGTCCTTAGCACAAATGTCAAATGTTTTAGGCACCATATACCCAGTTAAGAAAATTGCAGAATATGCCCATTCTAAAGGAGCAATAGTAATAGTAGATGGTGCCCAAAGTGTCCCCCATATGAAGGTTGATGTTTTAGACTTGGATGCTGATTTTCTTGTTTTTTCAGGCCATAAGATGCTAGGGCCAATGGGTATAGGGGTTTTATATGGCAAGGAAGAGTTTTTGGAAAAAATGCCCCCTTTCCTTATGGGAGGGGATATGATTGAATATGTGGAAGAGCAGTCAACTACCTTTGCAGAGCTTCCTAGGAAATTTGAAGCTGGTACCCCCAATGTAGAAGGAGCTGTAGGTCTTAAGGCAGCTATAGATTATATAGAAAAAATAGGTTTTGAAAATATACAAAGGCAGGAAGAAGAGTTAACAGCTTATGCCCTAGAAAGGTTAAAGGAAATGCCTTATGTTAAAATATACGGTCCCCTTGATATGGAAGATAGGGGTGCTGTAATTTCCTTTAGCCTTGAAGGTTGCCATCCCCATGATGTAGCCACTATAGTTGATACTTATGGGGTAGCCTTAAGGGCAGGCCACCACTGTGCTCAGCCTCTTATGAAATATTTAAAGGCCCCAGCAACTTCTAGGGTAAGCTTTTATTTTTACAATACAAAGGAAGAAGTAGATATATTTATAGATAGTCTAAGCAAGGTAAGGAAGTGGTTAGGTTATGGATCTTAATCAATTGTATACAGAACTAATACTTGAACACAGCCAAAGTGGCCACAACAAAAAACACCTAGAAGATGCCAATTGTATTGAAAGGGGCCACAACCCTAGTTGTGGTGACGATATAACATTAGAATTAGTTTGTACTGATGATGGAAAAATAAAAGATGCATCCTTTACAGGAGTTGGATGTGCTATATCCCAGGCTTCTACTTCCATAATGATAGATCTTATAAAGGGGAAGACCAAGGAAGAGGCAGAAAAGTTAGCAGATATTTTTCTTTCCATGATAAAAAAGGAAATAACAGATGATGAAGAATTAGAGGTATTAGAGGATGCTATTGTATTTAAAAATATTTCAAATATGCCAGCTAGGGTAAAGTGTGCAGTTTTATCCTGGCATACCCTCAAGGAATCTATTAAAAAGAAAGACAGTAGGTAGCTGTCTTTCTTTTTTGTATAATAAATATAAAAATTTATTAATATTCAGTTTTTGAGCTTATTAGTTGGGTTTTAATATGATATAATTTAATTATTTAATAGTATCTAATCTTTTGGCATTTTTTCTATGTATTTTGTTGTAACACTTATTCTACTTATATCAGAAGAACTAAAGTTTGTTTAAGGAAGGAAAGGAGGCGGAACCTTGAGTTTGTTAACAAGGAAATTCAAAGAAGTATCCATGTCTGTATTGCCCATAACCTTACTTGTAGTAATTTTAAGTCTTACTGTAGTTGATGTAAAAGCCCATATGTTAATTAGATTTATAACAGGTTCCCTTATAGTCATACTAGGTCTTGGCATATTTCTTTTTGGAGCAGAACTAGGAATTTCACCCATTGGTAATCTAATGGGAGAGTATATTGCAAGAAGTAACAAATTTATAGTAGTGTGTATACTAGGTTTCATATTAGGATTTTTAATTACAGTTGCAGAACCAGATCTACATGTACTTGCAATCCAAGTTGATGAAGCCTCAGGAAGCAGACTACCTAGTACATTATTTTTACTTGTTGTATCCATAGGTGTAGGGATCTTGGTTTTTATAGGACTTTTGAGAATTGTGTATGAAAAGCCATTAAATAGGTTATACACTATTATATATTTTATAATTTTCTTATTAGGGCTTAGGGTGCCTGAGGAAATTTTAGCTATTTCTATAGATGCTTCTGGAGCTACAACTGGGGCTATGACTACACCCTTCATACTGGCTTTAGGCCTTGGGGTATCCCATTTAAAAGGCGGCAAAAGCTCAGAGGAGGATAGCTTTGGAATGGTAGGTATGGCATCTGCAGGACCTATACTTGCTGTAATGCTTATGAGTGTCCTGGCAGGAGTCACAGATATTCAAGGGGAAGCGGTGGAATTTACCCACCATAGTGGTATATTGAAGCCTTATCTTGAAGAGTTTCCAGTTGTAATGAGGGACATTTTGATAACTTTAACACCCATTATTATATTATTTTTAGCCTTTAATAAAACTAAATTTAAACTTAGTAGAAAGAATAGGAATAAAATATTAAAGGGGCTTTTATATACCTATATTGGTTTTGTATTATTTATGACAGGAGTTAATGCTGGTTTTATGGAGGTTGGTAGATTAATAGGTTATACTATTGCATCTTTAGAGCATAAATGGATATTGCCAGCCATAGGATTTTTATTAGGTCTTGTGGTAGTTTTAGCGGAGCCAGCAGTACATGTTTTGACGGAACAGGTGGAGGATGTAACTGCAGGTTATATAAGGAAAAAGGCAATTTTAGCCACCTTATCCATTGGAATTGCCTTTGCAGTAACTTCTTCCATGCTGAGGATCATGATACCAGGTTTAAAACTGTGGCATTTTCTATTGCCAGGATTTGCACTGGCAGCCTTTTTAAGCTATAAAGTTCCACCTATTTTTGTAGGTATAGCCTATGATTCTGGTGGTGTAGCATCAGGACCTATGACAGCCACCTTTGTACTAGCCTTTGCACAAGGGGCTGCTGAAGCAATACCTACAGCCAATGTTTTAGAAGATGGCTTTGGTGTTATTGCCATGGTAGCTATGACCCCACTGGTAGCCATACAGATACTGGGCTATTTGTTTAAGCTAAAAGCTAAAAAGGAGGGGGTTCATATTGACCACAATTCAGGAAAATAAAAAATATAAATTATTCTGTATTATAGTAGATTTTGGTAAAGGTACTAAGGTTTTAAGGGAATCTAAAAAACTAGGAGTAACTGGGGGAACTTTCCTCTTAGGCATGGGGACAGTCAGAAGCAGCCTACTAAAACTATTAGGCTTAGATGAGTCCAGAAAAGAAATCCTATTGATGGTAATAGAGGAAGGGCTAGAAGCCATACTTCATAAAGAACTAACAAGGATATTCCATTTAGATAAGCCACATCATGTTATTGCTTTTTCCATGCCTGTAGCTAATGTAGTTGGATTGCATCATAGTCAATATATACCAAAGGGTGAAAAGGAAGGTGGAGATAGGATGAAATATGAGGCCATAGTTACCATAGTTGATAGGGGCTTAGCAGATGATGTAATGGAAGCTGCCAAAGAGGCAGGTTCAACAGGGGGTACAATACTTCATGGTAGAGGTTCTGGAATTCATGAAAAAGAAAAACTTTTTAATATGGAAATAGAGCCTGAGAAGGACATTGTTTTAATATTATCAACCACTGATAAGACAGATCAGATTGTGGATTCCATTAGAGAAAAGCTTAATATAGATGAGCCAGGTGCAGGTATCATATTTGTGTTGGATGTAAGCAAAACATCAGGCCTTGTAAAGTAAAAGGGAAATCCATAAGTTTGGATTTCCCTTTATTTATAAAATAGCCTATTCATTGCTATAAACCAGTTCATACTGACCATCTTTTATTAAAAATATCTTTTCAATTTCTTGATCTACTAAGTCAGTTATGTCCTTGTCAAATTTAAACTTGGCTCCTATTCCACAGTCGGAGCTAAGCTTTCTTGGTACAGGCATTAACTCACATTTAATATTATTAGACTTTGCCTTTCTATTAAATTTGATTGCTCCCGAATGGGTGTAAAAGGTTGCTATGTATTCCTTCATAATTATTTCCTCGCCTTTATTAAAATGTCTTCTCCTTCATTTTCATATTCTAATTTATAGCCCTGGTTCTTTAAAAACCTGGAAACATTGTTTTTGGCAGTATTGTTATCCACTAAAATATCTATTCCCTCAGGACTTTTTTCAATTGCATTTTTAGCCATTAATACTGGTTGTGGACAGGATATACCCCTTGCATCTATTCTTTCCATTTATTTCTCCCCTCTCAATTAATTTTTAGCTTTCTCAAGGTTTTGTTCTTTTCCAAAGGCTTCAGAATTTGCAACTGATATAATAAGAACTACTGCTAAACAGATAAATGCTGCAATCTTTCCATTTGGAGAAGCGCCAGCTGTACTAGATGCCAATCCAAAATTGTGTGCAATGGCTGCACCTACTAGACATCCCATAACTGTTACTGCAGAATCTGTATTACCCTCTCCAGCTAGTATCAGCTGTCTTAAAGGACATCCACCAAGTAGTACAGAGCCCCAGCCCGCAATAACCATGCCTAAGAAATTCCACAAACCATCTGAGTGGGCTACAGGCTGTTCTGCAAAGCCTAGTTTAAAGTATCCTAAGGCTATATTACCTATTAAGGCAACAAGAAAAATTGCTAAGAATCCAGTTATCAGGTAGCTGTCTTTAAACATTATCATATCCCTGATACCACCAACGGTGCACATTCTAGTTCTTTGAGCAAGGGCCCCTACTACTAGCCCTGCAATTAGGGATACCCATATTGGGGCATGCATGGATCCAGGTCCTTCTTCACTAAAATGTAACATGCTAAATCCTGCTATTAATAATATGAATAATAAAAGGTTTACAAGCGGGAAAAGATAGCCTTCAAAGCTGGATAAGGTATAATTTCTCTTTAGTGTGAATCCTTTATTTAAGAATAAGATTCCTATGTAAATACCAACTACAAAACCTACTAAACCTACAATGGCATTTAGGTCTCCTCCAGCAATTCTTAATACCATTCTTAAGGGACATCCTAAGAAGATTAAAGCGCCTATCATTACTACCATACCTAGGATAAATCTAGTAAAGGGTGAAGAACCACCTTTAGCTTTAAATTCCTTGTTTACTAGGGAAACAAGGAAGGCCCCTAATACAAGCCCAATTACTTCAGGACGAACATATTGGACTATTGGTGCACTATGTAAACCAATACCCCCTGCAATATCTCTTATGAAGCAGGCAATACAAAAGCCCATATTTTTAGGATTGCCTAAATGTACTAGTAATACTGAGATAAGTCCAATGATGGCTCCAGTTAAAATAATGCCTCTCTTTTCTTTCATTATATATACCTCCTTCTATAATAATGTTAAAATATACCTGTATCATTTAAATTTTAACAAGCTTTTTAGGGAAAGTATAATAGAAATACTAAATATTGCCATAGGCTTCTATAAATTTTATCTATAATTAAAATAATTTTTTACAAAAGCTTGATTATTTATTTTCAAACAAATATGCTTAAGATGATTACCGAAGTTACCCTAAAAGTAGGAGGTGTAGAATATGAGGAGGGTGTATTTAGATAATGGAGCAACTTCTTTCCCTAAGGCCCCAGGAGTAGTAGAAAGCATGTCCACTTACCTTACCAGTGTAGGATGTAATGTAAACAGGGGCAGCTATGATATATCCTTTGAGGCGGAAAATATAGTTTATGAAACTAGGGAATTAATTTGTGAATTATTTAACTTTCCTAAGGCAGAAAATGTTATATTTACAAAAAATATTACTGAAAGCTTAAATGTATTAATTAAAGGCTTATTAAAAGCAGGTGATCATGTAATAGTATCCTCCATGGAACATAATGCTGTTATGAGGCCCTTAAATAGTTTACAAAAGCATGGCATTGAGTATACAAGGGTCAAGTGCAATATATTGGGGGAATTAAACATAGAGGATGTAGTTAGCAGTATAAAGCCAAATACCAAGGCTGTCATCATGCCCCAGGCCTCCAATGTTTGTGGGACTGTATTAGATTTAAAGGGAGTAGGAAGTATTTGTAAGGAAAAGGGTTTGTATTTTATTATTGATTCAGCTCAAACAGCAGGATTTCTAGACATTGATTATGAGGATTTAAATGCAGATGCCATAGCCTTTACTGGCCACAAAAGCCTTTTAGGCCCCCAGGGAATAGGAGGCTTTGTAATTTCTGATAAACTGTCAGATGAGATTACCCCTTTCATTGAAGGAGGTACAGGCAGCTTATCTGATGAAGAAATACAACCTGAATATATGCCTGACAAATTTGAAGCTGGAACCTTGAATATTCCAGGTATATATGGATTAAATGCTTCCTTAAAATATATAATGAAGGAAAAGGTCAGCACCATAAGGGAAAAGGAGCTATATCTTTTAGAACATTTTCTAGAGGGCCTATTAAATATACCTAATGTCAATATTGTAGGAAAGAAGGATCTGTCTCATAGAACAGCAGTGGTCTCTATAGATGTGCCAGGGAGGGATAATGCTGAAATATCTTATGAACTAAGTAGTAAATTTGGAATCATGACCAGATGCGGTCTTCATTGTGCTCCCTCGGCTCATAAGACCTTGAATACCTTTCCAAGGGGGACTATTAGGTTTAGCTTTAGCCATTTTAATACTATGGATGAAGTGGAATATACAATAGATGCAATACATAAGCTATTAAAGAAATCCTAAAAGGGATTTCTTTTTTTTAGATTCAGAAGAAGGCTGTTTAAGTTAACCTATATATAATATTGAGTTAATTACTAAAAAATAGGGTATAGTTAAAAGTGAGTAAAAGACAAAGGGGGTAAGGATATGGACTACAGTCTTATAGTTGGAGGGGAAGCAGGCCAAGGTATGGATACCTTTGCCAGCCTGTTTGAAAAAGCAATAAAGCGTTGTGGATACAATGTATATGCCTATAGTGATTATATGTCAAGAATAAGGGGAGGTCACAATTTTTTTAACATAAGATTTTCAAAGGATAATATATTGGCCATTAAAGACAGGATTGATATATTATTTGCTTTAAATGAAGAAAGTGTTGGAATACATAAGGAGAAAGTAAAGGAAACAGGTATTATAATTGCAGATGAAAAGGTGGCCAAGGAAGACAATTCCATAACCCATTTAAAGCTATCAGAAATAGCTAGTAGTCTAAAGAATAAAAGAGTTGAAAATACTGTAGGCCTAGGAGCCATCTTAAATTATTTTGGAGTACCTATTCATATAGCCTCACAAGTTATAAGGGAAGAATTTAAGGAGGAGATAGCTGAAGTAAACTTAAGGGCCTTAGAAGAAGGATATAAGCTATTGGATACTAGGTATCCTTTACAAATCAGGGAGGATGACAAGATACTCATAAATGGTAATGAGGCAGTAGCTTTAGGTGCCATAGCAGCCGGTTGCAAATTTTATTGTGGTTATCCCATGACTCCATCAACAGGCGTATTAAATTATATTGCAAGGTATGCCAATGAATTCAATATTGTAGTAGATCAGGTGGAAGATGAGGTGGCAGCCCTTAATATGGCTTTAGGTGCTTCCTATGCAGGTGTTAGGGCCATGACAGGTTCCTCCGGTGGTGGATTTGCTTTAATGGTGGAAGCCTTAAGTCTTGCAGGAATTATAGAAGTACCAGTAGTTCTCATAAATGTACAGAGGCCTGGACCAGCTACAGGTTTTCCAACAAGAACAGAACAGGCAGATTTAAGATTTATGATCCATGCAGGCCATGGAGAGTTTCCTAGAATGGTTATAGCCTTAAGGGATACGGAGGATGCCTTCTATCAAACTGTAAGGGCCTTTAATATAGCTGAAAAATACCATATACCAGTTCTTTTAATGAGTGATCAGCACCTAGCAGATGGTGTAACAACTAAAAAACCCTTTAATTTTAAAGATATAAAGATAGAAAGACACATAGAAAGTAATATTAAGGGAGAGTTTAAGACTTATGAGTTAACAGAAAGTGGTATTTCACCTAGAATAATCCCAGGCAAAATTGAAGGAACTACAGTTTTAGTAGATAGTGATGAACATGATGAATATGGTCATATAACAGAAAGTGCAGAAATAAGGACTAAGATGGTGGATAAGAGGCTTAGGAAATTTGAACTTTTAAAAGAAGAAGTACAGGAACCTTGGCATATAGGGGACCAAGAGCCAGAAAATCTGGTGGTATGTTGGGGATCAACCTATGGAGCAGTAAAGGAAGCTGTGGAAAAGTTATTGAATGAAGGGGTATCCATTGCTGCTTTAGTCTTTGGGGATATATGGCCATTTCCAACTAATAAGCTACTCAACCTTAGCAGGAAGGCAAAGAAGATAATAGATGTGGAACAAAATGCTATGGCCCAGCTTGATAGCCTTATAAGGGAAGTAGCCCTACTTAAGTCAGACCATAAAATACTAAAATATGATGGTAGGCCATTTACTACTGATGAAGTATATAGAAGAATAAAGGAGGTAATATAATGGCTGATAGGTATGAACTACATGAACCATCCTGGTGTCCGGGATGTGGAAATTATATGATCAGGACTGCTTTAAAGATGGCATTGGAAGAGCTTAATATAAAACCCCATGAAGTAGTCATTGTATCAGGAATTGGTCAAGCAGCTAAAATGCCCCACTATATTAGTGTAAATGGTTTTAATGGACTTCATGGAAGGGCCATACCTCCAGCCATAGGCATAAAAATGGCCAATAAGGATCTTCATGTTATAGTAGAATCTGGCGATGGGGATACCTATGGTGAAGGAGGAAACCATTTTATCCATGGTATAAGGCGTAATATTGATATAGCCCATTTTGTCCACAATAACCAAATATATGGACTGACAAAAGGTCAGGCTTCACCAACAACAGCCATGGGGCAGATTACTACCCTTCAATTTGATGGAGTAAAGGTAGAACCCTTAAATCCATTAGCCTTAGCCTTAACCATGGGGGCAGGCTTTGTAGCTAGGGGATTTTCAGGGGATATACCCCATTTAGTTGGTCTTATGAAGGAGGCAATAAAGTATAAGGGCTATGCCTTGGTAGATATACTACAGCCTTGTGTAGTATGGAATAGGGTAAATACTTTTTCCTGGTATAAAAATAGGGTATACCACCTGCCTGAGTCCTATGATTACACTAATAAAGAAGAAGCAATGAAAAAGGCCCTAGAATTTGGAGATAGGATTCCTATAGGTATACTGTACAAGGTGGAAAAGGAAACCTATTTGGATAGATTTGATTTTATAAAGGAAGGCCCACCCCTTGTAGATGTGGAATTAAACCCATTAGATGCAGAAAGGCTAATGGAAGAGTTTAGATAATTTTCGTAAAGGGGGAGGGAAAATGGACTACAGCATTTTAGTAGGTGGGGCAGCAGGTCAGGGTCTTGATACCCTTGCTAATATACTGGAAAAAATATTAAAAAGATGCGGATTTTATGTATTTACCCATAGGGATTATATGTCCAGGGTAAGAGGTGGTCACAATTTTACCCAAATAAGATTTTCAGATAAAGAAGTTTATTCTTTTAAAGATCAGGTGGATCTTATATTGGCACTAAATAAGGAATCCTTTATACTTCATAAGGATAGACTAAAGGAAGATGGAATTATTATAAGCCATGAAGAATTGGAGGCAGATAACTTTATAAAATTACCTCTGAAGGAAATAAAGAATAAAATTAAGAACCCAAAGGTATTAAATATTGTTGGCATGGGGGCTATTTTAAAATACTTTGGTTTACCTCTAGATATAGGTAAGGAGGTTCTAGAAAGTAGTTTTAAGAAAAAATACCTTGAAGACAATATGTTAGCCCTTTTAGCAGGTTATGATCTAATTGAGGCTAAGTATAAGCTTCCTACTTTCAAGGATAAAAATATAATAATAAGTGGAAACAAGGCCTTGGCCTTAGGAGCCATAGCAGCAGGCTGTAAGTTTTACTGTGGATATCCTATGACTCCTTCTACCAGCATACTTACTTACATTTCATCTAAAGCTAATGAAATGGGAATAGTAGTTGATCAGGTGGAAGATGAGATTGCAGCTTTAAATATGGCCTTAGGAGCTTCCTTTGCAGGTGTAAGGGCTATGACAGCCTCCTCTGGTGGAGGATTTGCTTTAATGGTTGAGGCCTTAAGCTTTGCTGGCATATTGGAGGTGCCTGTGGTCATAGTAAATGCCCAAAGGGTAGGACCTGCCACTGGCATGGCAACAAGAACGGAGCAAAGTGATTTAAGATTTGTAATCCATGCAGGTCATGGAGAGTTTCCTCGTATGGTCATAGCCTTAAGGGATCCTGAAGATGCCTTCTATCAAACAGCTAGAGCCTTTAATATTTCAGATAAATACCAGATGCCCGTAATAATTTTAACAGACTTGTATCTAGCAGATTATTCTAAAACCATAAAGCCCTTTGATTTTAGCAGCATTAGCATAGAAAGATACATAGATAAGGAAGTAGGCGGAAGATACAAAAAATATGAAATAACAGAAAGTGGTATTTCAAGGAGGATAATACCAGGGAAAATAGAAGGTCAAATTGTTTTAGGTGATAGCCATGAACACGATGAGTGTGGCCATATTACAGAAGATCCTGATTTAAGAACTAAAATGGTCTTAAAAAGAATGAGAAAATTAGAAGCTTTAGAACAAGAAGTGGAAGAACCATGGCTTATAGGGAATGAGGAGGCTGAAAATTTAATAGTATGCTGGGGCTCCACCTATGGGGCTGTAAAAGAAGCAGTAGATAGATTAAATGAAGAAGGCCTATCTATTGGAGCCCTAGTATTTGGTGATATATGGCCCTTTCCAACTAATAAGTTAATGAAACTTGGAAAAAGGGCAAAAACAATTATAGATATAGAACAAAATGCCACAGGACAGTTAGATAGTATAATAAGGGAAAAAACACCCTTTGGGGCAGACTATAAAATATTAAAATTTAATGGCAGGCCTTTTAGTGGAGATGAAGTTTATAGTAGGTTAAAATCCATTCTTGGCTAGGAGAAATTATGTATGAAAAATATCAATGGGTTAAGTTATAATAGCAATAATTTTCCCATTGATATTTTTTAATAGTTAGAAATGCTTTAGGAAAATATAGGGGGAATTATCGGTAATTCAATTGCCCAGTAGTTTACAAAATATTAATGAAAAATATAAAAAATAGTTGACCTGTTATAAAAATGTATTGTACTATATAAGGTAGTGACCGACCAGTCGGTCAACATAAAAAAGTAGGAGGGTGACTATGCTTTCAAAATTTAGTGTCAAAAAACCATATACAGTTCTAGTTGGGGTTATACTAATAATCATACTGGGACTAGTATCATTTATGAATTTACAAACAGATTTGTTGCCCAGTGTGGATTTGCCCTATGTAGTTGTTATAACATCTTACCCTGGAGCAAGCCCTGAAGAAGTAGAAATGATTGTTACAAGACCCATTGAACAGGTGTTAGCAACTACTAGCAATATTAAAAATATAAGCTCCATATCTAGTGAAAATATATCTACGGTAATACTTGAATTTAACAACAAAGTAAATATGGATTCAGCCATAATTGAAATAAATAGTAACATTGACTTGATTAAGCCTAATTGGGATGACAATATAGGTACGCCCATGATAATGAGACTAAATCCAGATATGCTGCCTATTATGGTGGCATCTGTTGATGTAAAAAATATGGATATTTCTGAAATTACAAAGCTCGTTAAAGAGGATATAATTCCAGAACTTGAAAGTATAGAAGGGGTTGCGTCAGTAGAAGGAGTTGGATTAGTAGAAGAGAGAATAGAGATATTGATTAGCTCAGAAAAAATTGAATCCTTAAATAAAAAGATACTATCCTCTATAGATTCAGAGCTTTCTGAAGCAGAAGATAAGCTTAAAGAAGCAAGGAAACAGATAGAAGAAGGATTAGTGACACTTGATCAAAAATACAAGGAAGAAAGTATGAAATTAGCAGAAGGAGAAAGGGCCATAAAAGCAGGAAGGGAACAAATAGAGTCCTTGGAGTCTACTCTAATAGCAGGAGAAGAAGAGCTCTTTAAGACTAAAGAGGAGCTTGAAAGCGCCTTAAATACAATAATGGAAAAAGAGGAAGAACTTCTTAAATCCAAAGCCCAGCTTGAAAGTCTTGGGGATAATTTAAGCCAAGAGCAAAGAGTGTATTTAAGGGAAATTAATGAGGGACTACAAGCTGTTAGTGTAAACAAGGCCCAAACTGAAGCTGGATTAGAAACAGTAAATAGTAAAATTGCTGAACTACAAGAACAAAAAACTAGTCTTGAGATGAAAAAGGCAGAGCTTAGTATGCAAGAAGAGCAGCTTAAAAAAGGAAGGACCCTTCTAGAGGCTGAAATTGGAAAAGCAAGAGAAGAGCTATTAAAAGGCCAACAAACATTAAATGAGCAGATGGAAGAATTTGAAAAGGCTAGAGAAGAGGCTTATAGAAAGGCTTCCTTAGATGGGGTTATAACTGAAGAGATGATTTCAGGTATTTTAGCAGCTCAGAATTTTTCAATGCCTGCAGGATATGTGTCAGAAGATGATGTGGATTATATAGTTAAAGTAGGAGATAAGATAAGGGATATTGATGAGTTAAGAAATTTATTGCTATTTGATACAGGCACAGAAGCAGTAGGTAAGATATACCTAAAGGATGTGGCAGATATTGAATATAAAGATAATTCTAAGGAAAATTATGCTAAGGTAAATGGAAATGATGCCATTATACTGACAATGCAAAAACAAAGTAACTTTTCAACAGCTGAAGTATCTGATAGCCTAGGTGAGAAGATAGAAGAATTAATTGAAAAACATGAGGGTTTAAATATAACCCCCTTAATGGACCAAGGCATGTATATAGATCTGGTTGTAGAATCAATTCTAAATAATTTAATTTATGGAGGCTTATTGGCAGTAATAATTCTTGTACTCTTCTTAAGGGATATGAAACCAACCTTTGTTATAGCCCTTTCTATACCTATAAGTATAGTGTTT
The DNA here is from genome assembly GCA_012728365.1 of Tissierellia bacterium. Lineage (GTDB taxonomy): Bacteria > Bacillota > Clostridia > Tissierellales > Tepidimicrobiaceae > JAAYFE01. Next base: position 25,183 of record JAAYFE010000026.1, read on the forward strand.
GCTATAGCCATGATGTACTTTACAGGTGTTACCATAAATATAATATCCCTTGGTGGCCTAGCAATGGGAGTAGGAATGCTGGTAGACAATTCAATAGTTGTACTTGAAAACATATATCGCTTAAGAAGTGAAGGTATGTCTGCCATAAAAGCATCAATCCAGGGAGCCAAGGAAGTTTCAGGAGCCTTATTGGGTTCTACGTTAACAACAGTAGTGGTATTTTTACCCATTGTATTTACTGAGGGACTATCAAGGCAGCTTTTTTCAGATATGGGACTGACCATTGCTTATTCATTATTTGCTAGCTTAATAGTTGCTCTTACCCTGGTACCTGCAGTAACTTCAAATATGCTCAAAAGAACAAGGACAAAGGAGCATAAGCTATTTGATAGGCTCCTTAATAGATACGAGAAAGCTTTAAGGTGGTCCTTAAAACATAAGGCTATAGTGATAGTGTTTGTAGTAGTATTGTTTGCTATAAGTGCATATTTTGGAGTTACAATGGGAACATCCTTCATACCAGAAATGGATAGTCCTCAAATGTCTGTTGCAATAGAAATGCCAGAAGATAGTACTAAAGAGGACCTTTATACCATGGCTGATACAGTAATGGAAAGAATTATGGATGTAGATGGAATAGAAACTGTGGGAGCATTTCAGGGGGGAGCCATGGGAGGCTTTATGTCACAAGATACAAAGGATAATACTATGAACCTATATGTGATAATAAAAGATGAAAGGGTAGGGGAAAACAGGGAAATTGAAAAACAAATTATAAAAGCTACAGAAGATCTTGATTGTAAAATTAGTGTTAACACAACAGCTATGGATATGGCTACTATGATAGGTCCAGGAATTGAAGTTATAATTAAAGGAAGGGATATTGATACATTAAGACAAATATCTAAGGATATAGTAGAAATGCTGGAAGATACTGAAGGTACAGTGGAAGTTAATGATGGAATTGATGAAGAAGCAGTGGAAATGAGGGTTATAGTTAATAAGGAAAAGGCTATGGAAAAGGGCTTAACTGTAGCCCAAGTATATGCGGAAATAAACAACCAACTGTCTAAGGGGAAGACATCTACTACCTTAACTGTTGACAATAAGGAATTTCCAGTTATTGTAATAGATGGAGTAAAGCAAAATATAAGTAGATCAGATTTAAAAGATTTGATTATAAAGATAAATAAGGATGGTCAAGAAGATAATGTAAGCTTAGCAGATATTGCTGACATATCAGAAGGTTATGGACTTTCTTCCATAAGGAGGGATTCACAGGAACGATATATATCTGTTTCAGCTAACATACATAGGGATCATAACATCGGTCTTGTAAGCAGAGAGTTTGAGAATAAACTTAAGGATTATGATATACCTGATGGATATAGAATAGAAATTTCAGGCGAAAGGGAGCTTATTAGAGAATCATTAACAGATCTGTCTTATATGCTAATATTAGCTATAGCCTTTATCTACTTAGTAATGGGAGCACAATTTCAATCCCTTTTATCACCCTTTATAGTAATGTTTACCATCCCCCTTGCATTTACAGGAGGCTTGTTAGCCTTAAGCCTTACTGGCTATGATATAAGTGTAATATCCATGCTTGGATTTTTAGTATTAAGTGGTGTAGTTGTGAACAATGGAATTGTCTTTATTGACTATGTGAATCAGCTAAGGGAGGCAGGAGTAAGCAAAAAAGAAGCTTTAGTACAGGCAGGAAAAACAAGAATGAGACCAATATTAATGACAGCCATAACAACTGTATTAGGTCTGTCAACCCTTTCCTTTGGAGTTGGAATGGGAGCAGAGGTACTACAACCCTTAGCCATTGCTGCCATAGGAGGATTAAGTTATTCTACAATACTGACCTTGTTCTTCATACCAGCAATGTATGATTTACTCCATAAGGATAAGTTGCTAAAATCTATTGATCAGGGTGATGAACAAGATGGATAATAATACTTACACTGATAAAGAATTAGCCATATTTAATGGGGTCATAGACTTAATTAATAGAGGAGCAAATATATATTCAGTAACAGTTTCTGAAATTGCTAAGGCATCAGGGGTTGGTAAAGGAACAATATATGAATATTTTAGTAGCAAGGAAGAAGTTATATCAAAGGCAATTTTATATAAGATGAGAAAAGAAACAGATTATGCCATAGCAAGAGTAGAGTCAAAGACTAATTTCAAAGACAAATACTATGAGGCTTTAAAAATAATTGTAGAAAACTTTGATAATAAGTTTTCTACAATTAATTTTCTCTTATCAACAGGTAGACTTGATAAATTATATGCATATCTGGTAGATGAAGAAGAACTTATACCCTGCTATATCTCAAGAATAGAAAGCCTTATAGATAGGCTACTTTTAATGGGCTATGAAGAAGAGATAATCTCAATAGAAGAAAGCCAGTACTATAAAAGAATGGTGATTATCAGTTCAATAGCTGCTTTTCTAAACTATGTTAACAATAGGGAAGGTTATTGTGACATAGACACTGAAAAAGCTATGGATTACTGCTATAAAATGGTTGTTAAAGCCCTTAATTAATAAAAAGCTATCAGTTTTCTGGTAGCTTTTTTATTATATTTTGCTAAATAAGTGCATATACTTTGGGTATAATATGCAAAAAATAATGAAAAGGATAGTGGTGCTATGAATAGATTGGCTCAAGAAAAGTCTCCATATTTATTGCAACATAAGGATAATCCTGTTAATTGGTATCCTTGGGGGCAGGAGGCCTTACAAAAAGCAAAGAAAGAAGACAAACCCATATTCTTATCTATAGGTTACTCAACTTGTAGATGGTGCCATAATATGAATAGGGAATCTTTTCAAGATGAAGAGGTTGCAGAAATACTTAATAAATATTTTGTTCCTATAAAGGTTGATAGGGAAGAAAGACCGGATCTGGATAAGGTGTATATTACTTTTGCAGAAGCTTTAACAGGATATGCAGGATGGCCCTTAACAGTTTTTTTAACTCCTGATGAAAAACCCTTTTTTGCTGGTACTTATTTTACTAAAAGAAGCCAAAAAAATTCTATAGGACTTATAGAATTACTTAATAAAATCAAAGATTTGTGGCAGAAAAGGAAGGAAGAAATAATTAAAGATTCAAATAACATATTAGAGGAAGTAGATAGAAAATTTAATAGGATAAGAAAAGGAAATATAGATGAAGATATATTTAATAAAACCTTAGAAGAACTAGAAAATTCTTTTGATGAAATTTATGGTGGCTTTACTAAAGCACCTAAATTTCCACTACCCCAGTATATCCTATTTTTATTAGTGTATGGATGGAACCTAAACCATGAAAAAGCATTAAGTATGGCTGAATTTACTTTAGAGAGTATGTATAAGGGTGGTTTATTTGACCATGTAGGATTTGGATTTTATAGGTATTCAACAGATGAAAAATGGCTAGTTCCCCATTTTGAAAAGATGTTGTATGACAATGCCCTTCTTGGAATTGTATATACTAAGGCCTATGAAATTACAGGCAAAGCTTTGTATAAAGAGATAGCAGAGAAAATATATAAGTTTGTCTTAGGGGAATTGACATCAGATGGAGGAGCTTTTTATTCAGCCTTAGATGCGGAAACTGAAGGGGAAGAAGGCAAATACTATCTATTCACCTATGATGAAATAATAGATCTATTAGGAGAAGAGTTAGGAGAATTTTATTGTAGATACTATAATATAAGCAAGGAAGGCAACTTTGAAGGTAAAAATATACCCAATTTAATTGGCAAAAAGCTTGAAGATATCAGCAGGCAAGACAAGGCAATACTTGATAGTTTAAGGGATATGATATTAACCTATAGAGAGGAAAGAATAAAACCCCATAGGGATGAAAAAATACTTATATCCTGGAATGGACTTATGATTGCTTCATTAGCTTATGGAGGAAGGATATTTAATAGGGACTTATTTATAAGAAAAGCAAGGGAAGCAGCAGAATTCATAATAGAAAATTCCATAGATCAAGATGGGAAATTACTATCTATACACATAGATGGCGAAAGTTATAATTATGGTTTCCTGGAAGACTATGCTTATTTTACGTTGGGTCTTTTAACATTATATGATGTTGTGGGTGATGAAAAGTACTTAAATATTGCCAAAAAACTTATCCATGACATGATAGACCTATTTTGGGATGAAAAGGATAAGGGTATGTTCTATTATAGTGACATATCAGAAAGGCTAATACTAAGGCCAAAGGATATATACGATGGGGCCACTCCTTCAGGAAATGCTATTGGGGCTATGGTTTTGAACAAATTATATAGAATTTTAAGGGATGAAAGTTTATATGAAAAATTTAGGGAGCTTTTAATGGCCTATGGAAAGGATTTAAGCGAAAATCCAACATCCCATATATACTCAATACTGGCTTTGATGAATTTTTCTTTATAATTTTTCAAAAAAGATGTTTATATTTTTAAAATTTATGGTATATTATAATGTGAAATAATCCATACTAAAGGCTAGGATATGGTAAAGTAAAATATAGGAAGTATTACAGAGAGGATTCCATTGGTGAGAGGAATCTATACGGACTATATTTGAAGTGCGCCATTGAGCCTATGGTCGAAATTATAGTAGACCATTACGGTGGCTCCCGTTACAGAGCTAGAGTATGTTAGTACTCGAAAGAGATGGGACTTTTATCCCAAGCAGAGTGGAACCGCGAAAGGTAACCTTTTGCCTCTGTATTTCATACAGTGGTAAAAGGTTTTTTTATTGTTAATATTAATAAAAATGGAGGGAATAAATTATGAAATATAGTAGAATTCATGAAACTATAGGTAAAACACCAATAGTAAAGTTAAATAGTATAGTAGATGAAAATATGGCAGATGTGTATGTGAAATTGGAGGCCTTTAATCCTGCTGGAAGCGTTAAGGATAGGCCAGCCTTATATATGATAAAAGATGCTTTAGAAAGAGAGGTCTTAAAAGTTGGAGGGACAATTATAGAGCCAACTAGTGGAAATACAGGTATAGCCTTGGCTATGATAGGAACTTCCTTAAATTTAAAGGTAATAATAGTAATGCCTGAGACAATGTCCTTGGAAAGAAGAAAGCTTATGAAGGCTTATGGTGCTGAGCTAATACTTACAGAAGGAAAGCTTGGAATGCAGGGAGCAGTAGATAAGGCAAAGGAATTGGCAGACAAAAATGGATATTTTATGCCAAATCAATTTGAAAATCCTGCAAATGTTAAAGCTCATTATGAGACTACAGCAGTAGAAATATTAGATGATATGGAAGTTGTAGATGCCTTTGTGGCAGGTATAGGTACTGGAGGTACAATTTCAGGAGTTGGTAAAAGATTGAAAGAAGTAAATAAAGAGACTTTAATATATGCAGTGGAGCCTAAAAAGTCACCCTTGCTTAGTGAAGGAGTAGCAGGAAGCCATGGAATCCAAGGAATTGGTGCTAATTTCGTACCTAAAATTTTAAACAGGGATATAATAGATGAAATAATTACAGTAGATGATGAAGATGCATTGAAAACTTCCAGATTATTAGGTATAAAGGAAGGAATTTTTTGTGGAATATCTTCTGGTGCTAATGTATATGCAGCATTAAAGGTAGCAAAGAAATTAGGTCCAGGTAAGAGAGTAGTAACAGTTCTACCTGATACAGGAGAAAGATATCTTTCTACAGCATTATTTAAGGAAGAGTGATAGAATGATTAAAATGATTTTAGAGGAAGCAAGAAATATATTAGAAAAGGATCCAGCTGCTAAAAATTTGCTTGAAGTTATACTTTGCTATCCTAGTCTAAAGGCAATAATATACCACAGAATCAGTCATAAACTATATAAGAAAGGAAAATTTACTTTAGCAAGAATTATATCCCAAAGAGCAAGGAGAAAAACGGGTATAGAAATACATCCAGGGGCCCAAATTGGCAAGAATTTTTTCATAGATCATGGTATGGGAGTAGTTATTGGAGAAACGGCTGAGGTAGGAAATAATGTTACCATATACCATGGGGTAACCCTTGGAGGTGTTGGAGGAGATCCAAATTCTAAAAGACATCCTACAGTGGAAGATGATGTTATGATAGGTGCTGGAGCAAAGATACTTGGACCAGTAACCATAGGTAAAGGGGCTAAAATAGGAGCAAATGCAGTAGTACTTGATGATATACCACCCTATGCTACTGCAGTTGGAATGCCAGCTAAGGTAGTAAAGGTAAATAAGCCTAATACTCTAAAGTATGTTATTTAAAAATGTTGACTTTTTTTGAATAAGTGCATATAATAAATAAACAAAAGATACTATAGGCTGTGACCAAGGCTAGTAGTCACAATAAAGGTCTAAAGCGAGTCAGGGATGGTGGAAGCCTGATGACACTATTGTGATGAATGGACTTGGGAGCTAATACCTGAACTAGCAGTAGGGTATTTGGGTTAATCACCCTTATTGGATTAGAGCGGGCAGTATGCCAATAAGAGTGGCACCACGGAAGCAACCCTTTCGTCTCTTTTAAGGGATGGAAGGGTTTTTTGATACTTAGAAGACAAGGGAGGGTTCTCTTGTCTTATTTAATATAAATAGGAAATCATCATAGCAAGGGAGGAATAAATATGGAAAAAAAGGTTGTGTTTAGTGGTGTTCAACCTTCTGGAAGTTTGACCATTGGCAATTATATAGGGGCTATAAAAAATTGGGTATCCCTTCAGGATGAATATGAATGTTATTATTGTATTGTAGATTTACATTCAATTACAGTACCACAGGAGCCAAAAAATTTGAGAAAAAATACCCTAGAATTATTAGCAGTATATTTAGCTTGTGGGCTAGACCCAGAAAAGTGTACACTATTTATCCAGTCCCATGTATCAGCCCATGCTGAGCTTAGTTGGGTATTAAGTACTATGAGCTACATGGGACAGCTTAGCAGAATGACCCAATATAAGGAAAAATCCCAAAGAGTAGGCGAAAATGTAAATGCAGGCCTATTTACCTATCCAGTATTAATGGCTGCAGATATATTACTGTACCAGGCAGATTTAGTTCCAGTAGGGGAGGATCAAAAACAACACTTAGAATTAGCAAGGGATTTGGCAGAAAGATTTAATAACAGATATAGCCCAACCTTTAAAGTACCAGAGCCCTTAATAAAAAAAGAAGGGGCTAGAATTATGAGTCTTCAAAATCCACAAAAGAAAATGTCTAAATCTGATGATAATGAGAATGGCTATATATTGATATTAGACAAACCTGAAGATATAAGAAGAAAGGTAAAAAGGGCAGTTACAGATTCCATAGGGGTAGTAAGGTATAGTGATGAGCAGCCAGGAATTAAGAATTTAATTGAAATTTATTCTGCCTTTAGTAAGGATTCCATAGAGGATATAGAGAAAAGATATGAAGGGATAGGGTATGGCAAATTTAAAGAAGATTTAGCTGAAGTAGTAATAGAAGGCTTAAGGCCAATACAGGAGAAATTTGATTCTTATATGAAAAATAAGGATTACCTAGAAAGTGTTTATAAGCAAGGGGCAGAAAAGGCAAGATATATATCCAACAAGACCTTGAGAAAGGTATATAGAAAGATAGGATTTATAGTTAATTGACAATTATTAACCTTTCCATAGGGTCAATACACCAAAAAAATAAGGGGAATATTGCTTATTTGTGGCAATATTCCCTTCTTTAATTATCACTGTTAATTGTTTAAGACTCTTCTTCCATATGAAAAATGCTTTCTATAATAGTTAGAGTTTAAATCTGATATAATTACTCCCTTTTTACTAGTGCTGGCATGTATAAATTTATTATTTCCTAGATAGATGCCAGTGTGACTAGGACCTGATCTATATGTATTGCTAAAGACCACTATATCCCCAACCTGTAATTCATCTTTGCTTATCTTAGTTCCTACACCAGCTTGAGCAGAAGAGGAACGGGGTAGTTCAATTCCAAATTGACTATAAACATATTGTACAAATCCAGAACAATCAAAGGCATCAGGACCATTTGCCCCATATCTGTATTTGGTACCTATATATTTTCTAGCTGTTTCTGCAATATTTTGTCTCAGATTATTTACAGAGGAACCAGACCTTGAAGACTTCATTAATGGACTGTCTATTATATTTTTTAGTGCCATATTAATTGTTTTTATTGTTTCCGGCCCTGCCATTCCATCTACCTGTATACCATAATCCCTTTGGAAGTCAGCTACTGCTTTTTTGGTCATAGGACCATAATAATCTGTACATTCTTCAATGATTAAAAATCCAAGTACTTTTAATCTTTCTTGCAGTAATCTTACATCTTCTCCAGACATGCCTTCTTTTAAAGGCCTTGTATATACCAAAGGTTCATATTTAGACACTACATTTACTAAGGCTTTATATGTTTCAGGTCCAAAGGAACCATCTCCTTCTAATCCTTGTGATTCTTGAAATTTAACTAAAGCTTTGTGAGTTTTCTCACAGAAATATGTACTAGTTTTTTCTAATTCTAAATATCCTAAATCAATAAGGTGTTCTTGTAGCACCTTAACATCTTCATGTTCTATCCCTAAGACTAATACTGTATCACCTAAATCAGCTTGTACAAAATTGGGACTAAAGAAAATTGCTCCAGCTATTGTTATTGCACAAAACCTACCCTTTAAACTTTTTAACTTTTTCATATGTACAACCCCTTATGTCTTTAAATTTATATATGTATTAGTATATATTAAAAATAAAAAAAATTAAAGGGATATCTGTAACTAATTTGTAACTTTTTTACTAAAGTTTCTTAACAATTTTTTAATAATTAAGGGGAGATGTCTTTCTCCCCTTAATTTAATCTAATTTAACATTTTTCATAGCTTCTTTAGCAAAGTCTGTATTTACTATATCATCATAATTTGCTCTTTTATCTAGTTCTCCAGCCAATTCCATAATATCCATTAAATGTTCAAATCCTTCTTCAGAAACAACAGGATCAGGCTTCCAGCTATCTTGATTCTTATATCTTTCTAAAAGCATTATGAGGACTTCGTCATCAATGTCTGGGAAGTATGGTTTAACAACTTCAGCGATTTCTTCTAAACTATGGCTTTGAACCCATAGCATACCTTTATATAGTGCATTTGTAAAGGCTTGAATCATTTCTGGATCCTTTTCAATGGTACTCTTTAAAGCTGTATAAACGGTATAGGGTATATATCCTCCTTCTTCACCAATGGAGGCTACAACATAACCTTTACCTTCCTTTTCTAGACTTGATGCTACTGGTTCAAATAAAGTTACATAGTCTCCTTCTCCGCCTGTAAAGGCACCTGCAAGTACATCAAACTGTACATCAGTTCTCAAGTTTACATCTTGGCCAGGAGTTAGACCGTTTTTCTTTACAACATATTCTAAAGTCATAAAAGGCATTCCACCTTTTCTGCCTCCAAGAACCTCTTTACCTTTTAACTTATCCCAAGTAAAGTCTGGGTCTGGTTCTCTAGCTACTAAAAATTGTCCGTCTCTTTGGGTAAGCTGTGCAAAAACTATAGCATAATCTTCTCTTCCTTCGTTATATACATATACCGAGGCTTCAGTCCCCATAAAGCCTATGTCAGCATCCCCACTAAGTAATGCAGCCATAACTTTGTCTGCACCTTTTCCATCTATAAGTTCAATTTCAAGGCCTTCTTCTTCAAAGAAGCCAAGACTTAAGGCTACGTACTGTGGAGTATAAAACAAGGAGTGGGTAACTTCAAACAATGTAACTTTTTTCAAATCACTCTTTGGTTGGCATGCTGTCAGTAATAAAGCAGCTGTTAATGTCAATAATAAAATTAAGCTAATTGTTTTAAAAACCTTTGACATCTTATCCCCCCTATAATATCATAAAAATAATGGTAGTTATATTAAGCATTTTATTCTTAAAAATATATTTGGTTACAAAAATATATATAAAATAAAGAAAGAGGGTTGTAAGTGAATATACCTAACATATTAACAATTATCAGGATTCTATTGGTGCCATTGTATTTATTGGTTTTTTACACTGTAGAAAAAAACAAGATACTTTACGCTGGTACAATATATATATTAGCAGGACTAACAGATGTATTAGATGGGTACATAGCAAGAAAGTATAATATGATTTCAAAATTAGGTGCAGCTTTAGATCCTCTCGCAGACAAACTTATGACCTTTGCTGTTTTAATTAGCTTTACATCTGCTAATCTAATACCACCATGGGTCCTATTAATCTTGGGAATGAAGGAGGTACTAATGATACTAGGAGGAATTATCCTATATTTATTTAAAGAAAAGAGGGTACTTCCTTCAAACAAGTATGGGAAAATAGCCACAGTTTCTTTCTATGCAGCAATATTATCTATAATCTTTAAGATACCATCTCCTACACTGATTAAATTATTAATACTTACAACAGTCATTTTAAACCTATTGGCCTTTACAAATTATCTTAAAATATTTATATCTAGGAATAGGGAAAATGAATATATGAGATAATGTTGACAACAAAAGGGATTGACTATATAATTATGAATAACAATTTCATACTAGGCGATGAGGAAGAGGAGTAGGTAAATATCCTATAAAGAGAGGAAAACCCATGGGCTGAAAGGTTTTCTATAGGCAATGTTTACTGAAGGTAGCTTCTGAGCTTTTAGCTGAAAGAAGTAGGCTAATACGGTTTTACCGTTAAAATTCTAAAGCGCCATAGCCTAGCTATGGAATTAAGGTGGTACCGCGGATATATCCTTCGCCCTTTAGATTGGAGCGAAGGTTTTTTTATAGAGAGTTTGATTAGAACCATCTATATTTAAGGAGGAAAATAACATGTTAAAGAATTTACCAAAGACCTATAACCCAAAGGATTTTGAAGATCGAATTTACAAATTTTGGAAAGAAAAGGGTTACTTTAAGGCAGAAGTAAATAGGGATAAAAAGCCCTATACTATAATGATGCCTCCACCAAATGTAACTGGAAATTTACACATGGGCCATGCATTAAATAATACCATTCAAGATATATTAATAAGATGGAAGCGTATGGAAGGTTATGAAGCTTTATGGCAGCCTGGAACAGACCATGCCAGCATTTCCACAGAAGCTAAGGTAGTTGAAAAAATAAGGAAGGAAGGAAAAACTAAAGAACAGCTAGGCAGAGAAGGTTTTTTAGAAGAAGCTTGGGCATGGACCAGGAAATACGGAGGAAACATAAACAACCAGCTTGAAAAACTTGGAGTTTCCTGTGACTGGGACAGGGAAAGGTTTACTTTAGATGAGGGCCTTAGTAAGGCAGTTGAAGAGGTATTTATAAGATTATATGAAAAAGGATTAATATATAGAGGGGATAGGATCATAAACTGGTGCCCAAATTGTAAAACAGCCATATCTGATGCAGAGGTAGAACATGAGGATAAACAGGGCCATCTATGGTATATTAGATATCCAATAAAGGGTGAGGATGCTTATATAACAATAGCTACTACAAGGCCTGAAACAATGTTAGGAGACTTGGCTGTAGCAGTAAATCCAGAAGATGAAAGGTATAAGGATTTTATTGGTAAAACTGCCATACTCCCGCTAGTTAATAGGGAAATTCCCATAATTGCAGATGAATATGTAGAAATGGAGTTTGGAACAGGGGCAGTAAAAATAACCCCATCCCATGATCCAAACGACTTTGAAGTAGGAGAAAGACATGGTCTAGGCCATTATGTAATATTAAATGGGGATGGCACCATAAATGAAAATGGTGGCAAATACAATGGACTGGACAGATATGAAGCAAGAAGGAAAATAGTAGAAGACTTAGAGAAAGAAGGATATCTAGTTAAGATTAAAGAACATGACCACAGCGTTGGCCATTGTGAAAGATGTAAAACAACTGTTGAGCCTTTAATATCAAAACAGTGGTTTGTAAAGATGGAGCCATTGGCAAAACCAGCCTTAGATGCCTATAAGGAAGGTAAGCTTAAATTTATTCCTGAAAGATTTGGGAAAATTTATGTCCACTGGCTTGAAAATATTAAGGACTGGTGCATATCTAGACAATTGTGGTGGGGACATAGGCTTCCAGTTTATTACTGTGAAGACTGTGGTGAAGTAATGGTTTCAAGGGAGAGGCCAGAGAAATGTACTAAATGTAATAGCACCAATATCTATCAGGATCCAGACACTTTAGATACTTGGTTTTCATCAGCCCTATGGCCATTTTCAACCCTAGGCTGGCCAGAGGAGACAGAGGATTTAAAGTATTTCTTCCCAACAGATGTATTAGTAACAGGCTATGATATTATTTTCTTCTGGGTAGTGAGAATGGTATTTTCAAGTATAGAGCAGATGGGAGATATACCCTTTAGGGATGTATTTTTAACTGGCCTTGTAAGGGATGCCCAAGGAAGGAAGATGAGTAAATCCCTTGGTAATGGTATAGACCCACTGGATGTAATAAGTGAATATGGTGCCGATGCCTTAAGATTTACCCTAGTTACTGGCAATAGTCCAGGAAATGATATGCGTTTTTACATGGAAAGGGTAGAGGCCAATAGAAATTTTGCAAATAAACTATGGAATGCCACTAGGTTTGTGCTCATGAATTTGGATGAAAGTATAATTTCTGAAAAAATAGATAAGGATATGCTAGAAGAAGAGGATAAGTGGATAATATCTAGAATAAATACAGTTATAGATGAAGTAACCAGAGCCTTAGAAAAATATGAAATAGGATTGGCTGCACAAAAAATCCACGATTTTATATGGGATGAATATTGTGATTGGTATATAGAAATGGTTAAACCAAGGCTATATGGAGAAAATATAGAAAGCAAGAATACTGCACAAAAGGTATTATTACATGTACTAGAAAATATACTAAAACTACTCCATCCTTTTATGCCCTTTATAACTGAAGAAATTTGGCAGTACTTACCTAATAGAGAAGAACCACTTATTGTAAGCAATTGGCCAAAATATGAAGATAAGTATGAAAACAAAGATGCTGAAAAGAAGATGAGCTATATAATGACTGCCATTAAGTGTATAAGAAATGCTAGACAGGAAATGAATATTGCACCATCCAGAAAGGCCACTCTGATATTTGTAACAAAGGATGAAGACATTAAGGATATTATAGAATATGGAAGAAGGTATTTTACAAATTTAGCCAGTGCAGACAATATATTAATAAAAGATAATAAGGAAGATTTGGGGGACAATAATCTTTCTGTTGTACTTGACAGATGTGAAGTATTTATTCCATTAAAGGATCTAATAGATATAAATAAGGAAATAGAAAGGTTAGAAAAGGAAAAGGAAAAGATTGAAGGAGAATTAAAAAGGGTTAGAGGTAAACTTTCCAATGAAAGCTTTGTAACTAAAGCACCAGAAGCAATAGTAAATAAAGAAAGAGAAAAACTTGAAAAATATGAAAATATGATGGAAAAGGTAATGGAAAGACTAGAGAACTTAAAAAATAGCTTATAGGGTGGTATATCCACCCTAAATTTACCATGGATAGGGGGAGTAAAATGAACTATACAGAAGCAATAAATTATATAAACGATAAAAATAAATATGGTTCTAGATTAGGATTAGATTGTATAAGCAAACTTTTAGAACTTTTAGGCAACCCCCATTTAGACCTGAAATATATACATATTGCAGGTACAAATGGAAAAGGGTCTACAGCTTCATATATTTCCCATATGTTAAAGGAAGCAGGATATAAGGTAGGCCTTTTTACATCTCCTTATTTAGAAAGGTTTAATGAGCGTATATCCATTAATGGTGAAAATATCCCTGATGAAAGGCTGGCTGAAATAACTGAAAGGGTAAAAAATACCATAGAAATAATGCTAAAGGAAGGTTATGAGCATCCAACAACCTTTGAAATAGTCACAACTATAGCTTTTGTATACTTTAAAGAAGAAAATGTAGATTTTGTAGTTTTAGAGGTGGGATTAGGAGGCAGGCTTGATTCAACAAATGTAATTAAAGATTCCCTTATTTCAGTAATTACCACCATAGACTATGACCATATGGCTGAACTAGGAGATACACTTGGAAAGATTGCCTATGAGAAGGCAGGCATTATTAAGGATAGGGGCTTGGTCCTTTCCTATCCCCAAAGTGAAGAAGCCTTAGAGGTTATAAAAGAGGTAGCCAAGAGCAGAGCTGCTAGCCTTGAGGTATGTCCTATGGACAATGTAGAAATACTTAAACTTGATGAATTTGGAGGAGTATTTAATTATGAATATAATGATAAAGCTTATTCTAATTTAGAAATAAGCCTAATTGGCAAACATCAGGTGTATAATGCCACTTTAGCCCTTACTGCAATAATGATGTTAAAAGATAGGGGAATTGTTGAAATTTCAGAGGAAGCTTTAAGACAGGGTCTAAAAAATACAAAATGGCCTGGTAGAATAGAAGTATTAAGAAGGGATCCAACTTTTGTAATAGATGGTGCTCATAATATGCAAGGAATAAAAACTTTAACTGAAAATATAAATAGGTTTAAATACAAAAGGCTTATACTGGGTATGGCAATTTTAAAGGATAAGGAAGTAGAGCCTATGGTAGAAGCCTTGACAAGTATAGCTGATGAGGTAGTGGTAACAGAAGCAAATATACACAGGAAGATGGATGCAGAAGACTTGGAAAAGATAGTTAAGAAATATAATAAGAATACCCATGTTAGGACAGATTTAAAAGAAGCAGTGTCAAAAGCTTACCAATTGGCAGATAAGGATGACCTAATTTTATTTGCAGGTTCCCTCTACTTAATAGGGGACATAAGAAAAATAGTTTTAGGAAATAATTAGTGATATATATTCCTCCTATAGAATATTAATTATTATAAGTTCTATAGGAGGGTTTTTTATGATTACTTTGGGTTCTTTATCAGATAATGAACTGCTAAATTTGACCTATAAGCAGATGGAAAATTTAAATTTATTATCCAATAGTGGTGATTGTGAAAACATAAGGAAAGCAAAAGCAAAGCTACATATACTTATTAAGGAAATAAAAAGAAGAAATATAAAGCTTGATGAAAGCACTATAGCACAGCGAATATTAAAGGAATATTAAAATTTAATCACCAAAATCCACTAATTTGCATAGATTGGCTTATATAGTGGATGGAGGTGGCAGGGTGAAAAATGGGAAGATAATAGTTGCAAATACTGGGGATGATTCCTTGACTATCATTGACCTGGAAAATTGGACAAAAGTTGAAAAGTGGTGTTTAAAGGAATCTATTCTATTCAATAAGAACATAAATATGCAAAATATATATCTGGGGCCTTATGAGATGGAATTTGACATGGCTGGAAACTTGTACTGTGCAAATATATATGATAATTCTATCCTAAAGATCAATTTAGAAAAGAAAGAAATTGTGGATATATTGGCTGTAGGCAAGTATCCCACATGTATTAAGTATTTTGAAAACAAACTATTTGTAATAAATAGTGATTCAAATTCTATTTCCATTGTAGATGCAGAAAATTTTACCCTGGAAGAAAACATACAGGTAGGAGAAAAGCCAATAGATCTTGAAATAGATAAAAAGGACAAAAAAATATATATTGCAAATTACTATGGCCAATGTATTGATGTGATAGATTTAAAAAATTATGGAAGGATTACAATAAAGCTTAAAAGCACTCCTGTAAAAATGACAATATATAATAATAAGCTCTTAGTGCTAACCAATATAAATAATGGCAACTTAAATGCAAGGAATATAAGTAATTTATGTATGATTGATTTAAAGAATTATGGAAAGAAAAATATACAAAATTTCTCAGGAATTTTAAACAATATACTAAAATTAGAGGGAAGGGAAATAGTCTTTGCCACCAATATGGATAGTGGCTATTTATATAAAATAGATATAAAAAGAGGAAATTTATTAAGCAAAACCTACTTATCAGGAATGCCTAATAAATTAAAATGGGATGGAGGAAGTCTACTATTTATTACTAATATATCAAAAAATTTACTGACCCTGTTTGACATAAAATTAAACAAGGTAGTAGATAATATAGAAGTAGGAAAGGAGCCAAATAGCATACTCCTACTAAATTAAGTAATCTTATCATCTACTAACATATTTAATAAGTTCTTATAAATATATTCAGTTTTATTTTTCCAAACCTGGCATATGTGTTCCGCTTGTTCTTTTGTAGGAACACTTAGGTATAAGCTAAAAAGGGTTTCACCCTTTTCTATTAGCTTTAGATTAACAGTATATTCATTGCTGGCATTTTTGTAGTACTCCCCAATTATATTAGTAGATTTAATTACTTCTTCATTATTAGGGAAAATACTTAATATTTCTTCTTTAATTTCTTTAGGTATTCTACCTTCAAAATAGGATAAGGCAGCTTTTCCTTTTTCATGGATTATGTATACATTTTTATTTTTGTCCTTATTTTTTTTATATTCAACAAAGCCAGAATTTACTAACTCAGACAAATATTGCTGAACTAAAAAATAATTCATATAGTTATTTTTTAGAACCAGCTCAGTAATTTCATTATTAGTTAAAGAACTATTAGATCTATCTATTATGTATAATAATAACAATTTATTTTGAGCTAATTCTTCCGTATTTTCAAGAAACATTTTAGACACCTCTTTATCCTGAACTTAATGAAAAATTTAAATAATAAGGTATATTATTTAAATTATATCATAATAAAGAGGTAAGTGGGATACCTACTTACCTCTTTATCATAGTTTCTAATTTAGAAACCATGATTTATCTAAATAAAAGAAAAAATTAAAAAAATTATCTATAAAGTTAAGTTAAATTTGTAAAATTTTATTGACAATAAGCTAATATATTGTTATTATACACATATATGATATGTAACAAGTTACATAAAGATATACTATATTTTAATTGTACTATATGAAACATGTTACATTATGCTAAAAAGTATAGCATAAAAAAGGGGAGTGTAATATGAGTAACATTAGAGAAATTGCAGAAAGAGCAGGAGTAAGCATTGCTACAGTGTCGAGATATTTAAATGGAAGTGGATATGTAAGTGAAAAAACTAAAATAAAAATACAAAAAGAAATTGAGAAAGCTGGATACACTCCAAATGCATTAGCTAGAGCGATTTTTACTAAAAATTCAAGAACAATAGCCTTGATGATTCCAAATATAACTAATCCCTTTTTTAATCAAATGGTTACAGCTATAGAGGATTATGCTAACAAAATTGGATATTCCTTATTTTTGTACAATACTGGAGATAGTAGGGAAAAAGAAAAAGAGTGCCTAGAAGTAATAAAGAGTTACAGGGTATCAGGCATTATAGCTTCAAGAAGCCAGTGCAAAGAGGAATATTCTGAAATTAATATTCCGGTAGTATCCTTTGAAAATCACATATCGAGTTCTATCGCTACAGTTTCATCAGATAACTATAATGGTGGGAAAATGGCTTTTGACCACTTATATGATAGAGGTTGTAGGAATATGTTGCATATTAAAGGACCTCGTAACTTCGAAGCTACAGAGTTAAGGTGTAAAGGATTTGTAGATGCGGCTAATAAAAAAGGGATTAAGGTTGATATAGTAGAGTTTGAAACTGACTTCCAAGTGCAGATTTTAGAGGAATATTTAAAGAGAATAGAAAACATTAAAAAATATGATGGAATATTTGTATTTAATGATATAGCTGCTGCAGTAGTAATGAAGCATTTGAAAGGGATAGGCATTAGTATTCCTCATCAAGTTCAGCTAATTGGTTTTGACGATAGCTTTATAGGGGAATTATTATACCCGTCTCTAACAACAATACGTCAGCCAATAAAAGAGATAGGAACTCTACTAATTGAATTATTAATAAAGCAAATAAACAGAGAGAAAGTAGAAATTAAGGATTATTTACTAGAAACTAAGTTAATCAAAAGAGAAAGTACTTTATAAGGTTATGGTTTAGTTACCGAATACACAAATTTTTATACAAAAGATTTAGAGGGGGTACTTTTGTGAGTAATGTGAAATTAAGGGTCCATAATATAAGCAAATCTTTCCCTGGAGTACAAGCTTTAAACAAAGTAACTTTTGAAGTTAGGCTCTATGTCAATATTTGGGGTGGGATTTTCTTAAATCCCGCTCCATTGCTATTTTTAGCCCTAATTTTGCAAATAGTTGAGATAGATAAAGCTATACATGTTATTGGGTGCACTTAAATAAACCTAGCTAAAATGTAGGCTTCATATAGGTATTTACTTTTTA
>JAAYFE010000212.1 GCA_012728365.1 Tissierellia bacterium
GGTAAGAATATATACATAAAGAGGGATGACCAACCGGGTATGGAAGTTTCAGGCAACAAGGTAAGAAAGTTAGAATATGCAGTGGCTGAAGCCCTGGAAGAGGGGGCAGACTATTTAATTACCTGTGGTGGTATTCAGTCAAACCACTGCAGGGCAACGGCTGCAGTGGCTGCCAAGCTTGGCATGGGAGTATATCTAGTACTTAGGGGAGAAGAGGATACTCCTGTAGAGGGCAATCTCTTCTTAGACAAGATTCTTGGAGCAAATATTAAGTTTATAACTCCAGAAGAGTATAGAAATAATAGAATGGATATAATGGAATCCATAAAGAAGGAACTAGACAGCAAAGGTTACAATGCTTATATAATTCCTGAAGGAGCATCAAATGGAGTGGGTTCCTTAGGATATATAAATGCTATGGAAGAAATATTGAAGCAGGAAGAGGAAATGGGTATTAAATTCGATGCCATAGTTGTTACCGTAGGCTCTGGAGGTACCTATTCAGGGCTTTACTATGGAAACTATGTAAATAACAATTCAGCTACTGTATATGGATTCAATATATTTGATACTAGTGAATATTTTAAAGATGTAGTACTGGGTTTATTAAAGGAAATAGCTACATACACAGGAAAAGAAATTGAAGTAAACAAGGATGATCTAAATATTATAGGTGGCTATGAAGGCAGAGGCTACGCCTTAAGTAGAATAGAAGAAATAGAATTTATAAGATACCTAGCAAGACTAGAGGGGATAGTCCTAGATCCTGTATATACAGGCAAGGCCATGTATGGTTTGGTAGAGGAAATTAAAAAGGGGACCTTTGATAAGCATGAGAATATACTCTTTATCCATACAGGAGGTATATTTGGTTGGAATATGGACCAAAGAAGCCTATTGAAATAAATTCATTATGCAAGGGGGATAGATTATGAAAAGATTATTGATATTAGGTTTAGCCTTAGTATTTGCAATGGTATTAGTTGGCTGCAGCGGTGAAGCTGCTGATACCATAGGTATAAGGGGAGAAATTAAGGAGATCTATACCAGTGAGGATGGTCTTACTATTACTGGTATACTAGTAGAAGGGGAAGTTCAAGATGATACCATGTATGATAGTGGAAGTATTACTATAAATGAAGATACTGAAATTTACATGGGGGAAGAGGAAGTTACCCCAGAAGAATTATCTGTTGGTCTCATGGTAGAAATTATATTTGATGGACCAGTGGCAGAATCCTATCCAGTTCAAGGTACTGCAAAGAAAATAATTATAATAGAGTAGTAAGGGGAGATAGTATGTTTAAACTTGATCCAATTAAAAATATGAATGAAGAAGAAAGATTAAAATACATGAATACCCTTTTAAAGGGACAGTTAAGTTCGGAAACAGACCCTTTAGCTAATTTGGCTAATGCATCAGCCATAGTAATGGCCTGTGTTGAAAGGCTTAATTGGGTAGGTTTCTATATACTAAGGGGAGATGAACTAGTATTAGGCCCCTTCCAAGGCCTGCCAGCCTGTAATAGGATAGAAATAGGAAAAGGGGTTTGTGGTACGGCTGTAGCCACAAGAGAGGTTCAATTAGTTCCAGATGTTCACCTTTTTCCAGGCCACATTGCCTGTGATGCAGCTTCTAATTCAGAATTAGTAGTACCAATTATAAAGGAAGATAGGGTATATGGAGTACTAGATTTAGACAGCCCAGAAAAGGGAAGGTTTACGGAACTGGAGAAGGAGTATTTTATTAAGTTTGTAGATATTCTAAATGACTATATAGACTGGGAAAGAGTTTAAAGTTATTTTTTAGCTTGCAATTATGAAGGCGCTGCTTAAAGAAAAAATCAAGTCCAGCCAATGATTGGGTTGCGTTTATGGTCAACATATCTACGCAACCTATTTTTAACTACAATAAACCACTGAATCTACAAAATATTTGGCAAGAAGCAGGACAAAATATTTAATTGCATAAATTCAGTTTTTGTTATATTATATATGCGTTCCCTTCAAAAAGAAAGAAAAAGAGATATAGAAGAAATATAGGTCCCCTATTAATAAAAAATAGGACTTGCAACATCATAAAAGCTATGGTAGTGTAATATATATAGTATACATACTATTAATAAAGCACTATATATTGGGTAAAAGGGGGATTTTATGCTTAAGGTAGAAAAAAGAAACGGTATGATAGTAGACTTTGACGGAGATAAGATTGTCAAGGCTGTTAGTAAAGCCATGGCAGAAACAGAAGAAGGTGTTGATGAGGAAGTAGCAAGGGATATAGCCAGGAAGGCCTTTGAACACTTTAGCAGTAGCAACATGGAAATCGTAAATATAGAAGATATTCAGGATTTTGTTGAAATAGAGTTAATGAAGGTTAAACCGGAAGTAGCTAAAAAATATATACTTTACAGGGATGAAAGGGCAAGGCTTAGAAAACATGGCTGGCCTATGACAGATCTACAAAGGGATATATACGAGAAGAAATATAGATACAATAATGAAAGCTTTGATGAGTTCCTAACTAGGGTAAGTGGCAACAATAATTTTATAAAAAAGGCCATAAAAGACAAAAAGTTCATGCCAGCCGGCAGGATCTTAGCAGGAAGAGGCTTAAATAAGCTAGGTAGGAAGGTAACCTTGTCTAATTGTTATGTAATGCCAAAGGTTGAAGACAATATAGAATCCATATTTGATACTGCAAAATATATGGCTAGAACCTATTCCTATGGTGGGGGAGTAGGTCTTAATTTGTCTAATTTAAGACCTAGGGGAGCAAAGGTAAATAATGCTGCCAGCACTACAACTGGTGCCGTCTCCTTCATGGATTTATATTCATTAGTAACAGGCCTTATAGGTATGAAGGGTAGACGTGGAGCCCTCATGTTAAATTTAGACTGTACCCATCCAGATATTGAAGAATTTATAGATGTGAAAAATGACTTAAGCAAGGTTAATTTTGCTAACATATCTGTTAATGTGACAGATGACTTTATGAAGGCAGTAATAAATGATGAAGATTATGAGCTTTACTTCTATGTTGAGGCTACAGGAGAAGAAATTAGAAGAAAGATAAAGGCAAGGAAATTATTTAGGAAAATAGCTAAGAACAACTGGAATATGGCAGAGCCAGGCATCCTATTTGTTGACAGGATAAATAGCTGGCATCTAATGAGTGAAGATGAAGAATTTGAATTTGCAGGTGTTAACCCTTGTGCTGAAGAAACACTACCAGCCTGGGGAAGCTGCAACCTTTCCTCCATTAATTTAAGTGAATTTGTAAGGAATCCTTTCACAGACAAGGCTAGATTTGAATTTGATAACTTTGCAGAAATGGTTAGGGAAGGAGTCATATTCTTAAACGAAGTATTAGATGAAAATATGGAACTACATCCATTGCCACAACAAAGGGAAATGGCCAGGGAGTATAGGCAAATAGGACTAGGAATTATGGGCGTTGCAGACATGTTTATAAAGATGGGTATAAGATACGGAAGCCCTGAGTCCATTGAACTGATCCATCAAATTGGAAAAGTACTTGTAAATGAAGCCTTGAAACAGTCTGCCCTGCTTGCAAAGGCCTATGGACCCTTCCCAAGATACAAGAAGGATAAGGTCTTAAAATCTCCATATCTATTAGCTAATGCTGATGAGGTAGTATTAGACTTAATAGAGAAATATGGATTGAGAAATAGCCAGTTATTGACTATACCGCCAACAGGAAGTATATCTACACTAATAGGCTGCAGCAATGGAGTGGAACCAATCTTCCAAATATCCTATACTAGAAAGTCAGAATCCTTACACACTGAAGATACCTACTACAAGGTATTTACACCAATTGTTAAGGAATACATGGATAGGTACAATATAAGAAGGGAAGAAGATTTACCAGATTACTTTGTAACAACATCTAATTTAGACTACAAGGAAAGAATAAATGTTCAAGCAGCCTGGCAGCAATATATAGATGCTAGCATCTCCTCCACAGTAAATGTTCCTAATGAATTTACTGTGGAAGAAGTAGAAGACCTTTATATATACGCATGGAAGAAGGGCGTAAAAGGAGTTACCATCTATAGGGAAGGCTGTGCAAGGGATGGTATATTAATAAGCAATAGGGCAAAGATGTCTAAGCTAGAAAGAATAGAAAAACTTAGAGAGGAATTAGATGAACTAATTAATGAGCAGCTTAAGGAAGATCCAAACACCTGTCCAATGTGTGGAGGCACTCTAATTCACAGCGGTGGCTGTGCAGAATGCCAGGACTGTGGATATAGCCCTTGTTCAGTATAATTTATACAATTGAAAATGGACAGTTGACCATAGACAATTAAACAGCTCCCAAGGAGACAATCTAATATTAGATTGTCTCCTTGGGAGTATTTTTATTATAGAAAGGGCTACTGAAAATTTAATCTAGCAAAGGAGAAGAAATATTCTGAAAAGTATTACTTGGGTAGGCAGAAGTGGTGTATAATTATTATAACTATTATTAAGGCTATTGAGTTTGCTAAAGGGGGAGAGCTATGAATCCTATAAGAGAATATTTGTATAAGATGGTGGCGGTACAAAGTGATACTGGTACAGCCATGGAAAGGGACATGGCCAAAGTAATATATGATATGATTAAGTCAGACCCATATTTTAAAGCCCATCCAGACTACTGTGGTACCTTCCTTCAAAAAGACATACTAGACAGGCCGGTAGTATGGGCCCTTAAGAAGGGGACAAGGGATAAGACCATTATACTTATGGGCCACTATGATGCTGTAGAAATAGAGTCCTATGGCATATATAAGCCCTATGCCCTAAAACCTGATCTATTAAGGGAAAAATTTAAGGAAGGCAACTTTGGAGATGAAGTCTTAAGGGCAGATCTGGAGGATGAAAAATGGTTATTTGGCCGTGGGGCTGCTGATATGAAGGCTGGTTTGGCCATAAATATGCACATACTCTTTACTAATGATGTAGAAGATGTAAACATACTATTTGTAGCCCTTCCAGATGAAGAAAACCTGTCTTCTGGTGCTCTTATGTCCATACCCCTATATCTAGAGCTTCAGGATAAATTCAACTTGGACTACAAGCTTTGCCTGGTGCCAGAGCCTGATAACCGTCCTCTAGATGCAGATGTGAATATATTTGCAGGTAGTGCAGGTAAATTTATGCCAATTATTATGGCCAAGGGAGTAGCTACCCATGCTGCCCATATTATGGATGGCCTTAATTCTGCCTTTATTATTGGAGAAATTATCCGAAATATAGAGATCTGCAAGGACATGATAACATCTAAGGATGGTATCTATGCCCAGCCACCTGCAGTCTTGCTATTTAAAGACCTTAAGCCTATTTACGATGTCACCGTTCCAGAATACAGTGTAGCCCTTTTTAATTTCATGTTTCTAAGGACAAGGCCACCTAAGGACTATATGGCTACCATAATAGATATTTGTAAACAAGCCTTAAGTTTTGCCCTTGACAAGTACAATGATACCTTTGATTATTTATTAGAAGAAGGCCTGGTGAAGGAAGAAAATAGGGTTAAGTTCAATCCCAAGGTAATGCTCCTTTCTGAGCTAGAGGATTATATTAGTAAAGGCAAGGCAGGATACAAGGAATTTAAAAAGGAATTAGACCAGTATATTAAGGAAAAGGTTCTATTAAAAGAAATGACCCTGCAGGAGGCAAGTATTCATATGATAAAAGCCCTCTTGGAGTATTCAGAAATAATAGATCCAACTGTAGTAATAGGTATTTCTCCTCCCTATTATCCAGCAGTATCCAATGATGTCCTAACTGACAAGAATGTAGACTATGTATTTGAAAATATTGAGGAAAAGCTAAGACAAAAGCATGGAATAGGAATCAGACATGTCTACTCCAATATGGGCATGACAGATATAAGCTACTTTTCCTGCACCAATCCCCAAGAAGAAAGGGAATTCCTAAGCAATCTAACGGTTCCAACAGACATATATGACATACCAGTTGAAGACATAGCTAAACTTAACATACCTACATTCAAAATAGGACCAAATTCTAGAGACATTCACCGTATTGGTGAAAGGGTCTATATGCCAGATGTGGAAGAGCTTATTCCTAATATTTTTAAAGCCATTATTGGGAACCTAGCCAAAGCTGAAAATTAAAAAAAGAATGAAATAGCATAATACCTCCAGGTAGACAGTCAAATTAGATTGTCTGCTTGGAAGTATTTTTTGTAGGTAGCATTGAAAGGATTTACATATTTGCACCTATATTCAGTAAATATTATAACTTTTATTATGTAGAAATAGAATTGTTGGCTTTTATGTAAAAAGATTATTTATTAAATCTTGCATAAATGGAAAAGTTTTCATTGATTTTTGTATTCCTATAGTTTATAATAAAATTAAAGACTATTTAAGGACATGACTTAATATAAGTTGCAGAGGTGGTAATTTTGGATATAAATGAAAGATGTATGATTGACAAAATTAGAATAGTAGAAGTAAATATACCTTATGCTATCCCCTTTCAAATAAGTGGAGGAATAAGTTATAGTCGTAAATCTTTAATAATAGAATTGTGGTCTGATGGAGTAGTTGGTTATGGTGAGTCAGCCCCTTTTGAGTCACCTTATTATTCATCGGAAACTATATCATCTGTTAAAGCTATTTTAATGGAGTGTATAATTCCCAAAATTATTGGTAAAGATATTAAGTCAATCGAGGATATAAATAATATAATAAATGATGGTATTAGAGGAAATAATTTTGCTAAAGCTGGTGTAGAAACTGCATATTGGGATTTAATTGCAAAGAAAAATAATATTTCTTTAAAAAAGCTTATATACCACAAGTTAAAAGAATTAGGTACAACTAAAGAATATTTAAGAAATTCTGATTTTATTTATTCAGGTGTATCTGTAGGAATACCTAGCGATAATAGCTACGATACTTTAGCAAAATGGATTAATGAATATGTTAAAGAGGGTTATAAGAGGGTTAAGGTGAAGGTAAGGCCAGGTTGGGATCTTAAGGCAATAGAAATAGCTAGGAGAGTAGTAGGCGATGATTTTTTACTTTGGCCTGATGCTAACGCATCATTTGATTTAAATGAACATATAGACATTTTAAAAGAAATGGATAGTTTTAATTGTGCTTTTATCGAACAACCTTTACATCATGACGATATTTTGGATCATTGTAGATTAGCAAAATTGATAAGGACACCTATTTGTTTGGATGAATCATTAAAGTCAGAAAGGGTTGCAAGACAAGTATTAGAAATAGAAGGTTCAAATATTTGGAATATTAAAATTCAGAGAGTTGGTGGCCTTTATGAAGCTGTAAAAATATATAGTTTAGCTTCAAAAAATAATATAAAAGTATGGGGAGGTACTATGCCTGAAAGCGGCATTGGTGGAGCAAGCATTATTGCACTTGCTACTTTTGCTGGCTTCAAGTATCCTGCATGTGTAGAACCAAGTAGCAGATGGTATGGGAAAAATAAAGATTTAAAAGAAATAGTGATGGATAGGGAAGGAAGGATATTTTTAGAAGAAGAAGTGGGAATAGGAGAAATAAATAAAGATAATTACAAAAAATATGGTAAAATTATATTTGAAAATTTTATATAATGGATTAATTTAATTTGCAATAAATAATGAATAAGTTTTTAATGGAGGGCTTTATGTGATAGTAGGAATTATAGGTCCAGTTGATTTAGTAAATCAAAGTATTGAAGTAGCAGATAAATATAATTCTATTAATGCTATAGGCATTCCATATAAGGATGAAAGAGAAGTTGAAAGCAAGGTGAAAGAATGGGAAAATAAGGTTGATGCTTTTCTATTTACAGGATACTTGCCTTATTATCATGTAATTGAAAAGCAGATAACAGATAAACAATTATTCTACTATCCTATTTTGGGCACAGCCTTATATAAAGTTCTGTTTAAAATGAAGGTTCATGACAATATTAATATCAGTAAAATAAGTATAGATACTCTGACTCAACAGCAAATTAAAGAAGTTTATGAGGATTTAGAGGTATTTTATGATGGTTTATATGTAAATAATGTACATCTATCAAAATATTCTAGAGAACAGTATGTGGAGTATCATAAAAAACTTTATGAAAAAGGAAAAACTGAAGCAGCCGTTACTTCTGTAAATTCAGTTTATGAGGAACTAAAAAAATATGGAATACCAGCCTATAAAGTGACTCCTACAAAATTTACCATGGAGCAAACTTTTAAATTAATAGTTGAAGCCAATGAGACCAGGGTAGCTGAGAATAATCAAATAATTGTTATAATAATAGATATAAAAGAGTATAGTTTAAGCTGGGAAAATTTATCTATTATAGAAAAAAGAGAGAAAAGACTTGCTTTATATCAGGAATTATTAAATTATAGCAGACAGTATCAAGCTTCAGTCTTTTCATCAACTGAAGGAGATGAGTTTATACTTCTCATTACTAAAGGGATATTTCAAGAATATACCAACTTTTATGAGAGCATTCCTATAGTTAACGAAATTCAAGAAAAATTTTCTATGTCCATAAGTATGGGGATTGGTATGGGAGTCAATGCTTTAGAAGCAGAAGAAAATGCTAGAAAAGCTTTAGCCTTTTCTAAAGAAAGAAAGGATTCAGCAGCTTATATGGTGAATCAAGATAAAGTAGTGTTAGGGCCTATAGGTACATCTAGGAACTTAGAGTTTCAGCTAAGAAGCCAGGATAAAAATTTATTAAAATGGTCTGAAAAAACAAATATTAGTGTAGCCAACTTAACGAAAATTCAAAACCTATTGGCAAAAAAACAGACAAATTGCATAACTTCATCAGATATACAACAAGGGCTTAATGTAACACTAAGGACTGCCAATAGGATAATGAATAAGTTGGTAGCTGGAGGAGCAGCAATTGAAATAGGAATAGAACAGTCAGGAGATCGTGGACGTCCAAGACGTGTATACAAAATTGATTTTAATGAAAAAGATTAAAATTACAAAACTTATTATAAATTATTATAAATAATTAAAGACATATTAAAGAAATGTCTTTAAAGGAGGGTGTATATGAAATTTAATGAGATACAAGAACAAATAAAAAATTCCATAATTCCTGCAGTTCCCATTCCATTCAATTCAGATGGATCTATAAATAGAGATTCGCAAAAATCCTTTGCAAAATGGATGGACAAACAGCCAATAAAATGTGTTGCTATATGGGCACATACAGGTAGAGGTCTTTATATTTCACAACAGCAGAGGGAAGAAGTCTTTAATGACTGGAGAGAGAATTTAAGCCATGACAAGCTAATATTGTGTAGTGTAGGTGCTGCATATGATGATTCCATAGATGATAAAGCTTATATTGAAAAAGCAGTCCAAATGGCAGAACATGCAAAAAAATTAGGAGCTGATTTAGTACTTACCTATGCTCCTACCCTATTTAGAAATAGAGAGGATCAAGATGAAATGATTGTTAAATATCACCAAAGCATAGCAGAAGTAGGATTACCTATGATTTTATTCTATCTATATGAAGAGGCAGGAGGAATTTCTTATTCTAAAGATGTATTGAGAAAACTATTTAGTATTGAAAATGTAATTGGTATCAAAATGGCAACCTTGGATTCTGTTATGACTTATCAAGATGTTAGTAATTTGATTAAGGAAGAAGCCCCCCATATATCTTTAATTACAGGAGAAGATAGGATGTTTGGATATACTATTATGAGGGGAGCTGTGGGAGCCTTAGTAGGCTTAGGTAGTATATACACTAAATTACAGGATGATATGATGCAGGCTTATTATAATGGAAACTATAAAGAATTTATAGAAAATTCAATCATTGTTGACAATTTAGCTGAGCATACCTTTTATCAACCAATGGAAGGGTATATAGGTAGACTTCTTTACATATTAGCTAAAAAAGGAATAATTAACATGGAATCTACTTATGATCCTTATGGTCCACCAATTACAGATGCTGAAAAAGAAAGAATTGATAAGTTTATTGAAGAACTTGGGGAAATGTAATGCCTAAAGGAGGTGCAGTTGTGTGGATGAGATATATCTATTGGATGATGAATTAAAGGTTCATTCTAAGGTGAAAGAACAGATTAATTTAGATTATGAAGAAGTTAAATATGAAGAAGTTGGATTGGAGAATTATATTTTAGAAAAATACAATTTAGATGTTACTGGAAAGTATGGCCCTTTAGCTGTTAAAAATCCTTTTGGAAAGGCATCTGGTCAACTTTCTTGCAAAATATCCCAAATAAAAGCAGATGCTGAAGCTGGTTTAGGATTTGTAGTCATAAAAACTGTTATTTCCCAAGATGAGAATTCTAAATCTCTTATGGAGGATTGGAAAATAAGATTTCCTAAAATGGTTGTGGAAGAGATAGTAAGTAAAAGAGGGGAAAAGGGATATACTGTTACCTGGAAGGGTAAAGGATGGGATAAAGATTTTGAGGATTATTTAGAATTGGTGAATCAATCTTTTAATGTATATAAAGAGACCAATATGCCTGTTATTCCATCAGTGCAATACCATTTACCTAATGGTGAAGAAGATTTTAAGGAGTCTGAATATGAGTTTACCACCAAATCCTTAGAAGAAATTTGGAAAAGGGCATCTGTAGATTTACCTTTTATAATAGAGCAGGATTTTAGCGCTACTTTGACGGAATTAAAGAGTACCAAAGAAGAGATAGCAAGGTGGTTAAGGGAAGTTCCCAAGTTAATAGACAAGTATATGGATACAGATAATAAGTTAATAGGAGTAAAATTGTTTAATCCACAATATGATGATGACTTTCAAGTGGAGATGTTAAAGATATTAAATGAAGAAAATGGTGCCATAGTAGATTCTATTACCTGTTTTAATAGATTATTTGATTTTGATAAGGAATTTGAAGGGAAA
>JAAYFE010000213.1 GCA_012728365.1 Tissierellia bacterium
GGCACCAAGGGAACTGTAGAAATATTTCTACAGTTCCCTTGGCCATACAATATAGGACTTTAAAGGAAGGCAAGCATTTAAGCTGTTTATATCTTTTGAAAATTTAAAATAAGTTGGCATTAATTTTGCAATTACATTATAATAAATAATAAATTTATATAGGGGGGTCTAAAATGAGAGAAGTTGTTATAGCTTCTGCTGTTAGGACACCAATAGGTACCTTTGGGGGAAGTTTCAAGGACGTTTCAGCAGTTAAATTAGGCACAATTGCAGCCAAAGAGGCTCTTAAGAGGGCAAAGGTTGAGCCTGAAATGGTTGATGAGGTTATCTTTGGAAACGTTTTACAAGCAGGCTTAGGCCAAAATGTGGCAAGACAAATTTCTATTCATACAGGAATTCCAGTAGAAGTTCCATCCTTTACAGTAAATAAGGTTTGTGGTTCCGGCCTAAAAGCAGTAGCCTTAGCAGTTCAAACTATCTTATTAGGAGAGGCAGATATAGTACTGGCAGGTGGAACAGAAAATATGTCTCAAGCACCATATTTATTAAAGGGTGCAAGATGGGGCCACAGAATGGGAGATGGCACTGTAGAAGACTACATGATTCATGACGGACTATGGGATATATTTAACGATTATCACATGGGTATTACAGCAGAAAATATAGCTGAACAGTGGAATATTACAAGGGAGGAACAGGACCAATTTGCACTAACTAGCCAACAAAGGGCAGAGGAAGCAATAAAGACTGGCAAGTTTAAGGACGAAATTGTTCCAGTAGAAGTTCCTCAAAGAAAGGGAGATCCAATAATAGTAGATACTGATGAGCATCCAAGATTTGGCACAACCTTAGAAGGATTGGCTAAACTAAGACCAGCCTTTAAAAAGGATGGTACAGTAACAGCAGGTAATGCTTCAGGAATAAATGATGGTGCAGCAGCTTTAGTTGTTATGTCTAAGGAAAAGGCAGAAGAATTGGGCATCAAACCAATGGCTACAATTGTTTCCTATGCTTCAGCTGGAGTAGATCCAAAGATTATGGGTACAGGTCCAATACCAGCAACTAGAAAGGCTCTTGAAAAAGCCAATATGAAGGTAGAAGATTTAGATTTAGTAGAAGCTAATGAGGCCTTTGCAGCACAAGCCCTATCTGTAGTGAAAGAATTAGGCCTAGATCCTGAAAAGACCAATGTAAATGGTGGAGCTATAGCTTTAGGCCATCCAATTGGTGCTTCTGGTGCAAGAATTCTTGTAACACTATTACATGAAATGGCAAAAAGGGATGCTAAAACTGGTCTTGCAACCCTATGTATTGGTGGAGGACAAGGTATATCACTAATAGTTAAGAGGGATTAATAAGAAACAAAGCAAATGAACTTAGTTTCATTTGCTTTGTTCCCCAACTTAAATGAGAGAAAATATTTACTATTTTGACTATAATAGCTAAAATTGTTATAATTATAACAAAGCTATAGTCTTACTAAAATTGTTATAATTATAACAAAGCTATAGTCTTAAATAATATTATGGAGGTGTTACAATGGCTAAGATTATATCAATAGAAGAAGCCGTAAGCCATGTTAAAGATGGCATGACCATTATGGTTGGTGGCTTTTTAGGCTGTGGAAATCCTCACAAGATAATTGACGCATTGGTAGAAAAAGGTGCAAAAGATTTAACACTAATTTGTAATGATACTTCCTTTGTTGATTATGGAGTAGGTAAACTAATAGTAAATAAACAAGTTAAAAAATTAATAGCATCTCACGTAGGAACCAATAGGGAAACAGGAAATCAAATGAACTCAGGGGAAATGGAAGTTACCCTAGTACCACAAGGAACTTTAGCAGAGCAAATTAGGGCTGGCGGTGCAGGCTTAGGTGGAATTTTAACTCCTACAGGTATAGGTACAGTAGTTGAAGAAGGTAAGCAAAAAATTGAAATTGATGGCAAGGAATACTTACTAGAACTACCTTTAAGAGCTGATGTAGCTTTATTAGCAGGACATACTGTAGATAAAATGGGTAATATTGTATATCGTGGAGCAACTAGAAACTTTAATATGTTAATGGCTACTGCAGCAGATGTAGTTATCGTTGAAGCTAAAAATATTGTGGAAGTTGGAGAAATTGACCAAAATCATGTTCATACTCCAGGACTCTTTGTGGATTATATAGTTGATGGAGGTGACAAATAATGGATAAGGCTCAAAAACAAGAATTTATAGCTAAGAGGGTTGCTAAGGAATTAAAGGATGGAGACGTAGTAAACCTAGGAATAGGTTTGCCTACAAAGGTTGCAAGCTTTATTCCAGAAGGTGTAAATGTATTGTTCCAATCAGAGAATGGTTTTGTAGGCCTAGGACCAGCTCCTGAAGAAGGAAAAGAAGATATGGATATAGTAAATGCAGGAGGACAGCCTGTAACCATACTACCTGGTGGAGCCTTCTTTGATTCAGCCACATCCTTTGGAATTATTCGTGGAGGCCATGTGGATGTAACTGTCCTTGGAGCATTGGAAGTAGATGAGGAAGGAAATTTAGCAAACTGGATGATTCCAGGAAAATTGGTACCAGGTATGGGTGGTGCCATGGACTTAGTAGTAGGAGCTAAAAAAGTAATTATTGCTATGGAACATACGGCAAAAGGAAATCCTAAAATATTAAAGAAATGCAGACTTCCTCTAACTGCTGCTAAACAAGTAGATATGATTGTAACAGAAATGGGAGTTATGGAAGTAACAGATGAAGGAATAGTACTAAGAGAAATTAATCCTCAATTTACTGTAGAAGAAGTGCAAGCAGCTACTGAAGCTGAACTTATTATTCCAGATGATTTGAAGGAGATGGAAGTATAATTTAAAAAGGTTATAAATTGTAATTTTTTAAAAAAATTACAATGAAAAAATTAACCAAATAGGTATAAAAAATACCCTTTCCTGGCAATACTTTTACCATAGGAAAGGGTATTTTTTATGATGGAAATGTTTTGTCCCCCTTTACATTTTCATCACAAATACCCTTTCCATTAAAATATTTTTTGGAGGTTAGGGTATGAAAATTTTTAAAAGATTATTCATTCTTGGACTTATATTAGTTTTATTAACTCCTGTTTTTGGATTGGGTAAAAAAGAAAATGAAATGGATTTAATGGTTGGAATTTTAGAAAATATGGGGGCAACTTTTGTAGAAAGCAATATTACTTTAGGCGGGGTATTATTAGACAGATTTATAGATGAAGAGGAACTAAATCAATTGGGCAATTTATTAAAGGAAGAAATGGAAATAGGTTCACAATTAGGACAACAGTACTATAATCAAGATATTATAAAGGAGGAGGGCTTAAATCAACTTATTATACAAGGGATAGATCCCTTAGGAAATCTAGTAACAATAAATATTT
This sequence comes from Tissierellia bacterium, assembly GCA_012728365.1. Classification (GTDB taxonomy): domain Bacteria; phylum Bacillota; class Clostridia; order Tissierellales; family Tepidimicrobiaceae; genus JAAYFE01. The sequence continues at coordinate 3,401 of JAAYFE010000213.1, forward strand.
CTTCCTATGAAATTCAAGACTATCCTGGTGAAACCTCCCTTTTTATTAATTTAATAAATAATGAGCAAATTCATCAAAATAATGATATAATATTGAAGGTGGAAAAAATATTTGACAAGTATGATAAAATGATGAATGTTACCAGTTGTATAGTTGGTAGGGTAGAAGGAAAAGTTGATATTGCTAAAAATGAGAAAGAATTTCTGAAACTTATTAAAGAACTAAAGGGAAAAGTAGTGGAAGATTATAAAGAAGACAGTATACTAAGTATTTCTGCCTTTACACCCTTAATTGAAGAGTATATTTATACTGGCAATAAGAAGATGAATTTAAACATTGCAGCCAGGTACAATGAAGAAGAAAACAATACCTATATTTTAATTGGGACACCTATAATTACAGTTGGATACTAAGCGGGAGGGATACAATGGACAAATTTTTAGTAGAGAAGAGTCCTCCTTTAAGAGGAACGGTGAGAATTAGTGGAGCAAAAAATTCAGCACTGCCTATATTGGCAGCGTCTTTACTAGGTACAGAAGATATTATATTAGAAGATGTTCCTAAACTAAAAGATGTGGAAGTAATGTGTGAAGTTTTAACCTGTCTAGGAGCAAAAGTAGAAATTTTAGATAAGGGAATCATAAAAATTAATTCTAAGGATATTAATAATTATGAAACACCCTATGAATTAATGAGCAAAATGAGGGCATCTTTTTTAGTGATGGGACCTTTATTGTCCCGCACAGGCAAAACAAAAACTTCCATGCCTGGAGGTTGTGCCATTGGAACAAGGCCTATTGATTTACACTTAAAAGGCTTTAAGGCCCTAGGGGCTAAGATAGATGTAAATCATGGAAATATTGGTGCCTATGCAGAAAGATTAATTGGAGATAGAATATACCTGGACTTTCCAAGTGTAGGTGCCACTGAGAATATAATGATGGCTGCTGTAATGGCAGAAGGGGAAACCATAATAGACAATGCTGCCATGGAGCCTGAAATAGTAGATTTGGCAAACTTTTTAAATAAGCTTGGTGCAGATATTAAGGGAGCTGGTACCAGCAGTATCAGGATCAAAGGTGTAAAAGAGCTGGGAGGGGCTACCCATTCAGTTATACCCGATAGGATAGAGGCAGGAACCTTTATGGTAGCTGCTGCCATTACCAATGGGGATGTAGTTGTAGAAAATGTTATTACAAGCCATATAAAACCAATTATTGCAAAGCTTAGGGAAGCAGGCTGTCAGGTAATTGAAAATGAAAACAAGGATAAGGTAAGGGTAATTGGAAGTGCCAGTCCCAGGGCAGTAGATATAAAGACCTTACCCTATCCTGGATTTCCTACAGATATGCAGGCCCAGTTTATGGCACTTATGAGCGTTGCTAAAGGGACAAGTGTTATAATTGAAACAGTTTTTGAAAATAGATTTATGCATGTGGACGAACTAAAGAGAATGGGTGCTGATATTAAAATTGACGGTAGATCTGCCATAATTCAAGGTGTAGATTCTCTTATGGCAGCACCGGTAAAGGCAACAGATTTAAGAGCAGGTGCTGCTTTAGTATTGGCAGGATTAGTTTCTGATGGTGTAACAGAAATTAGTGACATATACCATATTGATAGAGGATATGAAAATATGGAGGAAAAGTTTGCACAGCTAGGTGCAAATATAAGAAGGATCTAAGGTGGCAAGGCCACCTTTTTTTATTTGTTATAATTTTCTCCCCTTTAGCATAGTATATTGTATGTAAACAAAAGGTAAGAGGGGGAAAACATGAAAAAAGTTGGCATATATACAAGTGTTATATTGATTATTGTCATATTTATCCCGGCCTTAATAGTTAAAACATTTAACTTTGTCCCTAAGGAGGACAAAAGACAAGTAAATAATAATAGGACTAATCCAGAAACAGAAGAAGTGCCTGCTGACTTCCATGGATATGTGAAGGTTTACAATATAAAAAATGGTCAGGTAATGGAACTGCCTTTGGAGGAATATATTAAAGGGGTTGTGGCAGCAGAAATGCCAGCTGAATTTCATATAGAAGCCTTAAAGGCTCAGGCTGTAGCCAGTAGAACCTATGCCATAAATAGGATGTTAAAGCATGGAGAGGGACATCCAGAACACCCTGAGGCGCCACTTTGTATAGGCATCCATTGCCAAGTTTACTTAAGCTTAGAGGAACTAAGTAGTATACATGCTAAGGATTGGGTGGAAAAATATTGGGGTAAAATAGAGGAAGCTGTAGAATCTACTAAGGGGCAGGTTCTTTATTATGAAGGGGAGCTAATAGAGGCCCTATACCATTCTACCAGTGGAGGTATGACGGAGGATGCTGTAGATGTATTTGCTGTGGATTTGCCCTATTTAAAGGCTGTTGAAAGTCAATATGAAGAAGATGCGCCTAGATATAAATCCACTGTTACCATGTCAGGAGATGAGTTTGTTGATAAGATAAATAAAAAGTTTCCTGATGCCCATGTGACTACAGAAAATATAGCGGAAAAGATTAAATTAGTGGAAAAGACTGAAAGTGGAAGGGTAAAAAAAATATCCATAAATGGCAGTATTGTAGATGGAAGGGAAATAAGGGAACTATTTAATCTAAACTCTACCAATTTTAAAATATATTATAATCCAAGTACCAATATAGTGGAAATAGAAACCATAGGATATGGCCATGGGGTAGGTATGAGCCAGTGGGGAGCCAATGGCATGGCTAAAAATGGCAAGAACTATGAAGAAATACTGAAACACTACTATACTGGTGTGGAGCTTGGATTGTGGCTTGAAGATATATAACGGGTTATACCCGTTTTTTTTATTTAAAAAATTTGGACTAACATGTATTAAATAGATAAATGTGGCAATACTACTTAGTGGAGGTGGGGGAATGAAAGAAAGATTATCTAAATTTTTGGAAAAGGATGGCTTTTATTTTATATTATTTATCTGCGTTTGTATTGTAGCTGTAGCAGCTGTAATGGTATCTAAAGACAGTTTAAACAATATAAAGGACCAGGGAGAAAATGAGGGGGAAGACTTTGTAATAGTTGAAGAAGATTTGGAAAGGGAAGCTATGGAAATTGCAAAAATTGAAGAAAGGAAAGATGAAATACAATTGGAGGAAGGTAAAGAGGAAAGGTCAGATGCTGATGTAGATGAAGAAGCAGTAGAAACCTTGCAAGAGGAAGGAGAGCTAGCTAAAACTGATGAGGAAATGGTTATTGTAGAGGATGAAGATGATTATGAAGAGGTATATACAGAGCCTAATTTAAGTACTGAGGAAATGAATCTTCCAGTTAATGGAACCATAGGTACAGCTTATACAGAAAATAATTTAATCTATTCTCAAACTCTGGATAAATGGATGGCCCATAAGGGAATAGATATAGTCGCCCCCTTAAATACACCCGTTGTAGCAGCCCTATCTGGCACTGTACAGGAAGTATATGAGGATCCTCTTTGGGGTATGGTAGTTGTTCTATCCCATGGAGACAACTTATTAACTAAATATGCAAGCCTATCAGAGGATGGATTAATTGAAGAAGGTGCTAGTGTAAATAAGGGAGATGTAATTGGCAAAGTAGGAGATACTGCAGCTATAGAAATGATGATGGATCCTCATATACATTTTGAAGTAATTGAAGATGGAATAAGTATTAATCCTAGCATGTATCTGCCATCCATTAGCTACTAAATAAGATATTTGTTCTATTAGTGAGGGAAAATGCATAAGTATTTAGAAAGATTAGAAACCCAATAAAGTCAAAGGGGGTAGACCTAATTGAAAGATTATATAGAAGAAAGAGCACTAGAGATTGCAAAATACATAATTAGCGAAAAGGCTACTGTTAGGCAAGCAGCAGGTGTTTTTGGAGTGAGCAAAAGTACGGTTCATAAAGATGTAACGGAACGTCTTCCTAAGATAAACCCTCTTATAGCAACTATGGTAAAGCAGGTATTGGAGCAAAACAAGGCTGAAAGGCATATAAGGGGAGGCAAAGCAACAAAATTAAAATACAAAGCAATTAACGATTAGAGTTACAAATATATTAAGGATCTATGGCTTTTGGATAAATAAGGCAAGGTATATACCTTGCCTTAAAATTTTGTTACAAGCTTGCATAAGCATAATTATGACAAAATTTTGATTTTTTCTGTAGAAAATTATGGTATAATTTATTAAGTACAAAGTATTGAGGGGATGATATTTTGTTTTCTTTAAGGACAGATATTGGAATAGATTTAGGAACTGCCAGTGTCCTGGTATACATAAAGGGTAAGGGTGTAGTGCTTAATGAGCCTTCTGTAGTTGCCATAGACAATTATACAAAAAAAATATTAGCAGTTGGAGAAGAAGCAAAGAGGATGTTAGGAAGAACTCCTGGCAATATTGTAGCCATAAGGCCTATGAAGGATGGGGTCATATCTGATTTTAACATTACAGAAAAGATGCTTAGATATTTCTTTTCTAAAACCCTTGGGAAAACCTTATTTAAACCAAGGGTCATAATCTGTGTACCCAGTGGGATAACTGAAGTTGAAAAAAAGGCCGTCCTTGATGCAAGTAATCAAGCTGGAGCTAGTAAGACCTTTCTCATAGAAGAACCCATTGCAGCAGCCATTGGGGCAGGCATAGATATTACACAGCCTGATGGAAATATGATAGTAGATATAGGTGGAGGAACTACCGATGTAGCAGTCATATCCCTGGGAGGAATTGTTGTAAATAGATCCATTAAGGTGGCAGGAGATGATCTTAATGATGCCATTGCCAGATATATTAGAAAAAAACATAATACCCTTATAGGTGAAAGAACTGCTGAAAATTTAAAGATTAATATTGGAACTGCCTATCCAAGAGAAAAGGAAGTATATATGGAGGTAAGGGGAAGAAACTTAATGACAGGCCTTCCCAGGACCATTAAAGTTGCTTCCAGTGAAATGCTAGAGGCCATGGAAGAACCAATAGCCCAAATATTGGAAACAGTACACAGTGTATTGGAAAGGACACCACCAGAATTAACTGCAGATATTGGAAATAAAGGTATATATATGACAGGTGGAGGTGCCCTTCTCAATGGCTTATCTAGACTTATTTCAGAGAAAACAGGCATAGATACCTATGTGGTAGATGATCCAATAAGTGCCGTTGCAGTAGGCACAGGTAGGGCCCTGGATTGGATTAAATACTTAACCTCATATTCTGTTGATTCTGATTCAATTAGGTCAAATATTCGCTAAAGATATATGCTAGTATGACGATATATAAAAGTAGTAGATCTCTTTAGGAAGGAGAATTTAAGTGAACAGGGGCTTATATATAGGGGCAAGTTCATTATTAGCCAACCAAAGAAGGATGGAAGTTTTGGCTAATAATTTAGCCAATGTAAATACTACAGGATACAAGAAGGATATATCTTTAACTGAAAGTTTTCCAGAACAATTATTAATGAAAATAAGGGCTGGAAGGCCAAACATTAGATTTGAAGATGAAAATGAATTTACCTATGAAGCTAATGGGGACATTCATGTGGCCAGGACTAATAATGGATATTTTGTAGTTAGGACCCCTAGAGGAAACAGTTACCTTAAGGAAATCCGCTTTACCATAGATGAGGAAGGCTATTTAAGGACCTTTTACAGGGATGGTAGGGAGGATTTAAATACAGATCATGAAAACTACATATTGGACCAAAATGGTAATCCCCTACAGGCAGGGGCTGCAGGTCTTGAAGCCTTATTACAAAATAGTATTCAATATCCACCTTCCCGTGTAATAGGTACCATAAGTGCAGGTGTAAATTTCCAAAAGATAGTTACAGATTTTACCCAAGGGGAAATAGTAGAAAGTGGAGGAGTTTTTGATCTGGCCCTAAAGGGTTCTGGATTTTTCAGGGTCCTAGACCAAGAAGGAAATATATACTACACAAGGGATGGCTCCTTTACTCTTAATGAAGCAGGTATCCTTGTTACATCCAGTGGACATTTTGTACAGGGCCTAAGGGGCAATATAAGTATTGGCCAAGGGGAAGTAGTCATAGATAGAAATGGACAAGTTATAGTAAATGGCAATGTTGTGGATACCTTAAATATAGTGGACTTAGAAAATAGGGAATTTTTAAGGAAGGTTGGAGAGGGTTTATACATTATGGCCCAGGGGGTTGAAGCTGAAGAGCTTCCCTATGAAGGGGAAGTCCTTCAAGGGCATTTAGAAAGTTCCAATGTAAATGCAATTAATGAAATGGTAGAGATGATTAGCCTTTTAAGGGAATTTGAAATGGGACAGAGGCTTATAAGGATGCAGGATGAGATGCTGGAGAAGGCTGTAAATGAAATAGGAAGAATATAGGAGGTGGATTTTGTGAGAGCCTTGTGGACTGCTGCAACAGGCATGAAAACACAACAGTTTAATATAGATACTATTGCAAACAATTTAGCCAATGTAAATACTACAGCCTATAAGGCCCAAAGGGCGGAATTTAAGGATCTATTTTATGCCACTTTAAGAAGGGACAATTTAGTTGACGATGAAGGAAGTCCAGTTAACTTGCAGGTAGGCCATGGTGCCATGGTATCTGCCACAAGAAGGGACTTTTCCAATGGCAGCTTTATTGAAACTAATGGTACCTTTGATGTAGCCATAGACGGTCCTGGATTTTTTGCAGTAATGCTGCCTAATGGGGATTATAGATACACAAGGGATGGTAGTTTTAAACTAAGTGTTGATATGGATGAGGCCATGTTGGTTACCAATGAAGGCTACATAGTTTTAGATGAAGATGACAATGAAATATATATTGAATCTGGTGTAAAAGATATTACAATAGATGAAATGGGATATATTACAGGCATTGATGAAGATGGAGAACTGATAGAAATAGCTAGACTTAAAATAGTTAAATTTACAAATCCTGAAGGCTTACTGGCAGAAGGGGCCAACCTATATAGGGCTACCCTTGCTTCTGGTGAAGAAATACCTGTAGATGCTGAGGAAATGGATATGAGAATTATACAAGGCTATCTTGAGACATCAAATGTTAAGATAGTAGATGAAATGGTTAAGATGATAACAGCCCAAAGGGCCTATGAAATAAGTTCAAAGGCCATACTAACATCAGATGAAATGTTTCAGTTGATTAATAATCTAAAGAGGTAATGGAGTGGTTTAATGGAAATAGATAGATTAAACATATATGACAAAGCCTTATACTTCCAGAAAAAAGCTGAAGGGGCTAAGGAAAGCAAGGACAGGGAAGCCCTAAAGGAAGTGTGTCAAGAATTTGAATCCATCTTTTTAAGTATGCTCTTTAAGGAAATGAAAAAAACTGTTCCTGTAGGTGGATTAATGCCTAATAGTACTGCTACTAAAATATTTGAAGAAATGTATATAGATGAAATTTCAAAGGAAATATCCAAGAAAGAAGAAGGCTTTGGTATAGCTAAAATGTTATATGAACAATTTACAAAGGGATATGTTAGCATATAGGATTAAAAGCTCCCTAATCTGTTAATAATATTAAGGATTAAGGGAGTGATTTTATGTTAAGGAGGATAGTATACAGTATTTTAGTAATTATACTTACTATTTTAACAGTTGGATTTATGCACTATATTTCATGAAAAAGGCGGCCAAAATGGCCGCCTTTCAAATTGGGGATATATGGGGGTATGTTAGTGTATTTGGTAACTTATTTCCTCTCCATTTATTATAAACTCTATTGTATTCATATACTTTAAATCCTCTTTATTATTAATTGGTCTATTATTAAGCTGCATATATCTTACTCCTTCTTTAAGCTCTACCTTAGTGGTGCTTCCGGGATAGATTACCCATACAGATTTGCCCTCTTCATGGCAGTTAGATAGCATATTATGAAGCAGTTCTGCTTCTAAGGGGTCCTTAAAGCCACCTTGTCCAAATATTGGGGTATTTAAGAATAATATTATATGGTCCTTATCAGTATTGTTAATGGCCCCCTTTAGCCATATCCACTGCTGAGGATTGGTAGGTCTAAGGCCTCCCCTTATGCTACTTGCATCTATTATTAATAGATTTTCATACCTGTGGTTTATATAGGGTGCCCCTATGTTTATAATCTTATTTGATTTAATATTATTATTTAGTTCATTATTTGCCCTTCCTATGATAAGGCTTAAATCAGATCCCCTTGTGGCAGAAATTATATTGCTGTAAATAGCCTGTACTACATTTTCATCTAATTCTTCCTTTATTTCTGGCAGCCTGCTTACAACTACTGATAGGCCAGATTCAAGCTTTTCAGCCTTAGTATTCTTTTCGTCTATAAATTTACTTTCCTTAGGTGCAATTGATTCATCATATTTAGGTGGATAATAAGCCTCTAAACTATCTATTAGTATTTCACCAGCATACTTCTTTTCATTTTCAATTTCTACAACATAGATTCTCTCTAAACTTATTGGATAGGTAACTTCACTTGGAATTAAGGCTTCAACCTTTTCCCATTCTGTAGAATTTAAGAACCTCTTAAAGTCTATATTATAGCTCTTACCCTTAGCATCCACAAGCTTTCCTCTTAACCAGGCACCCTTTCCATCGCCCTTTACCCAAAGAGACAGTTTATTGGGGGTTCCTTCAAAGGTATGTCCTATTTTTCCCCCTTGCAATAATCTTACATAATAGGCTCTAGTTCCTTGTCCCTGGCTAAAGTCATAGCTAATTTTTAGGCTGTAGTTTCCTTCCTGAGCCTCATCAGCTAGGCTTATGTTTCCCACAACAGTATCTGGATATACTAGAGAATCAAAATTATCAAGTTTTTCAAAGCCTTCTACAGCCTTTCCTTCATCACTGCCTACGGTTATCAGTATATTTCCTATAACATTTCCTAGCCTTAGGCTTAAGGCTCCTGCTCCTGTATTTCCATTGCTATGGAATACTCCCTCTTCAATATAGCCCAAATCTCCAATTACAGTCCACTCCATATCTTCATGGTAGATCTTGGCCCTGTGGCCATTTCTATCTAGGCCATATATTGTAGATATAGTCTTGCTGCCCATGGGCTGTAGGGCAAATTTTGATACAGGTAGTACTAGGCTTTTTAGTTCATCTAAGACCCTTATTTCTACAGAGGCTGTTAAGCCTTCATAGTAGGCAGTTATGGCTCCCTTACCAGGAGAGTATGCTCTAAACTTGTTTTCTACTATTTCTCCTTCCAGACCACTTACAGTGTAATAAACCTTGTCTTGGCCTATTTCATAAGGATTGTGGTACTGGTCATATCCTTTTACAGTAAATTTTCTTGTAGTATATGGAAACATATTTGTGTCATCAGTTTCAATTTCTATATAGGTAAGCTCTCCCTTAGGTGCATTGGTAAATACTCCTATACCATTTACAACTTTACGTTCTGCACCTTCAGAAGGCTTGTTTACCACTTCAGCCACCTGCTGGTCAACAGGCTTAATAGCCATGGTAGTTGAGCCGCCACCGTCTAGACTTAAGGCATTATAGGCTCCTAATTCCCTTAGAATAGCAGCAAATACTTCCTGGGTTACCCCTACATAGGATACATCCCTTCCATCTATGGTAGCAATTATAAGCTCATTTCTGTCTGCAGTAATACCAATGCCAGTACGAGGCTGGTTGCCCTTTATATTAATATTGGAATTGATAATTTGCCCATCCTTTAGTATGATACTTCCTCCACCTATGGCAAACTTAATATTTTCTAGATTAGGGCTAGTGCTAAGCTCTAATTTTACCCTATCTCCAACTTTGAAATTTTCAAGTAAAGCTTCCTTCCTTGGTCCCCTTACGCATATTACATAACCATTTTCAGGAATATTTACTGCTTCCTGCCCTATCCTTATTTCCCTAACTATATCATCTACAACTACCATTTCTACCATAGGTCCATCAGCTTCATTGTTATATGCACTTCCAAAGGATTTGCTTCCCCAATTTTTATTTAGGAGGGTTACCATATTCATATCTGCTGCCTTATTTATAATACTTATATTGACACTTTTGCCAGACTCAAGGGAAACAATCTTCATAGTTCTATCAAAGAAGGTTATGTCTGGGTTATTAAATATATCTAAGTAAAAAGTTGGTAAAGCATAGGCCCTTTCAATGGGGGATGAAATTATTTCTCCATCCTGTATAAAGGTACCCATGGGGTGGGGTATTGGGCTATAGGTAAAAAAGTCTCCATTTACTCCTGCCACAGCCTTACTTTTTGTTACCATGTTGCTTACAGTGTCCCTAGCTGCAAGGCCCTGGTCACTAAAAAGCCCTCTTATTTCAGTGTATTCATTCCTTAAATCTACCCTAACTACATTTATGTTCCACCAACCTTGAGATGTAAACTTCTTTATATTTTCGTACTTTATGCCTGAGCCTATGTATTTTGAATGACTGGTTTCATATATAACCTGGGGCATGTCCACTGCTTCAACATAAGCTGGGGCTATTGTAGAAATGAATACTAAAACTAGTACAAAAGAAAATAAGATCCTTCTAATGCTTCTATTCATTCAATCACCTCACTACTATAATAGATGCCATATCCTACCAAAAAAAGGACTAAAAATAACCCTCCTTTCCAGAACTATGTAAAATTTCCATTCCTGATAATATTATATAGTTTCAATATATCAATAAAGTTACAATAATATTACAAAGGTATAACAAGTGTGCGACAATTCAGTGGACATTGAAATTGACCACCTGTCTCCGTGAAAAAATATGAGCACGGTTTCAAACCGTGCTCTATATCATTTCACTAACAAGCTTTTTCAATATATCTACAGTTAAAACATCATCAACCGTATTTATACTATCATAATAGTGTATTTGACACTCCCCATGACTAAAGTCAGGGGATTCTCTGGTGATTAAATGCCAGTCCATTTCTAGTAGGCAAGTATGACCCAGAGTTAAGGGTGTGCCATCACCCCTCCCTAGGCAGGTCGTATAGACCCTAGGGCTGGTAGACTTATCAACTACGCTACACCATCTACCACAGGTGCTTTTATTATATTCATTGCACCTAGTCTATCTCTATGGGTTGTATATCCACATGATTTACATATATATCTTCTATCTCTTGCTTTATTTAAAGTACCACAATGAGGGCATTTTTGACTTGTATGTTCTGGATTTACATATTCTACTTTTATCCCTTCTA
>JAAYFE010000214.1 GCA_012728365.1 Tissierellia bacterium
ACCACCACCTATCTAATTATAATATATATTAATATTAGATAGGTGTCAAATATCTTATAAGCCTTCATCCCAATGACTAAAGTCATGGGCTTTCGGCTAGGTTTTTTTGTAACAGCTTTAGTTATATTGGCAACAGGTGCCCATGAATTAGGCCTTGAAGGAGCTGCTATAACTCAAGAAGGTTTCAATATTGCCTTTGGGCCATATGAGGACTTCTTTTTCCACTGTCGGAAAAAAGAAGTCCTCTATTATATTTTCATTATAATTATAAATGTCAAAGGATCTTCATAGGGGGTAATTTGGCAACAGAAAGTTTAAAAGCAATACTACTAGACAATACAATATAAGGAGGGAAAAGATAATTTTCTCTCCCAAACCATTACTTTTAAACTTAATTGGAAAGGCTATATTTTTCTTCATGGGATAAAAGAGCCTAATTCCCTTGGAAGTAAACAAATCCAATACTAGGTGGGAAATATAGCCTACAATAAATCCTTTGCCAATAGAAGATAAGCCATATTCCATCATAGTAAGCTTAATTATGGCAGCAAATAAAATAAGGCCCAGTATACTATGGGTAAAGCTTCTATGCCTTGAAATTGCCAAAGAAAAAGAAAACAGTCATATAAGGAGAAATAGGGGGCTGTTTTTTTCAATATATAAGTATATAAATATAAGTCCAACTATTAAATAAAAGGCTGTTTTAAAAAAGTTATTGTTGATTAATAGTAGTTTTTGATTTAATTCTCCCTTTGGATGATCTAAATCGGGAATTAAAGCTCCCAGGGTTGATGCTGTTATTATGGCTAGTTGTGCTTCTATTGGTTTCTTAAAGGCTAATGTTAGTCCTATGGCCATTCCTATAGCTGTATGGGTTTTTCCTGTCATATTTATTCTCCTTTTATGTCTATGTATTTAATAAGTATATACTAAAAAGTATAAAAGAACAAGTGTTTTGTGGAATATATAGAATAATTTTGCATATATAATTTTATGGAAAGGTAAATTATTGACAAACTCCTACTCCCTTGTGATTAAAAAAATAAACTAAGGGTAATATATCTACATACTGGTATATTGGGAACTTAGTAACAAAATACACAGGGGGGTATAAAATGGATAAGGTTAAGGTAGCCATTATCTACTACAGTGCTACAGGAAACAACTATCAAATGGCAAAGTGGGCTGAGGAAGCAGCCAAGGAAGCTGGTGCAGAGGTTAGACTAAGAAAGGTGGCAGAGCTGGCACCAGAGGCAGCAATTAATTCTAATCCTGCTTGGAAGGCCCATGTTGAAGCTACAAAGGATGTACCCGTTGCAAGTTCTGAGGACTTAGATTGGGCTGATGCAATAATATTCAGTTCTCCAACCCGCTTTGGAAACGTTGCATCCCAGATGAAAAACTTCTTAGATATGCAAGGAGGTCTTTGGGCACAAGGAAAGCTAGCTAATAAGGTTGTGTCTGCCATGTCATCGGCACAAAATCCCAATGGTGGTCAGGAGGCAACAATCCATGCCCTATACAAGACTATGAGCCACTGGGGAGCCATAATAGTTCCACCAGGGTATTTAGATGCATCCATATTTAAAGCAGGGGGTAATCCATACGGCACATCTGCTACTGTAGACCAAGATAATAAAATGGTAGATGATGTGGAAGAGGCAGTAAAATTCCAGGCAAAACGTACAGTTACTGTAGCAGGATGGCTTAAAAAAGGAATGGAATAGAGTAGGGGGGATTTGGTGCAAAAAAATAGGTTTTTCCTTACACTGCTAGTACTAATGCTAGCAATGTTTTTAGTGGCCTGTGGCTCAGATAGTTCTGATGATGTTACTTATAAGGATGGTACTTATTATGGTGAAGGTGAGCACAGGGAACATGGCTATGAAGCAGCAGAAGTAACCATTGAAGATGGCAAAATAACCAATATAGTACTAAAAAGAATGACAGCTGATGGACAAGAAGTAAACTATGATGAGTGGACTGGTGGAGATAGACCAAATCTAAAACAAATTAGGGAAGACTTAGCCAAGGAGATGATAGAAAAGCAAAGCTATGATGTAGATGCCATTGCCACAGCCACCCAATCCTGTGAAGGCTGGAAGGATGCAGTAAAAAATGCATTGGCCCAGGCTAGATAAAAAGGCAGATAAATTCTGCCTTTTTGTCTTTTTGTAGGTAAAATTTAGCTTCATATTTCCCTTTTAATTAACATAAATTTATATATAGAAAATTATAGAGATAGGTGGAAAGATGGCAGAAAAAATAAAGAGCTATTGGATCAAATTAAATAAGAAATTATTAATAATATTGGCTGCAGCCATTATACTGTTATTATTCATGAAATTTCCAACTTATAAGGCCTTAAGCATATTTAATTCCATTAATAACAACATCGTAGTAATAGACCCAGGCCATGGAGGCATAGATGGAGGAGCTGGAAGTAGAAATGACATACTAGAAAAGGATATTAATTTACAAATAGGTGCTAAGCTAAAGAAAGAGCTAATGGTAGAAGGCTTTGAAGTTATAATGACCAGGGAAGAAGACATTTCCCTTGAAAATTTTAGCAATATAAAGGCTTCTAGGTATAGAAGGGACTTAGATGCAAGAAAAAGTATTATAAATAACAATAAACCCTTAGCCTTTGTAAGTATCCACTGTAATGCCAGCAAAAAAACTACAGCTAGAGGTATAAAAATTTATTACTATCCAGAATCCATAGAAGGAGAGAAACTAGCTGAATCTATAAGCCAGTCTATAGATGAAAACTTTTACAAAAGCTATATGAAGGAAGAAAATTTAAGGACAGAAATATTGACAGAAGATTTTTTTATACTAAGGGAGACAGATTATCCAGGAGCACTAGTAGAAGTAGGTTTTTTAACCAATCCTGAGGAAAATAGATTGCTGAGGGATGATGATTATCAGTGGCAAATAGCCAGGGCCATAAAGAAAGGAATATTAAGGTATTTACAATAGCTAACTATGGGTGTATAGCCATAGTTAGTTTTTTTATCTAATATGTTCCAGCTTTTGTAACAAATGTTACTGTAGAGAAACTACTAAATTGTTAATATAGGGCTAGGGACTAAGGTTAAGGGGTGAAAGCATGTATAAAGATAATCTAAAAAGGCAGCATAAGGAGATACGAGCTTCCTTAGAAGCCATATTATGCCTTATAGGGCAAAATAATATAAGTGATAAGGCTTTAGAGTTAGCAAGGGAAATAAGTTCATTATCAGGCAAGTTAAAGGTTCATCTTATATTTGAGGATAATTTTCTCTATCCAGATTTGGATAAGAGAAATAATAAATTAAAGGAAATTGGACAGGCCTACAAGAAAGAAATGCAGGATATAGGCCATAAATTCATGGAATACAAGGACAATTATAATACAAGAGGAAAGATAGTAGCCAAAGCTGAAGCCTTTGTTAAGGATACCATAAAGATCTTTGAACTACTAAAGGAAAGATTAGATAAGGAAGACAGGGAACTATATCCCTATCTATAGCCAGGGTGGATACCTGGCTTAATTTGTATGGTAAAAAGGAAGTAGGAGATATAGCTGACCATACTGTATCAGGCACTCTAGGCCAAAAGTTTGCAGGCACTGCTGCAGTAAACTTCATCTGGAGTGCAATTCCCTATAGATGTGAATGGAGATATGTATATAAGGCCCATAAGGTGATGCTATTAGGTATAGATAAACTATTAGGCCTAGATGGGGAGGATGAATTTGTAGTATATATTTTAAAATAAAGAAAGTATTATTAAAATTTAAATTTTTTCAAAAAAATTGTTGCGTTGTTTTTTCAAATAGATTATAATAAAATTGTCGACAGTATACGCAATGAGATTTATTAAATTATTAATATAAAGATAAGTATTTATAGAATTATAATGTAGATGTTTTATAGCTTAAAAGATCTTAACAGGAGAAGAAATTATTATATAAGGCATAATTACAGCAGATAATACACAAATAGAAAGGCAGGTATAAAATGAAAGGGGATATGGATTACTTAAAGAAAAATTTAAGTGATATTGTTATAGATTATATAATGAAAAAGATCTTTACTGGAGAATATAGGGAAGGAGATAGGCTTCTTGAGTCTAGGATTGCTGAAGAATTAAATATCAGCAGGTCTCCAGTAAGAGAGGGTATTATTGAGTTACAAAACCAGGGTTTGGTTAAATATATCCCCAGGAAGGGAAACTTCATTACTAAGATGACCATGGAAGATGTAAAGGAAATATTTGATATTAGGTTATTGTTAGAAAATGATATCATTGAAATCCTGATAAATCAAAAAAAGCTAACAGAGGCAGACTTTGCTATACTTACCCAAATAGTGGATGAGATGGTAGAAATAGCTAATAGTGACAAGCCCCTTTCTGAAAAGGTGTTGGGTGTAAATGAAAAGGATATAGAATTTCACACCTATATATGGAACAAGTCTGAAAGCAAGAGAAGGGTAAAGATACTAACAGATCTTTTTTATCAACTTAAGCTGGCAATGATTATAGATACAGAAATAACAGGAGATCTGATAACAACAGCCACAGAACACTACAATATCATCAAGTATTTAAAAACTGGTGAAATTGAAAAATGTAAAGAAGCCCTAAAAAATCACATCATAACCTATAGCCAAGAGGGTATAAGAAAAAACTTCCTACAACAGGCAAAGTAAACTTTGGAAAGGAGGGATAATAGCTGTCGACATTATACATAATACAATCGACAAACTACAAATTAATCAAAAACCCATAAATAAAAAGGAGGGTAAATAATGCTAAATTTTACTGTTGAGGAGTATAAGGAAAGATTGGAAAAAACCAAAAAGTCCATGAGTGAAAAGGGTATTGATGTACTTATTGTGCAGGACCCTGCAAATATGAATTATTTAACAGGATTTGATGGCTGGTCCTTCTATGTTCATCAAGGAGTTATAGTTTTTATTGATCAAGAGCAACCCATATGGTTTGGCAGGGGACAGGATGCAAATGCTGCTAGACTAACAACCTGGTTAGATGAGGAAAATATAAGGGATTATACTGATGATTATGTGCAAAATCCAGTTAAGCATCCCTATGAGTTTGTAGCTGACATAATAAAGGAAAAAGGCTACGATAGGAAAACCATTGCAACAGAAATGGATGCCTATTATTTCACTGCTAAATGCCAAGAAAGACTAGAAGCCTCCTTACCAAATGCTAAATTTAAGGATGGTAATCTAATAGTCAATTGGGTCAAAATTATTAAGTCAGATACTGAAATTGAATATATGAGAAGGGCAGGAAAGATAGTAGAAAGGGCTATGCAGGTGGCCTATGATTCTATTGATATAGGAGTAAGACAATGCGATGCTGCTGCAAACGTTTTTCATGCTCTAATAAGTGGAACTGAAGAATATGGTGGAGACTACCCAGCCATTATTCCTTTAATGCCTGCAGGAGTAAGGACTTCAACTCCTCACCTAAGCTGGACTGATGAGCCCTATAAGGATGGAGATACAGTAATACTAGAGTTGGCAGGTAACTATAAAAGATATCACTGCCCATTGGCCCGAACCCTTATCTTAGGTAATGCACCACAAAAAGTTAAGGATCTGGCAGCCGTTGTTGCTGAGGGAATTGATGCAGCCTTAGATATTATTAAACCTGGCGTAACCTGTGAAGAAGTTGAAAGAGCTTGGGCTAAAAGTATTGAAAAAAGTGGCTTTATTAAGGATTCAAGAATTGGATACTCAATGGGCTTAAACTATCCACCAGATTGGGGTGAGCATACAGCTAGCTTAAGACCAGGAGATAAGACTGTTCTTCAACCAAATATGACCTTCCACATGATACCTGGAATATGGCTTGAGGATTGTGGAGTAGACATAAGCCAATCCTTTAGAGTAACAGAAACAGGGGTTGAGCTATTTACAACATATCCAAGAAAGTTATTGGTAAAATAGCAGGCCATTAGAAGTTTGAGGGGTAAGCATAAAAGGTTAGGAGCCTCTTACCCTTCATCTAAACTTATTAAAGGGGTGACATTTTCCATGTTCAAAAAAATTGAGGGTATAATAGAAAAAATTGAAGAATGGGTCGTTAGCTTGTCAGTAATAATTATGGCAATTTTAATGGTAGTTAGTGTATTTATGCGGACTGTTTTAAATCATAGTTTAACTTTTTCTGAAGAAATAGGCCAATTATTGCTAATCATAGTATCCTTTTTTGGAATTGGCTACTGTGTTAGAAGAAGCAGGCATGTAAACATGTCCATGGTTTTTGATGCAGCCAATAAAAAAGGTAAGAAAGCAATGATGTACATTGTAAGCTTAATTTCAGCAGTACTAATGATTATACTATTTGTACTTTCCATTCAATATATTATGTCTGTGGCCAAGCTAGGTAGAACCAGCCCAGCCTTAAATATACCAATGGCCTGGTTTTATATAAGCCTTCCAATTGGATTCCTGATTGCTGCAATAGAGTACATTAGAATATTTATTGCCAATTTGAGACATAAGGATCAGGTGTATATCTCCAGTGAAGTTAGTTTGGAAGAAGGGCCACCAACAGAAGAAAAGCCAGAAATAAAGGAGGCATAAAATTATGAGTACAGGAGCCGTAAGTGCAACCATAATGGGGATAATGTTTTTAATGTTTGTACTTAACTTCCCTATGTATGTGGCAATAATACTTCCCCCTTTAACTGTTCTAATACTAGAACTTGCAAATCTTCAACCATATATGGCAATACAGCAGTTAATTGCTGGGGTATCAACCCAGGCCCTGCTTGCTGTTCCCATGTTTATATTTGCAGCAGACATTATGTCAGCAGGCCAAACTTCAAGAAGACTATTAGACTTGATAGAGGTATTTGTTGGCCATATTCGTGGAGGCTTAGCCATAACCACTGCAGCAGCTTGTACCTTCTTTGGGGCCATATCAGGATCTACTCAGGCAACATTAGTTGCCATAGGAAAACCAATGTACAATAAATTAATTGAATCTGGCTATAAAAAGGATGAAATGTTAGCTCTAATAGAATCTTCTGCCATAATTGCACTCTTAATTCCACCAAGTATTTCTATGATAATGTACTGTGTTGTTACTGGTGCATCTGTTGCCGACTTATTTATATCAGGAGTTATACCTGGTTTAATGATGCTAGGAGGATTTTCAATATATAGCTACTTTTTAGCCAAGAAAAATAATACACCAAAAACAGAAAGAGCCACACTTAAGGAAATCATATTAGCTCTTAAAAATGGTATTGCACCATTAGGCTTTCCACTTATTATATTTGCTGGAATTTACACAGGTATATTCAGCCCTACAGAAGCAGCAGCTGTGGCTGTATTATATGCGACAATTTGTGAGGTATTCATATATAAGTCTGTAAAGCCTAAGGACTTTAAAGAAATAGCCCTATCAACAGGCGTAGTTACAACAGCAGTATTTGTATTAGTAGCAGCAGGACAGCTTTTATCATGGGTTATATCCTACTTAAGGATACCACAATATATTGCTGAACTAGTATTAGGTACTGATCCATCTGCCCTAAGGGTGCTTATTACAACAACTGTATTTTTCTTTATTGCTGGAATGTTTGTAGACTCCATAGTTGCCATAATTATACTAACACCTATCTTTTATGGACCAGCAATTGCTGCAGGGGTTCATCCAATCCATCTAGGTATATTGATCACCCTACAGGCTGCCATTGCTTCAATAAGTCCGCCCTTTGGATGTAATCTATTTACAGCAAGTGCAGTTTTCCAGCAACCATATATTACAGTTGTAAGAAAATTGCCTGCATATCTAATTATTTTATTAATAATAACAGCCTTACTAATTGTATTCCCACAACTTTCAACCTTCTTAATAGCTTAATAAAGGGGGAATATTTATGGATAATTTAAGGAAGGAAATAGTTGCATTGGAAGAGGAAGTCATAGCCTTAAGAAGAGATTTTCATATGCATCCAGAATTAGGCTATGAGGAATATAGGACATCGCAAATAGTATATGACTATCTAAAGAATTTGGGGCTGGAAGTAAAAAAAGTTGCTAAAACTGGTGTTGTTGGACTCTTAAGGGGAAAAGAAGCTGGGAAGACTGTAATGTTTAGGGCTGATATGGATGCTTTGCCACAGAAGGAAGACACAGGACTTACCTATGCTTCAGTCAATAAAGGAATAATGCATGCCTGTGGCCATGATGGACATACTGCCATGCTGCTTGTGGCATCTAAGGTACTAGCCAACCATAGGGATGAAATAAGGGGAAATATTAAATTTGTTTTCCAACCCAATGAGGAAGAAGCAGGGGCCATAGACATGATCAAGGAAGGGGTCTTGGAGGATCCAAAAGTTGATGCAGCCTTCGCAATTCACCTTTGGACCCCCTTAAAGACTGGAGAGATAGGCCTTACAGAAGGACCCATAATGGCAGCATTGGAAGAATTTGAATTGACCATATTTGGTAAGGCTGGCCATACAGGTTCACCCCATGAAGCTATTGACCCCATACTGGCAGCCACTAATATAATTCAAACTATACAATCCATCCAAACAAGGGAAATTAATCCCTTATATCCCATAGCCATCATGATAGGCAAAATAAATGGCGGCAGGGGAAGAAATATAATAGCTGACAAGGTAGAAATTGGTGGAACAATCAGATTTTTATTTGAAGATGAGAAAAGGGAAAAGAAAATACTACTGGAGAAGTTTGAAAGGCTTATAAAAGGAATATGTGAGGCAATGAATGTGGGATATGAACTAAAATATATACCCAGCAACCCAGCCCTTTATAACAACCCAGCCATGGTTAAATATGTTAAAGAGGCTGCCCTTGAAACCTTTGGTAGGGGTGATATTTTTGTAGACTACAGGTCTATGGCAGGGGAGGATTTTGCGGAGTTTTCCCAAAGGGTCCCCAGTGTCCTGTATTTCATAGGATGCGGCAATGAAGAAAAAGGTACCCATTATCCTCACCACCATCCCAAATTTAATATTGACGAGGATACACTTATATATGGTGTGGAAATGCATGTTAGAACAGCTTTAAATTTTTTAAATAAATAACTGGGTAGGAGGTAAACCATATGAAGAAAAAAATTATCGGCTTATTAACACTAACGCTAATCTTGGTATTATTAGTTGGCTGTGGAGGAAAGAATGCAAGCTCTACAGGGGGTAATGGTGAAGAAACATACCACTGGAGATTTGCCCATGAGGAGAATAATGGTAGTGTTCAGGACCTATATGTAAAGAAGTTTGTAGAGGTATTGGAAGAAAAATCCAATGGAAGAATTAAAATTGACATTTATCCAGTAGGACAAATTGGGGATGCAACCCAACAGGCTGAATTATTACAAAATGGTGGTTTGGAGTTTGCCATAATTTCACCAGGAAATACCGGCACCCTTGTTCCAGAAAATCAGCTATTTTCATTACACTTCCTCTTCTCAGACAATATGGATGTTAATAAGGAAGTGCTAAAGAACAGCAAAGCTTTACATGAGAACTTATCAGAAAAATACCTAGAAAAGAATATTAAGGTTTTGGCATATTGGACAGAAGGAACTATGGAATGGACAACTAATAAGCCAGTAAATACTCCTGATAAGTGGAAGGGGCTTAAATTTAGGACAATGCCTTCACCAATGATTGTTGCAGCCTATGAAGCTTATGGTGCTAATCCTACACCAGTTCCATATATGGAGGTATATAGTGGACTTCAGCTTAATATGATAGAAGGTCAGGAAAATCCTTTATTTGCAATAGAAGAAATGAAATTCTATGAAGTTCAGAAGTACTTAACTTTAGCTTCTCCCAGCTTATATGTAACCTGTACTTGCGTAAACCCAGACTTCTTTAACAGTTTACCAGAGGATATTCAGCAAATGATTTTAGACACAGCAAAGGAGCTAGAGGACTATGCCTTTGAAATACAAGCAGAGCTTAATGGAGCAGCCCTAGACAAGATAAAGGAAGCAAGTGATATAGAAATAGTCTATATAACTGATGAAGAAAGAGCTATGTTCAAAGAAGCAGCTATGAAAGCTTACGATGCATACAAAGATATGGTTGGAGAGGATGGAGCCAAAATACTAGATACCCTTATTGAGGAAGTAAAAGAAGCTGAGGCTAAGTATAAATAATTAAGAAGATAAATATTAGCCTATGATTAAATAATTAAGGAGGCATAAAAATGTATAAGAATTTTCCTGATGCAAAAATATTAGATGTTGATTTAACTTCAGGCAATATAAAGACTAGAGTGCTTTCCGGCGAGGTATATAGGCTTTATCCAGGTGGATCAGCTTTAGGCCTGTATCTAATCCTTCAGGAGATGGATCCAAAAGTTGATCCCCTATCCCCTGAAAATATGCTAGTTTTTTCAGTCTCCCCACTTACAGGCCTGCCTGTAAGTGGGACTAGCAGGGTGACTACAACCACCAAGAGTCCCCTTACAGGCACTATTGGGGATAGCCAGGCTGGAGGTTTTTTCCCAATGCATCTGAAGGCAAATGGCTGGGATGCGGTAGTGTTTAGGGGTAGAGCTGAAAAGCCAGTTTACCTATATATAGATGGAGACAAGGCAGAATTAAGGGATGCAGCAAATGTGTGGGGTAAGGTAACAGGTGAAGCTGAAAGGATTATTAAGACTGAACTAGGCCATGAGGATGTAGAAATTGCTCAAATAGGGCCAGCTGGAGAAAATTTAGTAAGGTATGCTTCTATTATAAATATGTGCAATAGGGCCAATGGAAGAAATGGAACTGGTACTGTAATGGGCTCTAAAAATTTAAAGGCCTTGGTAGTTAAAAAAGGAAAGGGTTTAAAACCCTATAACCCAGAAAAGTTTAAAGAATTTTCAAAGAGAGTAATAAATATGATTAAGGAAAATCCCAATATAGAAGGCCTTGGAGAGTTTGGAACAGATGGTGACTTAGAGGGTTTTAGTGATGAAGGATTTTTACCAACTAAAAATTGGACAACAGGATATTTTCCAGAAGGAGCTAAAAATATTACAGGAACTACCATGGCTGAAACCATATTGAAGGATAGAGACACTTGCTATGCTTGTGCAGTTAGGTGTAAAAGGGTTGTGGAAGTACCAGGTATAGTAGATCCCCTATACGGTGGACCTGAATATGAAACAGCAGCATCCTTTGGCTCCTACTGTGGAATTACAGATTTGACGGCTGTTTGTCTTGCCAACCAGCTTTGCAATATGTATGGCCTGGATACCATATCCTGTGGTGCTACTATTGCCTTTGCCATGGAATGCTACGAAAGAGGAATACTTACAAGGGAAGATACAGATGGCTTAGAGCTTAAATTTGGAAATGAAAAAGTCCTACCTGAACTTATAAGAAAGATTGCTTATAAAGAAGGCATTGGAGCATTACTGGCAGAAGGCAGTAAAAGGGCTGCTAAGGCAATAGGAAAGGGTGCTGAAGAGCTAACAGTAGAAGTAAAAGGTCAGGAGCTTCCTGCCCACATGCCCCAATATAAACCAATGGTAGGCCTTATATATGCAGTAAATCCCTTTGGAGCAGACCATCAATCCAGCGAACATGATACCTTCCTTACACTACCAAAGGATAGTTTGCCAATACAGCGACTAGGGAAGATAGGAACCTATAGGACCTATGACAATCCATTTGAAATAGATGATGATAAGGTAAGGTATGCCTTTGATACCCAATGCTTCTATTCCATATTGGATACCTTAAATCTATGCCAGTTTGTATGGGGCCCATCCTGGGAACTTTGTGGACCGGATGAAACTCTTGAACTATGCAGACTAGGCATTGGATGGAATACATCCATATTTGAACTAATGCGTATAGGTGAACGCCGTATAAATATGATGAGATACTTTAATGCTAAGGCTGGCTTTACCAAGAAGGATGACTATCTACCCAAGAGATTATTTGAACCAATGCCTGACGGCCCATCAAAGGGAATACAGATAGATGAAAAGAAATTTAATGAAGCCAAAGAGCTTTACTATGAATTTGCAGGCTGGGACAAGGAAAGTGGTAATCCCACTGAGGCTACCCTAAGAAAGCTATCTTTGGGCTGGCTCCTATGAGATTACGAAGGAGTAGCTAGTATGATAATAATAGTAAATGGAAAAGAGAAGGCAATAAAAGCCAAAACAACCATACTAGATCTATTGCATATGGAAGGATATGGTAACCAATGGGTAGGAGTATGGGTTAACAATAGGCAGTTGCTTCAGAAGGAATATTCTACTTACACAATTAATGAAGGAGATGAGATAAAAATAATCAGGCCCTTGGGAGGGGGTTAATCCCCTTCCTAATGGACAAGACTATATGGACTAGAGGCAGAATAAATCAACATCAAGGGGGTTATATTATGATAAAAACATTGAAGGATATTGATAATCTATTGGAAAAGCATATAGAGTACAGAAAAAGTTGTTTAAACTTAATTGCATCAGAAAATTATTCAAGTGATATAGTAAGAGGCTACTTAACTAGTGACCTGGGTAATAGGTATGGATGCTATGATACTTCAGACCCATCAAACAGGGAGTATACAGGTAATAAATATATACATGAAATAGAAATGGCTACCCAGGAATTGGTTAAGGAAGTATTTGGAGGCAAATATGTAGACCTAAGGCCAATTAGTGGACATATGGCTGGCATGGCTGTAGTCTTAGGAATACTTGAGCCAGATGATTTGGTAATAGAAATACACTTAAAGGATTGGGGTCATGGATTGGTTGATCCTATGAGGCAAATATCCCACCTTGGTAAGACCATTAGGGTTGAATTCATGAGATTTGATGAAAATAATGAGCTTGATGTTGAATACTTAAAGAAGATGGCCAGGGAATTAAGGCCAAAACTTATAATATTTGGAGGTTCAGGCACCCTATTCCCAGAACCAGTAAGGGAGTTTAGGGAACTGGCAGATGAATTAGGTATAATACTTGCCTATGATGCTTCCCATGTAACTGGTCTTATAGCTGGAAGGGTATTTCCAAATCCCCTAGATGAAGGGGCAGATATATTATTTGGAAGTACACATAAGTCCTTCCCAGGTCCTCAGGGTGGATTTGTTGTTTCTAACAGAAAGGACCTAATGGAGAAAATTGGAAATACACTATCACCATCTTTAGTTACCAGCCATCACTTAAATAGAATTCCAGCCTTTGCAGCCTCCCTCTTGGAAATGAAAGAATTTGGCCATGAATATGGAAAACAGATAATTAAAAATTCTAAGGCTTTAGCTGAAGCCATGGCTAAGAGAGGTTTCAATGTGTTAGGAGCTAAAAGGGGATATACTGAAACTCACTTGTTGTTAGTAGATGTGGGGGAATATGTAGACCAGGCACCTGGTAAGCTTCTAGAAAAGGCAAAAATATTATGCTCTGATGATTTTTCAGGAGCAAGTCCACAAATAAGGGTAGGAACTCCTGAAGTTACAAGAAGGGGCATGAAGGAAGTGGAAATGGATTATATAGCAGAGCTTTTCAAGAGGGTTTTAATAGATAAAGAGGATGTAAATCAGGTAGCTAAGGATGTAGAAGCCTTTGTTGCCAAATATCAAGACCTTGAATTTGCCTTTAAATAGTTATAGGACTATACAAGTCCAGGGGTTTATTGTGAAAGTATACTATGATTTAAGTCCTACAGATGTAAAGAATTATGATACTCAAAATTAAGGGAAAATTTTTTAGTAGATAATTTGTTTAAAGAAAATGAATATAAAAGAGTTGAGTCAGATTCTAGTCTGGCTCATTTTATTTTTTGTCATACTATAATATAATGTATATAATAATTTAAATTAGCTTAATTTTATGACATAGGAGGGGGTTGTATGGATTTTAATCTTTTAAGCTATAAATACCCGTCCCAAAGGATGGTAACCATAGGCAATAGGGGAATGGTGGCAACTAGCCAATACCTAGCTGCCAATGCAGGCCTAGATATTATAAAAAAGGGAGGCAATGCTATAGATGCTGCCATAGCAACAGCTGCCTGACTTACAGTGATAGAGCCTACTTCCAATGGTATTGGAGGAGACGCCTTTGCCCTTGTATGGTACAAGGACAAGCTATATGGACTAAACTCCAGTGGATATGCTCCAGAAAACCTATCCCTTGAAAGGTTAGAAAGGGATGGCATAAAGGAAATGCCTAAATATGGTTGGGCTCCAGTAACTGTGCCAGGAGTTCCTGCTGCCTGGGCTGAACTATCCAGGAGGTTTGGTAAGCTACCCCTAAAGGAAGTACTTAAGCCAGCCATAGACTATGCCATAAATGGATTTGCAGTATCACCAACGGTGGCTTTTTATTGGGAAAGGGCCTATGAAACATA
>JAAYFE010000215.1 GCA_012728365.1 Tissierellia bacterium
ATTGCTGCCAAAAAATTCTCTTACCTTCCTTTCTGCCTCTTCCCTACTTATATTTTCTCCACTTAGTCCCACTGCCTTTCTATTTACCATTTCGTCAGCAAAGGGGCCATCATATATTAATCTTGGAATATCTCCCATATTCTTATCTATATTAACCAGAGTTGTTTGCAATACATTTTCATTTCCTTCCTTTACTCTAGCAGTTTGCTTAGTACTTAAGGAGCCTATGGTAAAGTTTTTCTTGGCCAGTTCTGACTGAAGGTTGGCCAGCTCCTGATTGAATTTGGCAGAATTATCCCTTAAACTTGCCAGCTGTCCCCATTGTTCCTTAGTTAAAGGTACCCCTTCTAAGTGGGTTTGGATTAAATAGTAGCTATAATCTGCTGCCTGATTTAAAAACTTTTGGGTATTTGCAATGTCTGATTGGGGTACAGGCATCTGGGCCAATTTATCCTGGGCAAAATAGGCTTCATTCATTATTTCAGATAGAAGTAAAACATTTCTTTCTGCTGAATTGGCTGCCATAGCCTTGGATATATTTGCCTGCACATTTTCTACGTGTTTTTTAACATCAAAGAAGGTTCTTTGATAGTAATTATCCAATGTAATTTCTAAATCCTTCCTAAGTTGATATTCTCTATAGCCCCAGGCCAAGGATAGTATAAGTGCCAAGCCAAGGATACTTGGGGCTATCCACCATCTTCTCCTTTCCATTATGTCACCTCCTATACTCCAAACCAGTGTTTACCAATTTTTAGGGTTACAGTCCTAGTCCAGATCCACTTACTTGTAGCTGTTTGTGGGTTCCAATAGTAAAGAGCTCCATAGGTTGGGTCCCATCCATTTAAGGCATCCCTAGCAGCATTGATAGAATCCTTATTTGGAGTTAAATTTATCTGACCATCGGCTACTGCCGTAAAGGCTAAGGGCTGATATATTACTCCTGCTATAGTATTTGGAAATTCTGGGCTTTTTACCCTATTTAGCACTACAGCCCCAACAGCTACCTTACCTACATAAGGTTCTCCTCTTGCTTCTCCATGAATACATCTTGCAAGTAGATATTCATCACTTTGTCTATTTAGGCCTGCAGAGGTTGTTGTTTCACTTAAGGTGATGCCTAAAGCTGCTGCTGTTTCAGGACCTACAACTCCATCTACCCTTAGTCCATTTTTCTCTTGGAATCTTCTTACTGCCCTATAGGTTTCTGGACCATATACACCATCTACCTCTCCAACTAAATATCCCCATTTTACCAACTGCCATTGAACATTTTTAACATCCTGCCCTGTAGAGCCCCAGTATAGAACTCTTGGTGCAAGGGCTTTATAATAGTCTGCTTCAGACATGTAATCTGTTGGCTTATATATAGTAAAAATGGATAAAAAGGCTAAAGTAAATACTATTGTCAAAAGCAGAAACCTCATCTTCCTTTTTGTATATTTCACTTTACTTTCCTCCCTTTCATATTCTTTGGCAGTTTTATTTTTTGTAATAATATAAAATTTATACAATATAAATAGTATGGATAACTTTCACTACAGTTTTGAAAAGTTTAAATTTAAAAAAATTATTAACTCTTGCAAATATACAAGCTTTTTTATTGTAGTTATCCAATTTACGTGATATTATAATTTAAAGCACACATTACCAATAAGGAGGGCTATGGTGTACAAAGATTTAAGCCAAAAAATAAGGAATTTGACAATAGAATTAACCCAAATTAGAAGTGTAGTAGGTACAAGGGAAGAAAATAATGTGGTGGAGAAAATCTATGAAAAGTTTAAAAAGATGAAATACTTCAA
>JAAYFE010000027.1 GCA_012728365.1 Tissierellia bacterium
AGTTCAGACAAAACATTCAGTAGATGAAAATACAACTTCTGCAGGAGTGGTTTTAACACATTCTTCTATTGCTGGACCTGGTATTCCGTCTCTGTCGCCAATGATGATTACTTTTGTGTTCTCATTGAATATGGACATGCTTTCCACCCTTTCTTTAGTTGTATTGTTTTAATTTGTTAAAAGTACATCATGTGTTCTTATTTATAATTTTATATGCATTTCAATTGTTTTTCAAGTGTATTTTAATAAAAAGTTTTTTTGGTTTTGAATTTTATCTAAAAATAGCCTTTTTCCCTATTAAAATTTTTTGAATAAAAAAATCAGGTTTTAAATGTTCTTCCATTTAAAACCTGATTTGGTTATTTTTATAACATTTCTTTTTTAATTTTCAGTACAAAATCATCTATATGTTCCCTTGAATATCTTTCTACCCCATCATAGTCTTTATTTTTTATTGCTTCTAAAATTTTACTTAAGGTATTAGTAAAAAGTTCAATACTATCAAAATAGGGTTCACAATAATGCCACAGCCTTTCAGTATGATAATGTAGGGATGTAAGTATTTCCTCCAACCAGGGATTGCCGCAGCTTGAGAATATTATTTGGTGAAAGTCTTCATCATCATCTATAGCTTTTTGATAATCCTTACTAATATCATAGGTTTTCATCCTAGATACTATTTCTTCAAGCTTTTTAATTTCTTCATCACTTATTCTTTCTGCTGCTAATCTGGCAGCATAGGAATCCAATACCCTGGTAATTTCAAAAACATGTTTCATCTGTTTAAAATCTATTGCTGTTACCTGGGCACCAAACCTTGGAACTATATTTAACAATTTATCCCTTTGCAAACGTTTGAATGCACTCCTTACGGGGGTTCTGGAAGTATTGAACTCTTCAGCTATATCTGTTTCATTTAAAACTAATCCAGGTTCATAGTCAAGATGTATAATTCTATCCCTAAGTACTTCATATATTTCATCTGCATCAAATTTACGTTCAGCCATTGTCATACTCCTCACATATAAATTGATAATTGTTCACTTTTATTATATTAGCTTAAAAAATATAAGCAAATTAGAATATTTTATAGAATCTTTATTATCTATAAATTTTTATTTGTATTGGACTACCTCCATACTTTCAATTACTACTGGTACTATTGGCCTGCCATTAGTATTTGGCCCACTATTAGCCATGGATAATGCTCCCCTTATATGGTGGTAGTCTTTGTGAAACTCATCTTCAAAAGGCTCTCCCCATATGCTTTCTCCACCTGTTCCATTACCACTAGGATCTCCACCTTGAATCATGAATTCATCAATAACCCTGTGGAAGGTAACCCCCTTATAGTAACCATTTTTGGCATGGGTTTTGAAGTTTTCCACTGCCTTAGGAGCAGCTTCAGGGAAAAGTCTAATTTTAATTGTTCCATAATTAGTATTCATTACTACAATTTCTTCTCCTGCTTTTGGTAAATTTAATTGTTCTATATTCAAATTTATTCCTCCTTCTTCTTTTACCACTTATCATAGTGTATTTTAGACTCATTGTACCTATCTTTAGGCTGTTTATCTTCTTCCTTCATTCCTACCACCACCAGGCCTATGGGAATTATATGGTCTGGCAAATTTAATAGCTCAGACATAGGCTTCATTAGTTCTTCCTTTGGATATACTCCACACCAAACTGCTCCAAGGCCTATACCATGGGCCGCCAGTAGCATATTTTCTATTGATGCACAGCAATCTGAAACCAAAAATCCAAACTCAGGCTGTAAGGTCTCATCGCCACATACTACAATTCCACAACCTGCCTTAGGCAGCATCTTGGCATATTGGTGGAAATTAGCAATCTCTTCTAAGGCTTCCTTATCCCTTACTACAACAAATTCCCTAGGCTCCCTATTGTGGGCAGAAGGTGCTTGAAAACCAGCCTTTAGTATGGTCTTTATTTGATCATCACTTATAACTTCCCCAGTAAATTTTCTAATACTTCTTCTAGTATTTATTGCCTCCAATACATCCACTAGTTTATCCCTCCCTTACCTATTATTATGTTTTTCTATGCAGGATTTACATATGCATACCTTGCCCTTCTTATCTTCTGGCAGCATGTCAATAAGATCTTTAGGAACTACAACTTCTTGGCACCAGCATTTTTCTTGTCCATGCTGACAGTTATTAGGTTCACCACAAATAGGACATATTTTTTCCTCTGCTGTCAACTCCAATACCAACCCCCCTTTCATTTAGGCAATAATTTTTACCTTTTAATAAATTCCATATAATAATTAATTATATATATTTATTAAAACTCCTAATAGTTCACTGAAAAACATTTTGTATATCTAACTATATTTTTATTATAACACAATTTTCCTATCACTTATCTATAATTTTATAATATGATATAATTATGATTCAGTAGTTTAATGCAGGAGGAATAGTTATGGACAAGACAATAAAAAAATGTAAAGTATGCCCTATAGGATGTGAACTTATTATTAGTGAAGACCCTGGCGAGCCTTCAGGTTTTAGGGTTGAAGGAAATAGCTGCAACAGAGGAAGGGATTTTGCAATTCGTATGATGTCAGAGCCTATGAAGGTATTAACAGGTAGGGTACTCCTTAAAAATGGAAATATGAGCCGCCTTCCCGTTAAAACAACGGCACCAATTCCAAAAAATAAAATTGAGGATTGTCTAAAAATAATAAATTCCACAGAAGTTTCTGCCCCTGTTAAAAGGGGACAGGTTGTCATTAAAAATATATTGGGCTTAGGAGTAGATGTGGTGGCTTCAAGGAAAGTAAAGGCAATTAGCAATTGATAATTATATTTATTTATAAAAAGGCCTAAAATAGGCCTTTTTTTATTATGCTCACCAGGTTCTTTAATTATTTTCCACCAAATGGCACAATTTGTTATTTATCATATGGTAATAGATCAAAGGAGATACTGTACCCTTTATCATGCTTGATAGGCTAATGGCCCACCATATACCCAACAGGCCAAGGTTAGTGCTGCTTAAAACCAAGGCCATAGGAATTCTAAGTAAATTAAATATAACTCCAATTAAAGTTGGAGGCACAGTTTTTCCAAGTCCATTAAAAGCCCCAGCAGTACCTATTTCAGTGGCCATAAAGAACTGGGACAGGCCTAAAATCCTTAAGTAGTGTATACCCTCCCTAATGGCCACAGGATCATCTGGTGTAAAAATCCTAAAGAGTGACCTTGCACCTACTATTAAGAGAAGGGAGGAAAAAAAGCCTATGGTACCTAATATCTGAATACCTTTCTTATAGCCTTGCTTTATCCTATTGGTTTTCTTAGCTCCAAAGTTCTGACCTATAAAGGCAGAAATAGCTGAACCAAAACCTTCTGCCGACAACCAGGTAATAGATTCAATCTGTGTGCCTATATTTAAAACTGCAACAGCCACATCTCCAAAATTAGCAATAAACCTGGTAAGTACCATGTTAATACTTGAATGTATAGCAGTTTGAACAAAAGGTGGAAGTCCTAGCTTTATAATCCTTTTAATACAGTATAAGTCTGGTTTAGTAAAGAATTTAACCCTTGTATATATTTCCTTGTTTTTCTTGCCAATATAAATAAATATTATGGTAACTAAGGCTTGAGAAAAGGTAGTTGCAATGGCAGCTCCAGCTGCCCCCATAGAGGGTATAGGCCCTATTCCAAATATAAGAACTGGATCTAAAATCATGTTGGCTACTAAGCCTATGGTGTTTAATTTAAAGGGGGTAACACTATTTCCTCCACTATTAAATATAGTGGAAAATACAGGATTTAAAAATTGGAATATAACTCCCATACCAACAATTAATAAATAAGTTTGGGCCATTTCAATAACTTCTCTTTGATTTAAGTTAAAAAATCCTATTATCTCTTTTCTAAAGAAGACTAAAAACAAGGAATAGAAAATGGCAATAAGTATATCCAATTTAAAACCATTGGATATGTATCTTTTAGCCTCCTCCATATCCTTCCTACCATAAGCATGGGCTACACTGACACCTAAACCTACCTGGGTTATAAGTATTAGGCCATATCCAAACCACAATAGGTTGCCTGCCGTTCCCACTGCTGCAACAGCCTGGGTACTATATCTACCTAACCACATGGTATCCGTTAAGCTATAGGCCATTTGTATAAAGGATGTACCCATAATAGGCAAGGCTAATTTGACTAAGGTGCTGGTAATTTTGCCTTCTGTTAAGTCCAAATTCCTGTTCATTTCATCCTCCGAAATTATATATAGTATTTCAATTAATTGTATCTCAAAAAACAGGAAGATTCAATTAGAATTAAACCCATAGGATAATCTAATAAGACATGTAATCTAAGGAGGCATAACTTAATGTGCTGCAGTCTGCAGCACATTAAGTTATAGTAAAGCTTTGAAATTTTTTGTGGGGGAGTATGATCTAAGGATTGATTCTATATTAATACTCCTAGCTTGGTATTAGTAGGCATAAAGGTCATAATGAAAGAGCACCGTTTAATTTAAGACACATAAGTAGCCTTAATGGCGTGGTTTTTACCTTTCCCCTCCTTTCTTTATATTCAGGTAATGCTTATGTCCCTTATATCCTTCATATGCCCTTCAATAAAAATTATAGGATAATAATATTGCTTAACTTTTAATAATTATTTAACATTTGTTTCTAAATTATTAACAATTGTTACAAGAGCTATTTATTTTCAATTTTCCCCCTATTTTTTTATTTATGTCCATATATAAGCAATAAAAGACCGCATTTTTCAACAGATTCCTAAGCTATATTGTATCTAGTCTTATATTTAAAGCTCCAATATTGCCTAAACCATAATTGAGGTTAACTAGATTAATAGACAATTAAATGGTATAATTATTTATCATCAAAAAATATTTAGAACTTAATCTAGTCCCTTTACATGGATATGGCATTGGAGGTGAGGGAATTGCAAAGTTCAGCCAAAATATTGGTAGTAGATGATGATCCAAATGTTTTAGAATTGATAAAATTATATGCTGATATGGAAGGATTTCAAGTTGTTGGAGTTAATAATGGAGACCTTGCTTTATCTGCCTTTAATCAAGAGAACCCAGATGTAATTATATTAGACATTATGTTGCCTGGAATAGACGGAATAACCTTATGTCGAAAATTTAGAGAAATACGCATGGTTCCAATTATTATGCTGACTGCTAAAGGGGAGGAAGCAGATAGGGTATTAGGATTGGAAATGGGAGCCGATGATTATGTGTCAAAACCCTTTAGCCCAAGGGAATTGATGGCAAGAATTAAAGCAGTTATGCGCAGAACCAATATGTATGATAAAGCAGAACAAATAAACATTAAATATCCGGAATTAGAGATTTTATCTTCCCTTAGGAAAATACTTGTTAATGGTAAAGAGGTAGAATTAACTCCTAGGGAGTTTGACCTATTATATTTCCTAGCCCAAAATCCCCTAAGGGTTTTCTCCAGAGAAGACTTACTATCAGCTGTTTGGGGATGTGATTATTATGGAGATCAACGTACAGTAGATGTACATATTAGGAGATTAAGAAAAAAACTATCCCCATTAAAGCATGAATATTTGACCACAGTTTGGGGAGTAGGCTATAAATTTACACCACCACAAAAAGTAAAGGAAGTATCCTATGAATAGATATATAGAAATAGGAAAAGAATGGTTTAAAAAAATTGCCCCTATTTTAAAGAAATTTATTCTCAACTTAAAAGGTTTTATATTTAAACAATATCATAGGAATATTTATACTCAAATATTGTTTACAAAAAAACCTAGCCGAAAGCCCATGACTTTAGTCATTGGGATGAAGGCTTATTAGATATTTGACACCTATCTAATATTAATATATATTATAATTAGATAGGTGGTGATTATCTAATGACTAATAAATACACACATAAAAAAGGAATTGTGTATCTAAATCAATAGGATATTTTAAAGGAACAAGTAGTAGAATTTTAAGAAACAAATACCCTGAATTAAGAAGTAGAATACCTTCCCTTTGGACACGA
>JAAYFE010000216.1 GCA_012728365.1 Tissierellia bacterium
ATATATGTAGGATTAGACAAAGCTATATCGGGGCATTAAAGGCTATTGAAATAGGGGATTATATTTATCCAGAAAAGAAAATAATACCCTTTGAGGCACTAGGGCCCTTTGGCTTGTCTATATATTTATCTAGTTTAGACTTATAAATTGCCATTAACTCCTCTTCACTTATGTTTGAACTTGGGGTATCAAGCACTATTTGGCCTCCATCTAACATTACTATCCTATCTGAATATTCTATGGCATCCTTCATATTGTGGGATATCATTATGGTAGACATTTGGTACTTATCTAATAATTCTTTGGTTTTCTTCATTACTACATAGGAGGTTTTTGGATCCAGGGCTGCTGTATGCTCATCAAGTAACAATAAATCAGGATGTTTTATGGCATCCATAAGCAAGGATAAGGATTGTCTTTGGCCTCCAGATAAGAATTTTACTTTAGTATTTAGCTTGTTTTCAAGACCTAAACCTAAGGATTTTAATGCTTCAACATATTTATCCATATTATCCTTTTTTATTAGTTTTTTAAGGCCAAATCCTTCACCTTTTTTATCTGCCAAGGACATATTTTCTAGTATTGTTAAGGAAGGAGAGACACCCATGGAAGGATCTTGATATACCCTGCCTATATAAAGGGCCCTTTCTTCCTCTTTTAAGTTCGATATATCCTTTCCATTTAAGATTATTTGTCCACTATCCATTAAAATGCTGCCAGCTATAATATTCAGGAGGGTGCTTTTACCACATCCATTGGGGCCTATTAGGGCTGTACACTTGTTTTTTTCTATTTGAAGACTAAAATTTTCAAATAGCTTAATTTCATTTTCACTATCCTTATTAAAAGTCTTTGATAGGTTCTGTATTTTTAGCATTTACCCTTCTCCTTTCCTGCCTCCCTTTTCTTCCCAATAAATCTACAGCAAAATTATTATAGGCTATAAACACTATTACAATAATTGCACTTATTGCCTTTAAATCTGTAGGTGCCAAGCCTAGATCTATGGCTACACCACCGATAATTTTATAAACAATTGCTCCTACTATGGCCCTAGAGGTACTTTTAAACCAACTGGAGTTCTTTTTTATTGTGTCTCCAATTATAATCGAAGCCAGGGCAATTACAATAACCCCAGTGCCCATTGTTATATCAACAAAACCTTGATATTGGGCCATTAAGGCACCACTTAGGGCTATAAGGCCATTGGCTAACATAAATCCAAGTACCTTGTATTTATTGCTATTTACTCCTAGGGATTTAACAAAGGATACATTGTCACCTGTAGCCATTAATAAATAGCCCTTTTCTGTTTTAAGAAAAGTATCCAATAAAAGCTTTATGCCTAAAACAGTAATGATTAAAATAATTGAAGTAGAAGCCATATCAAATACACTTCCATAACTAAATAGGGGTATATTGGCCTTTCCATTTAATCTAAGATTAACAGAATAAAAGATAGTCATAGTTAGGATTCCAGCCAATAGAGGTTTTATTTTTAGCTTAATAAAAAGCATACAGGTAGTAAGGCCTGCCAGGGTACCTAGTAAGAATGCCATGATAGTACTTATTATAGGGTTTATACCCATCATAATAAATTTAGCAAATACGAAGGCACCAAAGGGGAAGGTGCCTTCTACAGATAAATCGGCTTCATTTAATACCTTATATGTTAAAAATACTCCCATAGCTAGTATTCCAAATATTAAGCCTTGTTCTAAGCTAGTTATGATTAAATTCATGCTACTTCCTCCATTTTAAAATTATTTTCCTACCTTGATGGCATCTTTAAATATTGGTAAGTTACTATCTAAACCTAATTTTTCTAAAGTATTTTCATTAACTGTGATTACAGTTTCTTCAGCTAAGCCAACAGGTATAGTGGATATATCTTTTTTATCAACTAGTATTTCCTTTGCCATCTTAGCAGTTTGTTTACCTAATTCATAATAGCTTAGACCCTTGGTTATTAAAAGACCACCGCCTACTTGTGATTCTTCAGCACAAATAGATATCATTTTCTTTTCAATAAGCTTATTAGCAACTAATTCTACAGATGTAGCAACTAAATTGTCACTAAGGGCATATAAGGCATCAACCTTACTTAATAATGAGTCTAAAGCTTGAGGCATTTCATTTACTGAGTTTACGCCAATCTTTTCAACCTTTAAGCCTTCCTGAGGTGCTAACTTTTCAACTTCCTTTAATTGGATTTCTGAATTTGCTTCACTTGTATTGTATATAATACCTATGGTTTCAATGCTTGGATCAATTTCTTTAAACATTTTTAATTGGGCTTCTACTGGTGCCTTGTCTGAGGTACCAGTGACATTGCCACCTACATTTTCCCAATCATCAACAATTCCAGATTCAACTGGATCAGTAACGGCACTGAACAATATAGGTATATCTTTTGTTGCTTGTTTAGCACTTTGGGCTGCTGGTGTTGCTATGGCATATATTAAGTCTACTTGATCCTTAACAAATTTTTCAGATATACTTACAGTAGTTGGAATATCACCCTGGGCATTTTGATATACAATTTCTGCATTAAGGCCTAGCTCCTTTAGTCCATCTTCAAATCCTTTTCTTGCATCGTCTATGGCTGGATGCTCTGCTAGTTGAACAATTCCTATTGTAAATTTTGTTTCATCTTTACTTTCCTGTGCCTTGCTGCCTCCCATGCTGCAGCCACTTAAAATTATCATTCCTACTAATGCTAATACCATTAACTTACTTAGCTTGTACTTTTTCATTTTCAGTTCCTCCCTATATATTATTTATTGCATTGTTGTATTTGGCCATTTATCTATTAGACTAGTCTAATATGAATAATAAAGCAGTTTGCTATATAAATTTATTTGCTCCTTGCAAGTCGCATAAATTTGGCGTGTTAGGTAATAAAAAAAATCTTTCGCTCCTATAAAACAAGCTAAAAGCTTATTTTATAGGGACGAAAGATTCTATTCCGCGGTACCACCCTATTTGTGACACAAGTCACCCCTCAAATCAGACCTAACAGTCCTATCCCTTGTAACGATGGGCCTTCGGATTCGTCTACTGGAGAATCTCTTTACTACTGGAGAATTCCCTTTTAACGAATCTGCTCAGGAGTGAATATTACATATCCTCTTATTGTTGGCTCTCACCTAACCCAACTCTCTGTAAATAAGATAAGATATCTTTCTCTCCCTCACAGCATTTAAATAATTTTAATAACTATAATAGCAGCTTTAAAAAATAATGTCAACAATTTTTTTATAATTTTTATAATTATAGCTTTTGCTTCCAATTAAATTCTCTAAGTATATCCATAAGGTTAACAAAAAGTGATATAATTTTTGTATGATAGGTAAGAGATTCATAGGAGGGATGTAAAGGAGATTTGGTTGGCACAAATAGAATATAAGGATTAAGCTAAATATAGCTTATATAGGAGGAGGTATAAGAATGAAATTATTCTTTTTATCAGATATACATGGTTCAGTATATTATTTAGAGAAGGCCCTAGGAAGATTTGAGGATGAAAAGGCTAATTACATAGTATTATTGGGAGATGCTCTGTATCATGGAGCTAGAAATCCCTTACCTAAGGAATATAACCCAAAAGAGGTAATAAAAATTCTAAATGAACATAGTGATAAGATAATAGCAGTAAGGGGAAACTGTGATAGTGAAGTAGACCAAATGGTACTTGATTTTCCCATAATGGCTACTTATTCCACAATTTTATATAAGGGTAAAAGGTTATTTTTAAGCCATGGCC
>JAAYFE010000028.1 GCA_012728365.1 Tissierellia bacterium
CAGACCGGAGTTTTGCCGCCGACTTCCTTCAGATTCCACCTCGCGGTGGACACCCTTGTCTTAAGCTAACGGTTGGCACTATCAACCCCCGTATCGGACTTTCACCGACTAGCTTACGCCCATGCCGGGCACACTAAAATGCAAAAGGGATTATATCCCTTTTGCATTAATCCTCAAACAGCTTCAAATATTCCCCATAGCCTTCCTTTTCCAAGTCTTCCTTTTTAATAAACCTTAAGGCTGCACTGTTTATACAATACCTAAGTCCTCCCTTATCCTTAGGTCCATCTGGGAATACATGGCCCAGGTGGGAGTCTCCATATTTACTCCTTACCTCTGTCCTTATCAGACCATGGCTGGTATCAAGCTTTTCCACTATATTTTCCTCATGGATAGGCCTTGTAAAGCTGGGCCAGCCACAGCCTGCATCGTACTTATCCCTGGAAGAAAAAAGGGGTTCACCTGAAACTATATCTACATATATGCCTTCTTCAAAGTGGTCCCAGTATTCATTGTCAAAGGGCCTTTCTGTTGCATTTTCCTGGGTTACCCTATATTGAAGAGAGGTTAATCTTTTTTTCAATTCCTCTTTACTAGGCTTTTTATACATGCTATCACCTCAAATTTATTTTACCCTTTTTATTTAATTAAATAATCAGCCTATATATGATTCACCTATGCTATGACTTGTACATATAATACAATAGAAAGAAATAAGGAGTGAGGTTTATGTATAATAATTATTATTCAGGTAACTATCCACATGGAAAATATCCAATAAGATTAAGAGACTATGGTCCCTGTCCCTTTGTAATAAATATTGAGGAAGCTACCAGGGCAAATGATTACTTCCGCCTAGCCTTGTGGACAGGAACTTATCTACAGTTGACATTAATGAGCATTGATGTGGGTAGTGACATAGGACTGGAAATGCATCCTCATGTGGATCAGTTTATACGTATAGAAGAGGGAGAAGGATTAGTTTTAATGGGAACTAGTCCCCATGATTTAAACTTTAGAGCCAAGGTTTATGATGACTACGCAATATTTATACCAGCAGGCATGTGGCACAATTTAATTAACACTGGCAATAGGCCCATTAAACTGTACTCCATATATGCCCCACCAGAACATCCCCATGGCACAGTCCATAGAACAAAGGAAGAGGCTGAAATGGACCATGGCCATCATGGATATTAGATCCTCGGTAATTCAATTACCGAGTAGTTCACCTATAAATAGTCTATAATTTAATAAAAAATACAGCAAGATTACATTTTAAGCCTATGGTTAAACTTATCAGCCAATGGAGGGAAAAAATCCGTAAAAAATTCCCTTGTTAGGGCCTAGGAACTTTGCTAATTTTAGGATTTTTCCCGGAATGAGCTGTTTAAGTTTCCATAGGCCAAACAATAAACTACATTGACAAGCCTTTCTTTTATAACTATAATAAAATTGTAACCATTACAATTTTAAATTATTTACAAATACATACAAGGAGGAAGTTTATGGATACTAAGGAACTGGTGTTAAATGTATTAAAAGGAAGTGATGTTCCTTTAAAAAAAGGTGAAATTGCAGAAAAGACCAAGTTGGATAAAAAGGAAGTAGACAAGGCCATTAATGAATTAAAAAAGGAAGATCTAATCACATCACCTAAAAGATGCTACTATACTGCAAAATAGATTGGATGGATTAAAATGCATTTTACAAATGATGAGTTAATAGAATATTTAAGGAAAAATAACATTCGGCCCTCAAATATAAGATTAAAGGTACTAAAATATCTACTGGAAAATAGAAACCATCCTACTGTAGAAGATATATACCATCATATAATTCATGAAATTCCTACCCTATCTAGGACAAGTATATACAATACCGTAAATTTATTCAAAGATAGAGGTATTGTCAATGAATTGTCTCTTAATGAAAAGGAACTAAGATATGATATCAATACAAGACTTCATGGCCATTTTAAGTGTGAAAGCTGTGGAAATATATATGATTTTCAGGTAGCTGAAAATATTGGTGATGGCCTGAAAGGTTTTGTGGTATATAAAAAAGACATAAATTTTTATGGTATATGCATAAACTGCCAATAATTGTTCATATTTAATCGTCTCGCTCAACCCTTTGGTTTAGAACCAAGGGGATTTTTTACAAAAATTAAAGCACCACTTTAAAAGTTGGACATATAATACAGTGAAGGGATAAGCACCTCCAGGCACCCTCATGCTACAAGTTAAGATACAAAAGAAAATCCTAGTGGTGTAAACACCAAAATATGTGGGTACTAAAAAAGTGCCCACATATTTTTTGTCCTTAATCATATTTTTATAATGACCATTTTCTTAATTAATTTCATTTTTGTAGAAAATTTAACTAATTTTATATACAATGAAATTATAAATAATTAATTGTAAAGGGGTATTTAAAATAATGAAAATAGTGGGATGGATAAGATTAATATTAAACTCACTATCTGAAGGGGTTTTAATCATTGATAAAAATGCTAACGTTATATACGTTAATGAAGCCTACACAAAAATCACAGGAGTGAAATACAATGAAATAGTTGGTAAGCCCCTACGCTCTGTAAGAAAAGGTGCCAAACTGCCTGAGGTACTAAAAACAGGAAAAGAAATACTAAGGGCCTTCAGAAGGGAAGGAGATACAGAATACTTTGTAAACATGTACCCCATTATACTAGAAGGAGAAATTATAGGGGGAATTTCCATAGTTACTGCCATTGACGATGCATATTACCTAAGCGAAAAAATAAATAAACTAAAAGACAAAAATAAAATCTTACAAAAAAACCTAGCCGAAAGCCCATGACTTTAGTCATTGGGATGAAGGCTTATTGGATATTTGCACCTATTTAATATTAATATATATTATAATTAGATAGGTGGTGGTTATCTAATGACTAATAAATACACACATAAAAAAGGAATTGTGTATCTAAATCAATAGGATATTTTAAAGGAACAAGTAGTAGAATTTTAAGAAACAAATACCCTGAATTAAGAAGTAGAATACCTTCCCTTTGGACACGA
>JAAYFE010000217.1 GCA_012728365.1 Tissierellia bacterium
AGAAGAACTAGTAAGGAAGCATTTTGACCTAAGGCCTGCAGCCATTATAGAAAACTTAAACCTAAGAAGGCCCATATACAGGCAAGTAGCTGCCTATGGCCACTTTGGCAGGGAAGATTTGGATCTACCCTGGGAGAGGACTGATAAGGCGGAGATATTAAGAAAAGAAGCCTTTGAATAAGATAGAGGGACGATTCTTCTCTCTTATTTCAGCGGCCTGAGGGCTGTCCTTTGATTACTAAAAAATTGTCGTGGACCTCCAGTAGTGTAAAAACCCCTGGAGATGGACGACAATTTTGTTTTTTAGGGAAAAGCTGTATATTTCAATACTTATACAGGAATAAAAACAAAAATCCTAGCATTAAATTCAGAAAGTTTGCATTTGACAAAAAATGGTGGATGTAGTATTATCAATGTATGGAATGGTTGTTAGACTACCTATAAGGAATTGAAAGGATGAACCATTAAAATCCCAGCCAAATCCATTATGAGGGTTACAAGACTACCTATAAGGATGAAAATATTAAATGGGGCACTGTTTCTTTAGATGTGTCCTTTGTTATTTACAACAAATACCAAATTTATTTCTATGAAATTTTAAAGAATTTAACCTTGAAGCTTTTATCCAAACTCATCTAGATTTCCAAGGGTCAAAGGGAAGACTTCCTTTGACTCCTTTTTATTTTTCCAGAAAAAGTCCAAGTCTATATAAGACTAGCTAAAAGTCTGCTTTTTTCTTTTTCCTCCCCTTAAGCTACAATTATCCTACCTAGGGAATTTCTAAGGTACCTTAGATATGTGGGAGGGTCTATGTATAAGGAAATTGAAAGCCTTTATAAAAGGGCCAAAAAAGGGGATGTGAAGGCCAAGGTGGATCTGCTTACCAGGCTTACCCCCTTGGTTATAAGCTCCATTAAGAGAAACTACAACAATCAAAGAGAATATGAAGATTTGATCCAGGAAGGATATGAGGTAATTCTTAAAGCCATTGAAGAATACGACCAAAACAGGGGTGTGCAGCTACTGGGCTATATCAAGGCCATGCTAAGATACCACTACCTAAACAAGCATAGGGATAAGGCCATCCTTTCATTAAACAAGCCTTTAGAAGAAGGGGAAATTATGGATTTAATAGTGGCAGAGGAGGAGGAGCCTATAGACACAGTCCTTAAAAAGGAAGAGACCATGTTGCTACTGAAGGCCTTAAATAGCCTGACGCCTAGGCAAAAAAAGGTCATAGTAGATTTCTATGTAAAGAATATTCCCATAGCTGAAATAGCTAAAAATATGGGAATATCCTATAGGACTGTAGTTAATACCAAGATAAGTGCCCTTAGAAAATTAAAAAGGCAAATAGTAAAAGAATAGCCTTCCTTCTATATAAGAAATAGAAGGAGGTGAGAAAATGGCAGTTGTAGATGTAAAGGACAATGTAAGGCTAAAGATTGAACTAGACGGAGGCCTTGAAGGAAATAGACAGATTATAAAATCAAAGACCTTTAACAAGGTAAAAACTGATGCAACAAGTGAAGACCTATTTCATGCAGCCCAAGCCTTATCAAGCCTTCAAAACTTGCCTGTATACAAAATAAAAAGGCTTGAAGAAATTGAATTGGTAGAGGAGCTTTAGTAATGTATCTTCTTTAAAGGAAAGGAGGTGGCTATATGGAAAAAGCAAAGCTGGAGATGGAATTTTTAGATTCTGCAGGCAAGAAATTTAAATTAACCATAGATGAGCCTAGAGATGATATAACAGATCAGGAAATAAAGGCTGTAATGGATGATATAATTGCTAGGGATATATTCTTTACCTCTTCAGGAAATTTAGTATCTGCCAATGCAGCGAGAATTATCAGAACAACAACTGAAGAAATGGAATTTTAATAGAAAGCTTCCTATCTTGCCTAAGATAGGAAGCTTTTTCAAAACAGTAAAGGAGGATGGATATGGAAGAAATGTATAGCCATATAGCTAATTTAGGCTTTCCTATAGTTATTTCCATGTACCTGCTTATAAGAATAGAAGGGAAACTTAATCAGCTAACGGAAAGCATAAATGAGCTGGCTAAGGTTATATCTGGTATAAAGTCAATATGAAAAATGTTATTTTCCCAAGTGTTAAATAAAATACTATATTAGCTCTTTTAAGGATCCCCTCCTTGACATAGGAACATATGTTCCGGTATAATAAATCCAGGAGGGGATTTTCATGGAACTAGAGAAAATAATATCAAAGGGAATAATGGCCATTCTTCCAGTTTACCTTCCTATGAAGGGAAATTGCAGCTATATACTAACCTATGAGGGGGAGACCTATGAAATAGAAAAAACTGTAAAGACCACTTTAATAAAGCTTAGTAAAATATATCTATTAGATCTTAAAGCTGCCAGGGAATACTATGGCAATATATTAAATGTAAAAAACCTAATACCCATACCCCTGGATAAGGAAAATATATTTATTCCTATAAAGGTCAGAAGGCCCATATGTAGAAATGATGGTTCCAGAGGCTATGTAAATATTAAGTATATTGATAGGGTATATGAAAAGGAAGAAAAGACCATTATTAAATTAAGGAATGAAAAAAATATTGTATGCTTAAATACACTTGATACTGTTAATAAGCATATTAAAAATGGGCATATAATAAGAAAGCTTATTGGCTCCTATATAGTGAAAGAGGATGTAGACTATTTTACAGGGGAGTATAATATGCCTGCTACTAAGGGGGATATAGCCCTTTTAATAAATGAAATATTGAGAATAAGGGAATCAATAAAATAATCCCATATGGTATAATAGTCTAAAGACCAAAGCAAAGGAGAATTATTTTGTTAACCATAGAAGGCATTGTAGAGGATATAAAATTTAGAAACGAATCTAATACATATACTGTTGCA
This sequence comes from Tissierellia bacterium, assembly GCA_012728365.1. Lineage (GTDB taxonomy): Bacteria > Bacillota > Clostridia > Tissierellales > Tepidimicrobiaceae > JAAYFE01. The sequence continues at coordinate 2,901 of JAAYFE010000217.1, forward strand.
GTATTGGATACTCCTGATGGCAAGGCTACCATAGTGGGATATATTCCTATTATAAATATAGGTGAAACCCTAAGGGCAGAAGGAGAATGGGTCTACCACCCTTCCTATGGAGAACAGCTGGAGATAAGCAGGGTGTCCATAGTAGTGCCCTCAACAGTAAATGGCATAGAAAAATACTTATCATCAGGCCTTATACCCTATATTGGTCCTAAAACCGCCAAGAAGATTGTAGAAAAATTTGGGCTAGATACCCTGGACATTATACAGTTTAATCCAGAAAGGCTAAAGGAAATAGAGGGTATAGGGGAAAAGAAACTTAAAAAAATTGTAGAAGCCTTTAGGGAACAAGGGGAAATCAGGGAGATAATGATCTTCCTGCAACAGTATGGTATCACTCCTAACTATGCCATGAAAATATACAAGGAATATGGTAAGGAAACCATAAAAGTTATTTCAGAAAATCCCTACAAGCTATCGGAAGATATAATAGGAATTGGCTTTAAAAATGCAGATAAAATTGCACAAAACATGGGCATAAGCAAGGAATCCCCCTATAGAATTGAAGGAGGTATAAGGTATACCCTAAATACCTATGCCTCCAATGGCCATGTATATGTGCCCAAGGAAGAATTAATTATAAGTGCTGGGAAGCTACTTGATCTTGATGAAGCTTTAATTGAAGATGGCCTTAGGGAAATGGCCCTAAAGGGTACCATCCATACTTTAAACTATAATGAGGAAGTAAGGATATACTATACCCCCTTCCATGTGGCAGAAAACAATGTAAGCAAAAAGATTGTAGAGCTAGCCCAGGTGGAAATAGACAACTTGGATATAGATGTTGACAAGGCCATAGAAAGGATTGAAAAGGAGGACAATATAAAATTTGCCCTAAAGCAAAAAGAAGCCATAAGGGAAGCCATAAAAAATGGCATAATAGTAATAACAGGTGGGCCAGGCACTGGAAAGACTACCATTATAAAGGCCATAATAAAAATATTCCAGGAAGAGGGTTTAAGGGGAAGCCTGGCAGCACCAACAGGAAGGGCAGCCAAGCGCATGACTGAAACTACAGGATTAGAGGCAAAGACTATCCACAGGCTCTTAGAATATTCATTTATAGAGGAAGGTATGGACTTTGGTGTAGATGAGGACAATCCCTTAGATACAGACCTGCTTATAGTAGATGAAGCTTCCATGATAGATATACTCCTAATGAACAATTTACTAAAGGCCATAGTACCAGGAACTAGACTAATACTGGTAGGGGATGTGGACCAGCTTCCCTCTGTTGGGCCTGGCAATGTACTTAGGGATATAATAGACAGCAATGCCATAAGGGTAGTTAAACTAGATGAAATATTTCGTCAAGGGGAGGATAGCTTAATTGTCCTAAATGCCCACAAGATAAATAAAGGAGAATATCCAGTATTAAATAAGGGTAAGGATTTCTTCTTTATAAGGGCTAAGGAAGCTAAGGAAATACTTAATTTAATAATAGAATTGTGTAAGGAAAGGCTTCCAAATTACTATGGCCTAGATCCTATTAACGATATTCAAGTACTAACCCCTATGAAGAAGGGGGAGGTAGGCATCAATTCCTTAAATAAACATCTGCAGGAGGTCTTAAATCCAAAAGCAAAGCATAAGGGAGAAAAAAAGATAGGAGAAGAAATATATAGGGTAGGAGACAAGGTAATGCAGATTAAAAACAACTACTCCATTGAATGGGAAATAATTCGACAGGGGCTGGTAGTAGATAAGGGAGAGGGAATTTTTAATGGTGATTTTGGAAGGATAGTTGATATTGATGAAGAAGAGAGAATAATGAAGGTCCTATTTGATGATGAAAAGGAAGTGGAATACAATTTTAACCAATTAGATGAGCTGAAACTATCCTATGCTACTACTGTACACAAGAGTCAGGGCAGTGAATTTCCAGTGGTAGTCATGCCTATCTTTTGGGGACCACCAATGTTACTTACTAGAAACCTATTGTATACAGCCATTACAAGGGCCAAGGAGCTGGTGGTACTGGTAGGGGATGAAAGGTATCTTAAAAGAATGATAGATAACAACAGGATTACCAAAAGGTATTCCAGCTTAGATATAAAGATAAAGAGTATCCTTTCCATCTTGTAGGTGATCCTATGGGAATATTTAAAAGCCTGTCAAACCTCATATTTCCAGAGGGAAATATATGCTTATTTTGTAAAGACTATAGGGACAATGAAAGGGGCCATATTTGTAGCAACTGTAAAGATTTTATTGAATTTGTACACAGGGAAGTAGCCATTTCACTGCCCCATGTAGAAAGGGCCTATTATTCAGTTTTATACACTAGGCTTATAAGGGAAAATATACACTCCTTTAAATTTCAGGGAAAAGCCTATTTATACAAGGCCTTTGGAGATATTTTACTGGAGACAATTTATGAAAAGGGCCTCCACAAGAAAATTGATGTAATTGCCTTTGTACCTATGGACAGGCTAAAGAAGGCCCAAAGAGGCTACAACCAGTGCGAGCTTATGGCCAAATATATAGGAGAAAGGCTGGAAAAACCCTTGCTTAAAAACAATATAATCAAAATAAAGGTTACCAAGGAACAAAATAAACTGGGCCTTACAGAAAGAAGGACAAACCTTAAAGGTTCCTTTAGGGCTGTAAAAATTCAAGATTTTAAGGCTAAAGAAATACTTTTAATTGACGACATAATAACTACAGGTACAACTATGGAGGAAATAAGCAAGCTTTTAATTAGCAATGGTGCAAAGAAGGTTTATGGACTGGCTATAACTTCAAGTATGAGGATTTGAGGTGATTTTGTGGATATTAGAAACTGTTCACGATGTGGGAAAATATATGTTTATGATGGTTTTAACATCTGTATAAACTGTAGACGGGAAGATGAAGAGGATTTTCAAAAGGTAAAAATGTATTTAGAAGAAAACCCAGGAGCCAATATAATGGAAGTATCGGAAGGTACAAAAGTGGATTCTAAAAAAATAATAAACTTTCTAAAGGAAGGCAGGCTGGAGATAACAGATGAAACCAACATAATTTTAAGCTGTGAAAGGTGTGGCAGATCCATAAGGACTGGTAGATTTTGTAATGCATGTGTAGTGGAGCTGGAAAAGGAATTAAAAACTGCCATAAAGGATAGTGATCCTAAAGAACAAAACTATAGGGCTAAAGAAAGGATAAGGATTATTGATAGAAAATATAAGGGAAAAAAAGAGTATAAAAATTATTAAAGTATCATCCTCTATTTCCGATAATAATATTAGCAGGGAAGAGTGGGGTGATTTTTTATGAAAATTAATAAAACCAACAATATATTAGGTATTTTTTTTAATAGAAACACTAATAAGGTAGATAAAAGCAGAAATTCAAATAAGAAAGATAAGCTGGAAGTGTCAGATAAGGCAAAGGATTTTCAAGTAGCTTTGGAAAAATTTAAGAGCCTACCAGACATAAGGAAGGAAAAGGTAGAAAGGTTAAAGAAGGAAGTTCAGTCAGGCACCTACAAGGTAGAAGGAAGGCGTATAGCAGAGAAGATACTGGAAGGAATAGACCTGGATAAAAGAATATAATGGGGTGGCAATATGACCTTTAAAGATGAGTTGATGGAAATATTAAAGGAAGAGCTTAAGGAGCTGGAGAGTATAAGAGATATTTCTTATGAAAAAACGGATATTATCATGAAAAATGAAGTGGAAACCCTGCAGAAAATGACTAAGGAGGAAGAAAGGCTAATACTTAAAATTGCAGCCTTAGAGGATAAAAGATTAAAATTATTTGATTCTTGGGGATTAAATAAAAATACTGCCTTTTCTGAAATTATAGAAAGGGTACCTGAAGGAAGGGAAGATTTAATCCAAATAAGGGATAGGCTAAACAGTCTCCTATTTGATATTAAAGCAAGAAATGATATAAATAAGGAACTAATTAAGGAAAACCTAGAATGGTTAGAATTTAATATAAATCTAATTACTCAAAGAAGTACTCCAACTACCTACGGTAATAAGAAAAAAAAGGAAGAGTCCAATAGGAGTTTTTTTGATAGGAAGGTGTAAATATGAGTTTTGGAGGATTGTATATTTCCATATCTGGAATTCATGCCAATAAAAGGGCCTTAGATACCATATCCCACAATATATCAAATGTTAACAATAAAGCTTATGTAAGACAAAGTGTCATTCATGCAGAAAGCCATATTGCCAAAAATATACTTAAGGGATATGAGTTAGGTACTGGAGTTACAGTACAACAGATCAGGCAAATAAGGGATGAGTTTTTGGACCTAAGAATTAGGAATGAACTGGAAAAGTTCGGTTATTACAATGCCAGATCTAAAATACTTGAAGAAATAGAGACCATATTTAACGAAATGACCAACAGTGGATTGCAAAAGGTTATGGAAGATTTTTGGAGTGGATGGGCAGAGCTGTACAAGGAGCCAGAAAGCCTTACCATAAGAGGTTTATTACATGAAAGTGCAGTGGCCTTTACAACTACAGTAAACCACATTAGCCAACAGCTGGACAACTTGCAGGCTAATTTAAATAAAGAAATGCTAGATAAGTCTCGGGAAATAAATGAAATATTAAGGGAAATCACTAAACTAAATAAGGATATAAAGATGGGAGAAAGCTTCCAAAGGGTAACTGCCAATGATTATAGGGACCTTCGCAATGAAAAGCTGGACAGGCTGTCAGAGCTACTGCCTATTAAATACTACGAAAATAACCGTGGAGAGGTAATAGTTTCTTTAGATGGTAGAGATTTAATTAATGGAGAATATTTTAATCCCATTGAAATCAGGTTCAATAGAAAGGGTCATGGAGAAATATACTGGTCAGATACAAAGGAGAAAATAGAATTAAATAACAGGGGAGAGTTAGGTGGCTTAATAGAAGCTAGGGACAATATAGTGGCAGAATATAGCCATAGATTAAATATACTGGTTGGAACCCTAGGAGAAACAATAAATACTCTTCATAAGGCAGGAAAAACATTGGATGATGAAGGTACAGGAATTGAGTTTTTCCAATTTAATCCCTTAGACCCTGCAGGCACCATAAGGGTAAATCCTCTACTGGCTGATTTTAATAAAATAGCAGTTTCCTTAACAGGAGCTAAAGGAGATGGAGAAATAGCAAGGGCTATTTTAAGCTTAAGGGATATGAAGCTTTATGGAGAGTATGAGGAGTACTTAAAGGAAGATGGTGAATCAATATATATACATGAGAATTTGCAGAAAATACTAGAGGAAATTCAGGACTATATAGAAGGTAAAGGTGAGCTTAGTATAGATGACTTAAAGGAATATATTATGGATCCATTGGAAGAGGTAGATCTTTCCAAGACCTCAGATGAATTTTACAGGGATTTAATATTAAGCTTAAGCCTTAAAGGAGAAGAGGCGAAAATTGCAGCAAAAAATCAAAATATACTAATAAATCAAATGGAACAAAGAAGGCAGGAAATATCTGCTGTATCCTTAGATGAAGAAATGGCAAATATGCTTACTTATCAACATTCCTATGTAGCCAACTCCAGGGTTATCAATACCATAGACCAGATGCTTGATATTATGATAAACAAGATGGGGCTAGTAGGCAGATAAAGTGAACTAAGGAGAGGGTGAGAACAATATGGATTTTGGCCTTTATACTGCAGTAAAGGGGCTATTAGCAAGCCAAAGATCCCTTTATATAACAAGCCATAATATAGCCAACTCCAATACTAAGGGTTATACAAGACAGGAAGGTGCCCAAAGGGCAACTACTCCCTTTAATATACCAGGAATGGGGTTTTTAGGAAGTGGAACAGAAATATACAATGTAATTAGAATCAGGGATGCCTATGTGGACATTAAATATTGGAATGAAAGTGCTTCCATGGGAGAATGGTCTGTAAAAATGGATATACTGACAGAAATAGAAAAGCTATTTGGTGAACCGTCAGATTCAAGTTTTAGGCAATATTTAGATGATTTTTATAAATCCTTAGAAGATATGAGTAAAAATCCTGCAAACATGTCCTATAGGGAGCCTGTTAGGGAAAATGCCTTAGCTTTTACAAAGCATATAAATGGTGTGGCCCAAAGGTTAATTGAACTAAGGAGGGAAGTAGGTTTTGCCATAGATGCAAGAGTTGAAAGTGTAAATAGCCTGGCTTCTCAAATAGCTATTTTAAATAGGCAAATATATGCAAATGAATTGGAAGGAAGACATGCCAATGATCTAAGGGATAAAAGGGATTTATTAATAGATGAGCTTTCTAAAATAGTAAATATAAGGGTACATGAATCTGATGATGGTAAATATAGGGTAAGCATTGGAGGAGTCACCCTTGTTGACCACCTGGATGTAAGCCTTCTTAAGGCAGAAGAAGATCCATCTAATGGAAATATAGTTATTAAATGGGGTAATGGTAGTGAAGCTGAAGTTCATGGTGGAGAGCTTAAGGGTTTTCTTGATTTATACAATGGTGATGGAAACAGTAACAGCTATAGAGGAATTAAATATTATCAAAATAGATTAGATGAATTTGCAGCAGGTTTTGCCAAAGGATTTAATGAGATACATAGACTAGGCTATACACTAGGTGATAATGGATATGGAGTAACAAGTGGTATAAATTTCTTTGCTGGTTCTGGAAATGATCCAGATAATATTAGGGCCATCAACATAACCATATCTGATGAAATAATGGATGATTTAAGAAATATTGCAGCAGCCAGCAATCCTGAAGGCAGTCCAGAGGATAATGGAAACCTTCTAAATCTAATATCTCAGAGAAATACTGGGGTAGGATTTGGATTCAATAGTACACCAGATGATTTTATAAAATCTATTATGTCCAATTATGCAGTAGACAGCATTCAATCTAAAAGAATGCATGAGACCCAAAATCTAATACTAAAAAATATAGAATCCAAAAGAAGTTCCATATCAGGAGTATCCTATGATGAGGAAATGGCAAATATGGTTAAATACCAGCAGGCCTATATAGCTTCAGCAAGGATGATAAATACTCTAGACGAAATAATGGACCTTGTGGTTAACAATTTAGGGCTATTTGGGCGATAATTTATTGACAATTTCAGGCTTAACTATACCTTAATTAAGAAAGGAAGATAGTATGCGCATTACCAACAACATGCTCGTAAACAATCTGGTGTATAACATAAATCAAAACCTGAAAAATATAGAAAAACTACAATATCAGTTAGCAACAGGTAAAAAGTGTAGGGTTCCTTCTGATGATCCAATAGGTGCCAGTAAGAGCTTGAAGTTTAATACAGATGTATCAAAATTAGAACAATACAAGAGAAATGCAGAAGATGCCATGTCCTGGATGGATGACACAGAGGCAGCTTTAGCAGAAATAGGGGAAGTGTTAAAAAGAGCCTATGAACTAACAGTAGATGCTGCCAATGGAACCAAAGATGGTGGGGATCTTTTGAAGATTAGGGAAGAGATAGTCCAGCTAAAGGACCATTTAATACAATTAGCCAACACCACATATTCAGGAAGGCATATATTTAGTGGATATAAAACAGACAAGCCCTTATTAAATGAAAAGGGAGAGTACAATATTGATCTTAATTCTAATGAAATATTCACCTACAACGTGGGAATATCAGAAACAGTAGAGGTAAATACAATAGGTATAAAGGTATTTGGAGCAGGAGACTCCTTTGAATCAGATGAAGTAGATGCATCTACCAAGGCCTATTTAATAGACATAATGGACAGTCTTTCTACTGCCTTGGAAAACAATGATACTGATGGTATACAAAGTTCCATTGAAAATTTACAATTAGCCCAGGAACAAGTACTAGCTGTAAGATCCCAGGTGGGAGCCAAGATCAATAGATTAGAACTTACTGTTAAGAAATTAGATTTACAAATTAATAATACTAAGGAGCTCCTATCCTACAATGAAGATGTGAACATAGCTGAGGCCATAATGAATATGAGTATGGCCCAAAATGTTTATGTATCAAGTTTAATGACTGGAGCAAAGATAATACAACCAAGTTTGGCCCAATTTTTAAGTTAATAAGTATTTGCTGTATTGGGCAGACTAAAGTCTGCCTAATATAATGTTTCATGATAATTTTAGAGGGAAACTATGGAGGTAGTGCTATGAAACTTGTAACCAAGCATTTCGGTGAATTAAACATAGATGAAGATAAAATAATAGAATTTCCAGAAGGCTTACCAGGATTTGAAAATGAAAAGGAGTTTATAGTTATAAACAATGAGGATGAGGAAAATCCCTTCCAATGGCTTCAATCAATTACAAATCCCAATCTTGCTTTTGTTATAGTAGATCCCTTCTCTATTTTTCCTGACTATGATGTAATTATCCCCAAGTCTGTACAGGAAAAATTGAAAATAGAAAGTGAAAGAGATGTGGCCATATATGCAATAGTAGTTGTGCCTAAGGATATTAGGAAGATGACAGTTAACCTATTGGGGCCTATAGTTATAAATGTAAGGGAAAAAATAGGAAAGCAAGTAATATTAGATGATGCTAGATATTCCACAAAACATTATATATTTAATCAAGATACTGGAGTGGAGCAATATGCTAATACTTACTAGAAAAAAAGGCCAATCCATAATTATTAATGGGAATATTGAAGTGAAAATATTAGAAATTGGTGAGGAGAAGGTAAGTATTGGCATTGAAGCCCCAAAGGATATAGATATATTTAGAAAGGAGCTATATGAATCTATTGAGGAAGAAAATATTAGGGCTGCAAATGTAGAATTTGATGTTGAGGAGATGAAAAAAATTATAAAGAAAAAGCATTAGAATAGGAGGACTGGGCCAATGGAACTTGAAAACTCAGCAGACAATAATTATGATGAAGAG
>JAAYFE010000218.1 GCA_012728365.1 Tissierellia bacterium
GTGGAGGAGCTATGGTTAATGCAGCTTACTCATCTGGAACTCCTGCCTATGGGGTAGGAGGAGGTAATGCAGTAGTTGTAATAGATGAAACAGCAGATATTAAAGATGCAGCCAATAAGATAATGAGGAGTAAAACCTTTGACTTTGCAACCAGCTGTTCAGCAGAAAACTCATTAGTAATTCAAGAAGACATATACCATGAATTAATCAGAGCATTAGAAGATGAAGGAGGATATCTATTAAACAGTGAAGAAAAAGCAAAATTACAAAAGAACATGTGGATAGATGGAGTATTAAATAGAGATGTAGTAGGCCAACCTGTCCAAAAGATAGCAGAAGTAGGTGGACTTAAAATACCAGAAGATAGGAAATTCATAATGGTAGAAGAAACAAAAATAGGACCAGAATACCCATTCTCAGGAGAAAAACTTTCAATGGTAGTAGCATTATTTAAATACAAAGAATTCCAAGAAGCCATAGACAAAGTAAATGAGATAACAGAATATCAAGGGAAAGGCCACTCCTGTGGAATCCACTCAACCAATGAAGACCATATAATAGAATTTGCATTAAAAACCTATACAAGCCGTGTAATGGTAAGACAACCTCAGTGTTTAGCCAATAGTGGAGCTTGGACTAATGGAATGCCAATGTCTTTAAGTCTAGGGTGTGGCACCTGGGGAGGAAATATATCTAGTGAAAACATAACTTGGAAGCATCTACTAAATACTACTTGGGTATCCTATCCAATACCGGACACCCAACCTACTGATGAAGAACTTTTTGGTGATGTGATGAAAGAATAATTTAATAAATCCTATAGGAATATAATAGAATGCCAGTAACCTCAGATATGATAAGCAAATGAAAAGAGAGGCTTACTGGCATAAAAAATTAAATAAAACTTTTATTCAAAGGAGAGACAATTTTTTTATTGGATTATTACATTTAGTAAACTATTAAAAATCATCGTACTTCAAAAGAAAGGATTGTATTAAATGAACGATAAGTTTAAAATACATCTATCAGGTGTTGGGAAGTCAATAATATATGGCATGTCTTTTGTATTTATTAAAATTGCTTTGAAAAATATAAGTATATTTTCATTATTAGGGTTAAGGTTTACTTTAGCGGTTTTATTAATGATAGGAATGCATTTTTTAAAATTAATAGATATCAATGGTCAAAAAAACATCCTCGATTTAATAAAATTGTCTATATTATATCCAGTATTATATTTTATTTTTGAAACAATCGGCTTAAAATATACTTCTTCTACACAAGCTGGTATAATGATGGCATTGATACCGGTTATTGTAGCTATTTTTTCAACATTTATATTAAAAGAAAAACCTAATAAAATTGAAATAGGGTTTATTTTAATTTCAATTAGTGGTATATTATTTATAACGATAATGAATCAAAGTGGAAATGAAAGAACAAGTTGTCTAGGTTTTATTGCATTATTAATAGCAATAATATGTTTAGCCCTTCATAATGTTATGGTTAGAAAAATATCTGACAAATTTTCACCTACTAGAATCACTTTTAGTATGATGTGTGTTAGCGCTATATCCTTTGACTTAATCTTTGTTGTAGAAAAACTAATTAATAAAGATTTCCAACAATTTATTAAAATAATTACTAATACAGAAGTCGTCTTATCTATATTATATTTAGGGGTATTATCATCGGTTATTGGCACGTTTTTTAGCAATTACATGCTTTCAAAAGTTACTGCAAATCAAGCATCTGTTTATGCTAATCTAACAACTGTTATTACCATTATAGCAGGAGTGGTTTTACTTAATGAGAATTTTCATTGGTATGAATTCGTCGGTACTGTTCTAATTATAATAGGAATTTGGGGCACAAATTATTATGGCAATAAATAAATTAAAAATTATTAAAATAATTTATCCTTAAATATAGTAATAAAATTGAGCTTTGAGAGATAAGTGCTAGCTTTTTATTATAAGGTACTGATATAAGAAAGGGGGATACGGTGAAAGGGAAAAAACATATTAGTAATATGGATTACATCGACGGAATCACTATAATAGATGGCCATGGAAGAATAGTTTATTCTGTCAGGTATAACCCTAGATTTGATGATGAATGTTATGAGGATGAATTTGAAAAAATAATCAATAAAAATTTTCTAGAAGTTTATCCAAGTGTTGACCCAAATGAAAGTACTTTAATAAATTGTATTAAATATGGTGAGCCTATATATTTGAAAGAACAGCCAATTATTGATTATAGGGGAAGGTTCATTAATAATGAGAATTTAACTATCCCAATTATCAAAAGTGGTAAAATTTTGGGAGCTATTGAATTATCTAGGGATATAACAAAAATTAATGAAGATTATAGCCAAAAAAAGGCTGTTAAACCTATCATAAAAAAAACTCATCAAATCTCATCTAATAAAATGTATAACTTCGACGATATAATAACATGTAATAAAGAAATGTTGCATAATATACAAAGGGCTAAATTAATTGCAGATAGTGATTCGTCTGTTCTAATATATGGAGAGACTGGAACTGGTAAAGAATTATTTGCTCAATCTATTCATAGTTATAGTAATCGAAAAAACAAACCCTTTGTAGCACAAAATTGTGCTGCTTTGCCAGAAAATTTATTTGAATCCATATTATTTGGTTCTGTAAAAGGAGCATTTACAGGAGCAGTAGATAGGCCAGGATTATTTGAAGTAGCTCATGGAGGCACATTATTTTTAGACGAAATAAATTCTATGCCTCTAAACCTTCAAGCAAAATTATTAAGAGTTTTGCAGAATGGTAAAGTAAGAAGAGTTGGAGATAACAAAGATAGGAAAGTAGATGTAAGGATTATTTCTACTATGAATGTAGAGCCTCATAAAGCAATAGAACAAAACCAAATAAGAGAGGATTTATTTTATCGATTAAGTGTAGTGAATATTAAGTTAGTACCATTAAGGGAACGAAAAGAAGATATTAAGCTTTATATAGAATATTTTATTGAACGTTATAATAAAGTAGCAAATAAAAAAGTTAATAGTATTTCAGAATCAGTTAAGGAGTTATTTTATAAATATGACTGGCCAGGTAATGTTAGGGAATTACAACATGTTATAGAGTCTTCAATTAATTTTGTAGAAGGGGAAGAGATTAAGTTAATACATTTACCTGTATATTTAGATGAAAAAACGAAAAAAATAGAAAAGAATAGTAAAGAAGAAAATAGAAATATTAGCAATCATTTAGAGCGTTATAGGGGAATGGATGATGTTATCGAAAAAATCGAAAAAGATTTGATTTATAAGGCTCTTAATGATTCAGGAGGTAATATTTCTAAGGCAGCTAACCTGTTAAAGATAACTAGACAAAGGTTACATTATAAAATAGACAAATATGGAATTAATACTTAAATAATCTGTGTAAAATTTTTTGACAAATTGACAGAAAATTGTCATTGTTTAATATTTAATTAGAGTATATGGCTACATATACTCCTTTTTTATTGGCACAAACCTTGCATATTTATTATTGTAACAGTCCATCTATAACAAACTACGACTTAAGTTATACAGTTTAAACCGATGATTTTTTAAATCTACAAGGAAAACCATTTCCCCTTAAAAGATGTATATCCATCTTTAAATCCAGCTAAAAATGTACTACAAACAACATTACAAAATGGAAATCCAATAATACATCCACCAATTACTTTACTAAACGCGGGATTAGTTGAAAGAACTGGTGGCAACTTCTACTTTTATGAGGAAGGAGTAACACCTGCAGTAGGTAGACTTATTGAAGGATTAGATAAAGAACGTATTGCTATAGGTAAAAAACTAGGGCTAGAGATAATACCAGATCCTATTATAGGAGTAAAAGAAGGATATATGAAAGAACCAACTTATGATAATGGATACATTACAGCTCCTGGATTTAGAGGAATAAAAGCTGGACCAA
>JAAYFE010000219.1 GCA_012728365.1 Tissierellia bacterium
CGAATATACATGTTAAGTGATTTCACCCCCATCGTTTTTTGTTTTGGTATCACTTAACATATTCGATATTAATGGGGTGAAATCCTTTTTTGTTATCGTAGAAATTAGTAAAATCAACGTTTTTAAATTATGAAATTTACTTATTTAATATTTACTTTATCAATTTAAAAAGTAATATATACAGTCTACAAGAATAAATTATTAGTAAAGAAAAAAAGGAGGGATAAATTGAGAAATTTTAGCAGAAACATAGTCTATAGGTTTGTTATTGTTATAATGCTTGTTATTATTTCCTTGTCTTATACATTAATTAAGAGCGATAAAAATATTATGGAAGTTTTCTATTATAGGAAGGAACTTCCCATATATAGTGTAGATACAGAAGAAAAGAAAATTGCTTTAACCTTTGATGCAGCTTGGGGTGATGACTATACATTAGGCATATTGGACATATTGGATAAATATGATGTAAAGGCAACCTTTTTCCTAGTGGGATTTTGGGTAGATAAATATCCACATCATGTTAAAGAAATTCATAAAAGAGGACATGATGTTGGCAACCATTCAACTAATCACCCTTACATGACAAAACTGTCTGATGAAGAAGCTTTAAAGGAAATAGAAATTACATCAGAAAAAATAGAAAAATTAATTGGAGTAAAACCCAATCTATTTAGGCCACCCTTTGGAGACTATGATGATAGGATTGTAAGGCTGTGCAGGGAAAATGGCTACTATATAATACAATGGGATGTGGACTCTTTAGATTGGAAAGAGTTAGGGGTACAGCCAGTGGTAGATAGGGTAACAAGAAATGTACAAAATGGATCAATTGTGCTCTTCCATAACAATGCAAAGTATATATTAGAATATTTGCCTATTATAATAGAAAGGCTCAAAAATGAAGGCTATGAACTAGTACCCTTATCTGAACTTATATATAAAGATAATTTTTATATAGATAACACTGGCAGGCAACGATTAAATAATTAATAAAAATACCAGCATAATAACTTGCTGGTATTTTTTGTGGATTATTATTGCATTATTTGATAAAATATTGTCAAATCATGGCACACCAAAGAAAAATAATCTATATAAATTTTATAGCATATTCATAATAGATAAAATAGCTGAATAAACATAAATATAGATTATAAAGAACATAAGAGTAAAGGGGAGTTGATTATTTTGAGTAATAATTTACATGAAACAAATATTGTGGAAGTAACAGGTAAAATAGTTTCGCCTATTGAGTTTAGCCATGAGCTTTATGGGGAAGGTTTTTATAATTTTTATCTAGAGGTTCCTAGACTAAGTGAAACTGTTGATATCTTACCAGTAACCATATCTGAAAGGCTTATTATTAATCTGGATTTAAAAGAAGGCAAATATGTAAAGATATTTGGACAATTACGCTCTTATAACCGCTATATTGATGGGGCCAGTAAATTGGTACTGACAATTTTTTCAAGGGATATTAAACTATTAGAAGATGAAAAAGAAATAAAAGAGGAATTAAAATCTCCAAATGAAATTTTCTTAGATGGCTATATTTGTAAGCCACCAGTTTATAGAACTACCCCCTTTGGAAGGGAAATTTCGGACTTGCTACTAGCAGTAAATAGAGCTTATAACAAATCAGACTACATACCTTGTATTGCTTGGGGAAGAAATGCCAGATTTTGTGATAATATATTAGTTGGAGATCATTTGAAAATCTGGGGAAGGATCCAAAGCAGGGAGTATCAGAAAAAGATTAAAGAAAATGAATATGAAACTAGGGTTGCCTATGAAGTATCCATATCTAAACTAGAGTACATAGAAAATGATAATAATAGAATGAAAGTTTCCGAAGAAGAAGCATAATTTCATCAAACCACACTTTTCTATTAGGGTGTTTGGTGAATAAAAATAGAAAGGTGTGGTTATTTTTTTATTATTTACTCTTCATGAAAGGTGAAATTTATGTTATAATCTACACAACAATTAATAATTATTGTTTCACTTAAATAGAGGCAGGAGATACAGATGAATTTTAAAGTAGTAATTATTTTTACTTTTTTTGTAATTTTAATAAGTCTACAATATACTTTAAACAAGATATTAGTTGAATTAAGGGAGATTAAAGAAATTTTAAAAATTTTGAAGAAAAAAACTTAGTAATGAATAAAGGAAAGGGGAAGGTTTGCTTGGAGCTAGATAGAAAGCCTAAAATATTATTTAATGTAGAAGAAATAAACAAAAGGGTAAAGGAATTAGGTGAAGAAATATCAAAAGACTATGAGGGGAAAGAAATAGTGGTTATTTCCTTATTAAGGGGAAGTTTTGTATTTGCTGCAGATCTAGTAAGGGCCATAAGTGTACCAGTAAATATTGATTTTATGACTACTTCAAGCTATGGATATAGTGAAAAGTCATCAGGTATAGTTGATATAATAAGCGATATTAGGGCAGATGTGAAAGATAAGGATGTACTTATAGTGGATGATATAATGGACTCTGGTAATACTATGAAGCAAGTAGTAGAATATGTAAATAAGAAAGGCCCTAAATCAATAAAAACTTGTGTAATGTTAGATAAACCTAGTAGAAGAGAAGTAGATATTAGTCCAGACTATGTAGGATTTACAATTCCAGATGTATTTATAGTAGGATATGGATTAAACTATGGAGATTTTTACAGAAATGTACCATATATATTTACCTTTGATGAATAAAACCTACAGGTAAACCTGGAGGTTTTATTTAGTTAAAATGAAAAGGGTGTGAAGTAAGTTTTGTTTAGTAGAAGGGAAAGTCCAACTATATTGGAATCAAATATTTTATATTTATTAGTGGGGATGGCATTAATAACTATAGGTTCCATAGTTCAAACAATGGACCTATATAAAGGTCTGCTAATAACTGAATATATTTTAATTCTTCTTCCAGTCTTATTGTATTTAAGGGTAAAGGGTTATTCTATAAAGAAAACTTTAAGACTAAGCAAGGTTTCCCTAAAGCAAATTATATATACTTTATTAATAATGTTATTCTCTTATCCAATAGCAGTATTTTTTAATTATATAGGACTCATATTTTTAAGTAAATATGGAAAAGTTCTGCCAAGTTTAGTGCCTATACCTGAATCGGCAGAAGAATTTCTAATAGGGTTTTTTGTAATGTCTATAAGTCCAGGTATATGTGAGGAAATAATGTTTAGAGGCATGTTAATGAAATCCTACGAACCCTTAGGAAAGAAAAAAGCCATAGTTTATTCTGCCATCTTATTTGGAATTTTTCACTTTAATCTGCAAAATTTATTAGGGCCCACTTTTTTAGGTATTATATTTGGGATTTTAACATATAAGACAAATTCTATTATAATTCCTGTTATAGCCCATATGACAAACAATTTTATAGCCTTGACCATAGGATTTTATTCTAATAAAGTAGGAGAAATAAGTGTAGATAATTCCAATACTATGCTTTTAACTGAAGAACAAATGCTACTTTCAGGAGCCATAGTTATGGCCTTGTTAGCAGTAGTTTTAGGCTTTGTGGTATATAGATTAATATTATCAATACCTGGTGATGAGGCTGAAGCGCCTGAAGAAATATGGGAGCTAGAAGGAGAAATATATGGCAGAAAATTATATAGAAAAAGAAATATGGATATAATTGAAGGCTTCCCACTTTTCTTATTTATAATTATCTTTTTGTTCTTTAATTATAAATATTTCTTTATGTTATAATAAAATTCCTTATCCTTCCTAATAATAAAGATTAGGAGGGATAAGGATGACAAAAAACATAAAAAAATCAAATAAATCCAAGAAGAAAAAGGAACCAACTTTAGAAGACAAATTAAAATATGAAATTGCAGAAGAATTAGGTCTAATGGATAAAATAGAAAAGGTAGGATGGGGCGGTTTGACTGCTAAAGAATCAGGTAGAATAGGTGGCTTAATTACAGTAAGAAAAAGGGAAATGATGAAGAAAAAGGATGCTGATAAGGATTAAATATACAGCTGTATAAGGGGGAAATATATGTATACTGATTTCGCATATATATACGATGAACTTATAGATGATGTAGACTATAAAAGCTGGAGCTTATATATAAGGAATATATTTGACAAGTTTCATAAAAAACCAAAGAGCCTTTTAGAAATGGCTTGTGGTACAGGCAATCTTTCCTACCATTTAGCTAAGGCTGGTTATGATCTTACTTGTTTTGACATATCAGATGATATGTTAGCTGTAGCCTATAATAAATTAAGCCAATTTAATAATGTAATGCTACTGAAGCAGAATATGATAAACTTTTATATTGGAAAAAAATTTGATGGAGTTATATCCATATTAGATAGTATTAATTATATAGTGGATCATATGGAGCTACTAAATACCTTTAAGAATGTTAGAAGCCATCTTAAGGAAGATGGCATATTTATATTTGATATAAATTCCCAGTATAAATTAAAGGAAATTATAGGCAACAATATTTTCATAGAAGATACGGAAAATGTCTTTTACACCTGGCAAAATTATTATGATGAGGAAAAAGATATTGTAGAGTTCTATTTAACTTTTTTTGTAAAAAAAGAAAAGGATAAATATATTAGATTTGATGAAGAACATTTAGAAAGAGCCTATTCGGTAGAAGAAATTGTAAGGAGCCTTGAAAAAGCAGGCTTTAAGGAAGTATATTTTTTTGACTGTTTTACTTTTGAAAAACCCCACCATAAAAGTGAAAGGATAAATTTTGTAGCATTGCCTTAAGAATTATAAAGATTTAAAGAATAATTAAATTTTATATGGGAATATTAATTGACAAATATATAAATTATGTGATAGACTAAACTGAAAGTAGATGATTCCAAAAGGCCTCATCTATTTAGAAATAAAGATGTATTGGAGGAATGTTTTAAATGGTAAAAGGTACAGTAAAGTGGTTTAATGCTACTAAAGGCTATGGTTTTATTTCAACAGAAGAAGGAGAAGATGTATTCGTACACTACTCAGCAATCCAAACTGATGGATATAAAACTTTAGAAGAAGGACAAAACGTTGAATTCGAAATCGTTCAAGGAGAAAAAGGTCCTCAAGCTACTAATGTTGTTAAACTATAACCTGCTTCTTTTGAAATAAATATAGTTTAAGTAAGTAGCAAATTAAGCCCCTTTATTTTATATATAGGGGCTTTAAATTATTTAAACATAAGGAGGCAAAAATGAAAGATTACTTAATTCGAGGCATGGATAGCAATGGAAATATTAGATTTTTTGCTGCTACAACAACATCCTTAGTAGAAAAAGCAAGAAAAATTCATAATACCTCTCCTACAGCCACAGCAGCTCTGGGAAGAGCCTTAACTGCTGCAGCTATGCTTGGAGTAGATTTAAAAAATGAAAAGGACATATTGACCTTTAGAATAAAAGGGGATGGCCCCATTGGAAGTATTGTAACTGTGGCCAACAATAAGGGAGAAGTAAAAGGATATGTTGCTAATCCCCATGCTGATTTACCTACTAGGGCTGATGGCAAATTGGATGTTGGCGGTTTGGTAGGTAAAAATGGACAACTTGCCATAATTAAGGATTTAGGTTTAAAGGAGCCTTATGTTGGATTGACAAACTTAATTTCAGGTGAAATAGCTGAAGACCTAGCCCATTATTTTTATACATCAGAACAACAGCCTACGGCTATAAGTTTAGGGGTGTTAGTTGACAAAGATATTTCAGTAAGAGCGGCTGGTGGATATATGCTTCAGCTATTGCCAGGAATTAAAGATGATGAAATAGATAGAATTGAAGAAATAATAAAAAATGCAAAGCCTATTTCAACATTAGTTGATGAAGGCCTAGATGCAGAAGAAATATTACAGAACTTATTTGGAGAATTTAAAATTAAAACACTTAATAAGATACCTTTGGAATATAGCTGCAACTGCAGCAGGAATAGGATAAAAGAAGTTTTAATAAGTTTAGGTAATGATGAATTGGAAAAAATAATAGAAGAAGATGAAAAAGCCGAAGTAGTATGCCACTTCTGTAACACTAAATATTATTTTACAAAGGAAGAACTTGTGGAATTGTTAAAATAACTACTTGTTTGAGTATTTGCTAGCACAGCTTTCATATGGGTCTGGGATATACCAGGCCTTTAGTATTATAATATAAACTCCTTAAAAATATTATTGACATTGTGAAATTTATATTGTATACTTAAATAGGTACGAACAAGCCCAGATAGCTCAGTCGGTAGAGCAGAGGACTGAAAATCCTCGTGTCGGTGGTTCGATTCCGCCTCTGGGCACCATGCGGAAGTGGCTCAGTGGTAGAGCATCGCCTTGCCAAGGCGAGGGTCGCGGGTTCGAATCCCGTCTTCCGCTCCATACATACATAGAAAAATTAAATCTGTACCATTTAGGGCGACATAGCCAAGTGGTAAGGCAGAGGTCTGCAAAACCTTTATCCCCGGTTCGAATCCGGGTGTCGCCTCCATTAAAAACCTTCTTAAACCTTCGTTTAGAAGGTTTAATTTTTTTGTATGGAGTGATATTATGAAAAATCCCTTTATACCATTGGAGTATGCTAATGTGGTCATAGTAGATGGACGTATTTATCCAAAGGTTTGTAAAAAATTTCAAGATATGAATATAAAAGCAATTCCTACTATAGCTTGTAAAGATGTTCAGGAGCCTATTGCCTACCATCCCGATATAGTTATGCATCCCTTAAATCATAATACTTTAATAGTTGCACCAAATGTATTTGAATATTATTATGAAAGCTTATCCAAATTGGGTATAAGAATTATAGCAGGGGAGAAAAAATTAGATAAGGAGTATCCAGAAGATATTGCATATAATGTGGGTAGGATATATAACTTTGCTATTCATAATTTTAAATACACAGATGAAAAATTAAAATTTTATTTGAAAAAAGAGAATTTAGAATTTGTCAATATAAAACAAGGTTATACTAAGTGTTCTATGGCAATTATAGATGAAAAAGCCATTATTACTTCTGATTATCCTATGTATAAAAAACTGACTGCCTTAGGAATAGATGTATTACATATTAGGCCAGGATACATTAGATTAGATGGTTATGATTATGGCTTTATAGGTGGTACTTGTGGGAATTTATCCACAAAAGATATAGTATTTTCTGGGAAATTTGCTGAGCATCCAGATGAAGAAAAAATTATAAATTTTTTAAAAAAATACAAAAAAAAGATTATCTGGTTAGATAATGAAGAAGCAATAGATGTTGGAACAATAATTAGCCTAAATTGCCATTTTAGTAACTCTTTATAGAGTATATGCATATTAACATAGTGCATACTAGTAACAAGAAAGGAGACTAGACATGAATATTCAAGTAGGAGTAAACAAAAATATAGATAAAGCAAGAGAGTTAATCTATAGCTATTTCCCAGAAAAAAAGGTTAAAATAGAAGAAGTAGATTATGATTCTAGATATTTTTTTAATATAACTCCTTTGAAAAATAAATCTTTAAAAGATTTTTATAATAAAGTTTCGGAATTAATACTAGATTTAATACTAAACATATATACAGATGATATAATAAATAAACAAATTAATTTAAATTATAAAAAGCTTGAAAAAGATGAAAAAAAAGAGCTATCAGAAATATCTAAGAAGCTATTATTAAATAAAGATAATTTCCTCATTGAAAAACAATATATTAATAATCAAATAAAGAATTATGTGTTAGATAAGACTCTGATTTCAATAGATGGATTTATTACTTTTAGATTAAAAGACTTTAATCTATTGATAGACTTGGCTGTAGACAAGGGAATAGAAGAATTTACTGCCAGAAAGGAGTACCAGGAGTTTGTAAATATATTAAGGTACTTTGTAGACATCCAGGAGCCTAAGTATAGGATTATAAACTTGATTTTGGAAGATGATGAATATATGCTATTAGATGAGAAGGGTAAAAAAATAGATATGAATTTTTTTAAAGATATAATAATTGAAATAGAGAAAGGACAAATTAGTAAGGATGATATTTTAATAAGCTCCTTAATAGTATTGGCTCCTGAAAATCTTATAATCCATTTGGAAGAAATTCATAAAACAAAAGATGTAATAAAAATTATAACAGATGTTTTTAAAGATAATGTATATCATTGTTTAGGATGTGAAAGATGCAAAGGAAGACTTGCATTAAGGCATCATAAGTAATGAAGCTGAATATTCCAGCTTCATTTTTATTTGAAAAATAGAAATAAAATGGTATTATAATACTAATAGACTAGATATTGGAGGTATACATATGAGTAAAAATATTATAAAACCATCTATACTTGCTGGATTTATGGAATTAACACCACCAGATCAGATACTTTTTAATAGGATGATGGATACTATAAGGGAAAACTATGAAAGGTTTGGATTTTTACCTATAGATACTCCAGTAATAGAAAAGGCAGAAATATTATTAGCTAAAGGTGGAGGAGAAACTGAAAAGCAAATATATAGATTTCAAAAAGGAGACACAGACCTGGCCCTAAGATTTGATTTAACAGTTCCCTTAGCAAGGTATGTGGCACAGCACTATTCTGAACTTACCTTTCCCTTTAGAAGATATCATATAGGAAAGGTGTATAGGGGAGAAAAGGCACAAAGAGGGCGATTTAGGGAGTTTTACCAATGTGATATAGACATAATAGGTAATGGGAAATTAGATATTATAAATGATGCAGAAATACCCAGTGTAATATATTCAACCTTTAAAGACTTAGGATTTGATGAATTTACCATAAAGATAAATAATAGAAAGGTACTTAAAGGTTTCTTCCAATATTTGGGCATAGAAGATTCCCAAGAAGTATTAAGGTCTATAGATAAGTTGGAGAAAATAGGCCAAGAAGGAGTAATTAAAGAGCTTAAGGAACAGGGCTTAGAAGAAAAGGTAATAGATGAGATTATTAATTTCATTAATATAAAAGGATCTAATTTGGAAATTATAGAGAGGCTTAAAGCCTTAAATATAAATAATGAAATATTTAATATGGGAGTAGAAGAGCTTGAACTTGTAAATCGCTATGTAGGACTATTTGGAGTGCCAGAAGAAAATTTCTCCATAGATCTAACAATTGCAAGAGGATTAGATTATTATACTGGAACTGTATATGAAACCTTCCTAGATAATTACCCAGACATAGGAAGCATTTGTTCTGGTGGAAGATATGACGACTTGGCAGGTTTTTATACAAAGCAAAAACTTCCTGGTGTAGGAATTTCTATAGGATTAACAAGGTTATTTTACCAGTTAACTGAAGCTAAATTAATAAAGTCTGAAGACCAATCCCTAATTAAGGTAATAATAATACCTATGGGGGATTATTTAGAAAAATCTGTAGAAACAGCTAGTATATTAAGGAAAAATGGCATAAACACACAAGTTTATTTGGAAAAGGCTAAAGTAGGCAAAAAGTTTACTTTTGCAGATAAACTGGGTATCCCCTATGTAATAATTATAGGAGAGGAAGAAGTTGAAAAGAATTTTTATACCTTGAGAGACATGAAAACAGGAGAGCAAGAATTGTTAACTTTAGAGGAAGTATTGAATATATTAAAATAAAAGAAAATGTTAATATATTGAATAATTGGGTATCAAATGTTATAATATATAATCAAAATTAAATTGTTATAATTAAATATAAAAGGCAAGGAAGGGAAGAGTAGGTTGTAGGAACCATCAAGAGAGGGGAGTGCCTTGGGCTGGAAGCCTCCCTATGGGGAAGCAACTGAAGACCACCCCGGAGCCGCATCCCTAAAAAGGATGACCGCTAGAAGCGTTATTTAAATGAGTACCAATTAGGGTGGAACCACGGGAGCTAGCTCTCGTCCCTGCACGTGCAGTGACGAGAGTTTTTTAGTATATATGGAAAAATAAAAGAAAGGAGAATAGATGTGGAAAAGATAGTCATAACATTACCAGACGGTTCTAAAAGAGAATATGAAAAGGGCGTAAAGCTATTGGAGATTGCACAGGATATAAGTGAAGGCTTGGCTAGAGTAGCCCTAGGAGCGGTAGTAAATGGTAAAACTAAGGGCTTGCAAGAGACAGTAGAGGAAGATGCAGAAGTAAGATTTGTGAAATTTGAAGATAAGGAAGGTAAAGAAATATTTTGGCATACATCTGCCCATATAATGGCCTTAGCAGTTAAGAGGTTATTCCCAGATGTTAAATTTGCCATTGGACCTGCTATAGATAATGGTTTTTACTATGATTTTGATACAGAACATAGATTTACTCCAGAAGACCTAGAAAAGATTGAGGAAGAAATGAAGAAAATAGTAAAGGAAAATCATGAATTAGAAAGATTTATAATGCCAAGGGAAGAGGCCTTAGAGTATTTTAATGAAAAAGGAGAAGTTTACAAGGTAGACTTAATTGAAAGCTTTCCAGAAGATGAGGAAATTTCATTTTATAAGCTGGGAGAATTTACAGACCTTTGTGCAGGACCCCACCTACTAAATACTAAAAAAGTAAAGGCTATTAAGCTATTAAGCATAGCAGGAGCTTATTGGCGTGGAGATGAAAAGAATAAGATGCTTCAAAGAATATATGGTATAACTTTTGAAAAGAAAAAGGAACTAGATGAATATCTAGAAAGGCTAGAAGAAGCTAAAAAGAGAGACCATAGGAAATTAGGAAGGGAACTAGACCTATTTAGTATACAAGATGAAGGACCAGGATTCCCATTTTTCCATCCAAAGGGAATGATTCTAAGAAATATATTGGAAGATTTTTGGAAAAAAGAGCATGTTAAAAGGGGATATGGTGAAGTTAAAACTCCTATTATATTAAATGAAAGTTTGTGGCAACAATCAGGCCACTGGGATCATTATAAGGAAAATATGTATTTTACTGAAATAGATGATAATCCTTATGCTATAAAACCTATGAACTGCCCAGGTGCTATACTAATATATAAATCTAAACTTCATAGCTATAGGGATCTTCCGCTAAGATGGGGAGAATTAGGATTAGTACACAGGCATGAACTTTCAGGTGCCCTTCACGGTCTTATGAGGGTTAGAAGTTTCACTCAGGATGATGCTCATATATTTGCACTACCCTCCCAGGTAAAGGATGAAATTAAAGGGGTAATAGATCTAGCAGACTATATATATAGTATTTTTGGATTTAAGTACCATGTAGAGCTAAGTACTAGGCCAGAAAATTCTATGGGAACTGATGAACAATGGGAACTAGCAACAAATGCACTAAGAGAAGCTTTAGAAGAAAAGGGAATTGATTATATAATAAATGAAGGGGATGGAGCCTTTTATGGACCTAAAATAGATTATCATCTAGAAGATGCCATAGGAAGGACTTGGCAGTGTGGAACAATCCAACTAGACTTCCAAATGCCAGAAAGATTTGACTTAACCTATATAGATAAGGACAATGAGAAGAAACGTCCAGTTATGATTCATAGAACAATTCTAGGAAGTATTGAAAGATTTATGGGAATACTAATTGAACACTATGCAGGTAAATTCCCAGTATGGATTGCACCTGTACAGGTTTCTATACTACCCATATCAGACAAATTTAATGATTATGCCTATGAACTAAAGAAGGAAATGGAGGAAAAAGGATTAAGGGTTGAGGTAGACGATAGGGCGGAAAAGATTGGATATAAAATTAGAGAAGCAAGACTTCAAAGAATACCCTATATGCTAATTGTAGGAGAAAAGGAAGTTGAAAATAGGCTTGTATCAATAAACAAAAGGGATAAAGGAGACATTGGCCAATATAGTGTGGAAGATTTCTTAAAAATGATATTAGAAGAAATAGAAAATAAAACAAACTAAAAATGGGTGCTTAGCACCCATTTTTTAATCTATTAATCCATTTTCTACAAGCCAATCCCTTGCAACTTCTTTAGAGTCTTGTTGTTCAATATCTACTTTAGCATTTAATTTTGCCATTTCCTCATCTGTTAATAATCC
>JAAYFE010000220.1 GCA_012728365.1 Tissierellia bacterium
GCTATTTTATGTTAATCTTCAATAGGTGGTTTTGTTGTTATGCCCTTTTTAAAGGTTCTGCCTTGCAAGATAGTTTCAATAATCTTTCAAAATTATTTTTTAAAAACTATTGACTTTTATTAGCTGGTCTTTTTTATAGTAAACTTCCTATTTCTTCTTCCACCTTGTTAAGTATCTTGCTAGACTTGATTATGTCTTCACAAGTATTTATATCTTCATACATAATTCTATCTTCTTCTAAAGTGCTAACATGTTCCCTAACTATATTATAGGCTATTTCAGTACCCTTTCCTAGAGCCTTTTTACCCCTTAAATCAATGGCCTGGCAGGCTGCTAACAATTCCATGGCCAAAACTTTTCTAGTATTGTTAAATATTTCCCTTGCTTTTCTTGCAGCAATAGTACCCATAGATACATGATCTTCTTGGTTTGCAGATGATGGTATGGAATCTACGCTGGCTGGATGGGCTAGTACTTTTTTTTCTGATACTAGAGATGCTGCAGAGTACTGTACTATCATAAATCCTGAGTTTAAACCTCCATTTTTAATTAAGAATGCAGGTAATCCACTTAAGGCAGGATTTACCAATCTTTCAAGTCTCCTTTCAGACACATTGGCTATCTCTGATAAGGCTATTCCCAGGAAATCAAAGCTTAAAGCCATTGGCTGTCCATGGAAGTTTCCACCTGATATAACTTCCTTTGAATCTGCAAATATTAATGGATTGTCTGTGGCAGAATTAAACTCTATTAATACTTTTTCCAATACATATTCTATAGCATCTTTACTAGCTCCATGTATTTGAGGTATACATCTTAGAGTATAAGCATCTTGAACCCTTATTTGGCCTTGTTTAGATGTCATTTGGCTACCTTTTAAAAGATTCATTAAGTTTTTTGCTGTGTTAATTTGGCCCTTATGAGGCCTTATACTATGAAGCTTATAATCATATGCATCTGTAATACCATTTAATGCTTCAATAGTTAAGGCAGATATTATATCTGCATGTTTTGCTAAATTAATACTATCATAAACTGTTAAGCCTCCTATAGCTGTCATTACTTGGGTTCCATTTATAAGGGCTAATCCTTCTTTTGATGTCAGCTCTATAGGCTTAATTCCTGCCCTATTCATAGCCTCATGTCCAGCTAATATCTCACCATTATAAATTGCTTCCCCTTCCCCTATCATAACTAATACCATATGGGCTAAGGGTGCTAAATCTCCACTGGAACCTAAAGAACCTTTTTCAGGAATGATTGGATGAACCCCTTTATTTAACATATCTATAAGGGTATTTAAAGTTGATAACCTAACACCTGAATAGCCTTTAGCTAAAGCATTTGCCCTTAGAAGCATTATAGCTCTTACTACCTCTTCATCTAAGGCCTTTCCTACTCCACAGGCATGGCTTGTTATTAGGTTTTTTTGCAATAATTTAGTTTCTTCCTTAGATATGGTTACATCACTGAATTTACCAAAGCCTGTAGTAATTCCATAAACCACCTTTTCCTCTTCTATAAATTCGTCAACAATTTTTCTTGAGTTTTCTACTCTTTCTATAGCGTCTCTTGATAGCTCCACTTTATATCCATGTCTAACTACTTTTATAAAATCCTCCATGCTTAAATTATTTCCATCAATTGATACCATGTTCATATTACTTCCTCCATTCATCTGTAATTTTAATTTCCCATATTAGTACGCTAAAGCGCAAAATAACCACAGACTTGTCTGTGGTTATTGTCCAATTTCGCCCTTTATTAACTTATAAGATACTATTGGAGTATAAACTCTTTTATTCATAATTACCTCACTTTTCATCAATACAAGATTGTCCAACACATATTGACTTTCTAAATAAGGTTTTACATATTCCTTAATCTTATTAAAATCTAAATTGCTTTTAAACCTTCTTACTAGCGTAATATGGGGACTAAATTTTCGTCTTTCCCTAGGAAAACCTATTTTATCCATTTCCCCCTCTAGTAAATTGTAAACAGAATTTAATCTATTTAGATCCCCATCTAATCCTGTCCATAAAACCCTGTATTCATTGTCTCTCTTGTTAAAATATCCTAATTCATTTAATTTTATATTCAATGGCCTAGTTTGTTCTGATATGTTTTTAAGTATTTTATTAATATCTTCAACATATGTTAGATCTATTTCCCCTAGGAACTTTAAGGTCAGATGAAAATTATTTTTATTAACCCAGCTTCCCTTGTTTGAAATATTCTTTAAGAGATTTTGTATTTCATAAAGTTTGCTTTTAAGTTCTTCTGGAAAATCAAAGGCTATGAAAGCTCTCATTTTAATCACCATCATACTAATAAAACTATTATAATTGAAATTGCAATACTAAGTAGACCAGCAATTGTAAAGGCCTTAGAAGCAGCTACAAATAACTCATACTTTAAAAAAATATTTCTTTCATGATCATCTAATATTGCTGCTAAGGTTTCCCCATCTAGTCCCTTGATTTTAATATTTTTACCAGCAAAATACTTTCTGTTTTTAAATATAAATATATTTTTAATAAAATTTATTATTATAGACAGGGCAAACAATATAGTTCCAGCAAAGAACATATTATCACTAAAGGACACAAAACTATTTTCCCTTTCAACTATGTTTACTAATACAAAGGACAAAACAATAGCTATAACACATAATATAGTTGTTAATTTAAATATGGTTCTTTTTTTATTCTTTTTATATAATTTATTCTTATCTAATTTTGCCACAGCTTTCCCTCTTTATTATTTGTGATGGCAGATAAATATTTTCCTTTTCTATTTCTTTTTCATCTACCGCCTTTATTATTCTTCTTATAGCAACTGCTCCAATATCATAATAGGGTTCCCTTACAGTTGTAAGTCTAGGCCTATATATTGAGGCAATTTTTGAATCTCCAAAACCACATACAGATATATCTTCTGGTACCTTAACATTATTATCATAGAAATAGCTCATAAGCCCAATTGCTACTTCATCATGGCAACAAAATATTGCAGTTATAGAATTTTCTTTAGCCATTTTATATACCCTTTCACCTATCTTATACCCATCTTCTATTTGGAAGCCCTCTCCCTGAAATATATAGGCATTTCCATTTACTTCTGCTAAAGCTTTATTAAAACCATCTACTTTTAGCTTTTCAACTGAATACTTCTCATCTTTATTATAGGTTACATACATAATGTTTCTATGTCCCAATTCTGTTAGATATTTTGTCATATTATAACTAGACCTTTCGCTACTTATATAAACGGAAGGGATTTTTGCACTAGAATAATATTTATTTAAATATACAAAGGGAATATCCATATCCATTATTTCCTCTACAACCTCGTCATTATTGTCTTCAGATATCAATACTATTCCTTGAACTTGTTTACCCATTAAAAGCTGTACAAATTTTTTTTCTGTTTCTTTGTGTCCATAACTACTGGATAATATTATATCATATCTGTACATTCTGCCTATTTCTTCTATCCCTCTAACCATTTCAGCTATATAAGAATGACCAATATCTGTAACTATTACTCCTATTAATCTTGACTTCCTAGTAACCAAACTTCTAGCAACTTCATTTGGCTTATATCCCAATTCTTCTATAGCTTTTAGTACCTTTTGTCTTGCCTCCAAACTAACAGGTTTAGATTTATTTATTACCCTAGAAACAGTAGATATAGACACCCCTGCTTTTTTTGCAACATCTTTTATGGTTACTGACACCATTTTCCCTCCTTTCTGTAGACCATTTAACAATCGATATTATTATATATTATTAAAGTGAAAAAGCAAAGATGTCCCATAGTATTTTTGCCAAATTATAAGTATTATAATCAAATTCCTTTTCTTTTATAGGAACAGTCATGTAACCAACAGCTTTTACCTTATTATTAGCTATCAAGGGTATAGCCATAACTGATTGCCAATTAGGAGTCTTTAATACAGAATCTTTCTCAAAACTGCTTTCCCAATCTATTAAAAAATCTCCCTTTTTGTTAACTATAACATCTTCTACTATTTTATAATTTATGTAAGGATTAGATGTCCAATTTTGTTTTAGTCTTGTTCTTGAATATATACGTGAAATACTATGATCATTATCAACTTCAATAAGACTACAGTTTTCTGCTTCTACGGTTTCTAAAATTCTTCCAAGGAACTCAAATATAATATCTTCTTTTTTATCATAGTTTTTTACAATGTTTAATACGTCCAGTATGGCTAAAATGTTTCTTTGGTCATTATTAATATTTCCAGATATGATTCCAGCAAGTCTATCTCCCCTATTTAAAGTATCTGTTAAATTTGGATTCCACATCTCGATTCTATTTTTCCCCTTATCCTTTGCAATATACAAGGCTTGGTCTGCTTTGATAATTAGCTCTTCCTTAAAATGGCTATGTTTTGGAAACATACTAATACCAATACTTATGGTTATATTCTTATCAATAATTGGAATATATAGATTTTCAATTCCTTTCCTAATTTTCTCCCCTATTTTAAGCACATCATCTTCTTTTACATTTTTCAATATTATTACAAATTCTTCTCCACCATATCTAGCTACAATATCAGTTTTCCTTACATTGTTTTTAATAAAATCTGCTACTTTAAATAAGACTTCATCTCCTACCCTATGTCCATAGGTATCATTTATTTGTTTGAAATTATCCAAGTCTATCATAAGTAGTCCAAAGGATTTTTGCTCATATTTAGATTCATTAATAATTTTATCTACCTCTATTTCAAAATACTTTCTTGTATATACGCCCGTTAGCCTATCCAATGTTGATAAAGTTATTAGCCTATAGTTGTCTAAATTAATGTATAATATATTTTTCAATGCTTCCACTAATTCATGCCTTTTCTTATCAAATCTATTAAATAGCCTATCTGTCTCTAAATATATAAATCCTAAATTCCTCTGGTATATATTTTGATATATATCGTATCTGTTTTTTCTTCTTTCTACTTCAACTAGATCCTTCATTCTTATGGGTATACACATTAATGCTTTAGTACCCTTAGGCAAAAACTCTTTATACAATCCAACTACATTGGAACCTAAAGAAGTACTTATTAGTATTCCA
The DNA here is from genome assembly GCA_012728365.1 of Tissierellia bacterium. Classification (GTDB taxonomy): domain Bacteria; phylum Bacillota; class Clostridia; order Tissierellales; family Tepidimicrobiaceae; genus JAAYFE01. The sequence continues at coordinate 5,110 of JAAYFE010000220.1, forward strand.
TTTTCATACCTATTTGCCAAAGATAATAAATTAGGATTTGGCTTAAATTCAAGATCTCCACTTAAAGAAACTACAGGCCTAAATTGGTTGTTATCTTCATTATACATCAATATATATCCTCTTTGAGCCAAAGTTTCTTTGCATATAAATTTTAAAATTACTTCTAAATTATATTTATAGTCATTCTTAAAACTATTTATGAGGATTGTTATATCAGTTATGTCTTTTATATCTCTATATAATACATTATGTTCAACTAGCTTATTATACTGTGATTCATTCATTACTTCTAGTAAAGAACTATAATCAAAGTAAACATCAATGTTATCAATTTTATAAAGTTTATTACTTTCAATTACATCTATTTTTTCTCTAAATATTTTTTCTATAATATCAACAAGCCTTCTTTTCATATAATCTACCCTATATTTTTTTATAAAGTTTATTTGATATTCTTTTTCTGGTATATTTTTTACTATTTTATATATTAGGTCTATTGCTTCTGAAATATAGTTAAAGGCTCCATAATAATTCCATTTTCATAAAGCTTACTTCCCAATATTAGAGCATTAAATACTTTTACTAATATTAAATTATCTTTATTTAATTCCTTTTCTAATTTAATAAGGCTATTGATACTATCCAAATCTTTTTTAAGTTTATATAATATTATTTTTCTTACATTATCATAAACCTCAGAAGGATTATCCTCTTTATATTTTTCGTCTTCGTTTAGAAGTTCATAAACATATTCATAATCACCTTTTACAAAGGCTATAATAGCTAATTCTATAAAAAACCTTCTTTTAAACATACCAAAATCGGTAATTCTGTACTTAGACCTTAGGCTTTCAAATTTAACCTTATCATATTTTCCTTTATCATAAAAATCTACAAATGCCATCCTACTTTCTGCTTTTAAATAATATAACTCATTAAAATCCTTACATATTTCAATTGCCTTTTTAGACCATTTTCTAGCTTCATCCCACTTGCCAAAAGCAGCGTAAAACTCTCCTAGAAAGTCAAAGTACAAGCTTAATACATCCATTGAAAAGTTTTCATAATGTAAAAATTCTTTTTTAATTTCCTGGTATAAATGATAGCTATTATAATAGTCATGAGTATATAAGTATATTAAACTTAAATTTATAGTAGCTGTAAATTTTCCAGAAGTATTTTCTATTTCCAATGCTATATTCCTGGCTTCTTCAATATAAGATTTAGCCATACTATATTTGCCTATATTCATGTAAATTTCACCAATATTATTTAGGAAAGTCAGTTTCAAGTGTAGATTACCTTCTTTATCTACTATATCTAAAGCATTTTCATAATAGTCCATTGCCTTTTTATAATCTCCACGGTCTGAATATATGGTTGCCAAGTTGTTCATAGGTTTAGTAGAATCTATATACTGTCCTGTCTCATAATAGCATTTAATGCTTTTATTGTAGTAATCAATAGACCTTTCTAAGTTTCCGGAAAAATACTCCAGCAAGCCCTTTAGATTATATATATCTCCTAACATATCCTTCAAATTATGCCTGTTGGAATACTCTAACACTTCCTCTAGTTTTTTTTCTAACTCTTCCAACCTATTCATATTCATTAGTATTCTACACCGAAGCACCTTAGACTTTGCAATCCCATATTTATAATCTATTCCTTCAGATATCTTATATCCTTCAGTGATCTTTTTATTTGCAACTTTTATTATATTTTTTTGAAAATAAATTTCTCCAAGTCCTAATTGCGCAATGGCAGCATGCTTAAAATCATCAATTTTTTTGGCTTCTTCATATAGTTTCTCATAAGTTTTAATAGCCTTATCATTGTCTCCACGACTAAAATATATACTTCCTAAAGCCTCTAATATTTCTATCTTTAAATCTGTTTCCATATCCTTAGATATTTCATAAGCTTACTCCCATAAATATAAGGCTCTAGGTCCATGCTTGTTTTTTTCATTTTTAGCTTTTTTAACTATTAGTTTAATAGCCTCATCTCTCTGGTTAGAGCCCACTAAATGGTATATTAACTCTTCTAAGACAACATCTATATTGTCCTCATATTTTTCTTCTAGGAGACCAGCTATCTTTCTATGTATCTCAACTCTCTCTTTTTTAGGGATTTTATAGTAAATTAATTTCTTTAACTCTATATTATTAATAGAATAACTATATCCCCAATCTGATACCATTTCATCAACTAATCTCATAGTAGTTAGATCTTGAAGCTTTACATCCAATATGCCTTTATCCAGTTTTACCATTTTATACAATATATCTCTTGATATGGAGCTTTCATAGGAGGAAATTATCTTCATTATATCCATATAATCCTTTTCAATAATTCCCATTTGATTTTTTATAGCTTCATCAAAACTTGAAGGAAAATAAATATCCGTATACTTCTGTGCTCTTACCTCCCAATAACCATTCTTATGAAAATATAGTTCTCCTTTTGCATATAAATCTTTCATTATATATTCAATAACCTTTGGATTACCTTTACTTTCTCTTAATATAACAGCAGAAAAATTTAAAGGCTTATAGTTAATTCCTAGTATATTTTGTATAAATTCTCCTATTTCATTTAAACCCAGACTTGATAATTTTATGGTTTCTGTGTATTCATCCTTCAACCATCTATTGAAAATATCTAATTTAGCCGAATCTTTAGGGAGCGTCTTTTGGTTTAAAGAAGCAATAATTATTAAATTACCATATGAAATATTTTGTATTAAATAATCTAACAAGAATAAAAATTCCACACTGGCTTCACTTAAATTATCTATAATTAAATAAGTTAGTGTTTCCTTATGCCTAGCTAATTCTTCAATATAGCTAGTTATTCTATCGTAAAGCCTTAGTCTATTAATCACTCTATTAGATTGAAAATCAAGTCTATCATTTATTTGAAACCTTAGTTCAGGTAATATTTCTATAAATTCCCTGGCATACTTATTCTGTATGATTTTAGGTGTATCTTTCATAGTTTGCCTTAGAATAATACTTACAGGCATTAACTCTACATTATTTTTAGGCGTAATTTCAATATTACAGATGTCTCTGCCTTTCATTCTAAGTAAAAATGATATTTCATTTAGCAACCTGGTTTTTCCTATACCCCTATCACCATTTATCAGTATTAGTTTCTTATACATATTACGATTTACAACTTCTTCATCTATTTTTAATATTCTCTCTATTTCCTTTTCTCTTCCCACAATCTTAGTATTGAAATTTAATTTACCTCTTTCTTCAACAAGATCATAATTGTAATTGATTTTAAAAATTTTCTTTATCTTATCAATTAATTCTAATAATTTAATATTTCTTAAATCAGGATTTCTATTAGTTAAATTGTTTACTAC
>JAAYFE010000221.1 GCA_012728365.1 Tissierellia bacterium
GCATGCTGGATACGGACTAGGCTTTGAAAGGGCAATAATGTATTTAACAGGAATGAAAAATATCAGGGATGTTATCCCCTTCCCAAGAACTGTTGGTTCAGCAGAATTTTAATGGAAAATCTTGAACAAGTTATACATTTTTGCTATAATACAACGTAAAATGAGGTAAAACTATGAAGGGAAGTAGTAGGCCTGATATTAGTTTAAGAGAGCTGTTGGTTGGTGCAAAACAGTACTAATTAGGGCTGAACTCGTCCTGGAGTTGTTAAGGCGAAATTTAGTAGCTTTAACCGGTTATAGCCGTTATTATTTTGAGAGGGTAGCTTAAGCTACCAATTAGAGTGGTACCGCGGAATACACCTTTCGTCTCTATTTTTTGACGGAAGGTTTTATTTTTATAAAGTTTAAGGAGGAGTAGATATGAAAGAGTACAATCCAAGGGAGATAGAAAGAAAATGGCAGAAAATTTGGGAAGAGAAGAGGGTATTTGAAGCCAATGATGATAAATCTAAGAAAAAATTTTATGCTTTAATAGAGTTCCCATACCCATCAGGGGAAGGCTTGCATGTTGGCCATCCAAGACCCTATACAGCCCTTGATATAGTTGCAAGAAAAAGAAGGCTGGAAGGATACAATGTCTTGTTCCCTATTGGGTGGGATGCCTTTGGTTTGCCAACAGAAAACTACGCTATAAAAAATAAAATTCATCCTAAAATAGTAACGGAAAATAATGTGAGAAGATTTAAGGAACAATTAAAATCTATAGGATTTTCCTTTGACTGGTCCAGGGAAATAAATACAACAGACCCTAATTATTATAAATGGACCCAGTGGATATTTTTAAAGCTATATGAAAAAGGCTTAGCCTATAAAAAAGAGATGCCAATAAATTGGTGTACTTCCTGTAAAGTAGGCTTGGCAAATGAAGAGGTAGTAGGCGGTAAGTGTGAACGCTGCGGAGGGGAAGTTGTTAGGAAGGTAAAAAACCAATGGATGCTTAAGATTACAGAATATGCGGATAGATTAATTGATGACTTGGAGACTGTTGATTATGCTGAAAAAATTAAAGCACAACAGATAAATTGGATTGGGCGTTCAGAAGGAATGGAAGTAGAGTTTAAAATAGCAGGTAAAGAAGATCGCTTAAGAGTATTTACAACAAGACCAGATACCCTATATGGTGTAACCTATATGGTAATTGCTCCAGAACATCCTCTTATTGAAAAATATAAGGATCAAATTCAGAACTATGATGAAATAAATGAATATAGGGAGTTTGTAAGTAAAAAATCTGATTTTGAAAGAACTGAACTTTCTAAGGAAAAAACTGGAGTAGAAATAAAGGGCTTAAAGGCTATAAATCCTGTGAATGAAAAAGAGATTCCTATTTGGATTTCAGATTATGTACTAATGAGTTATGGAACGGGAGCCATCATGGCAGTACCAGGTCATGATAGCAGGGACTGGGAGTTTGCTAAAAAGTTTAACCTACCTATCATAGAAGTTGTGAAGGGTGGAAATGTTGAAGAAGAAGCCTATACAGATACAGAAGATGGAATATTGGTAAACTCCGAACTAATTAATGGATTAAGGGTAAAGGATGCTATAAAGAAAATTAGTGACTGGTTGGAAGAAAAAGGATTGGGTAAGAGGACTATTAACTATAAACTACGTGACTGGGTATTTTCCCGCCAAAGATATTGGGGAGAGCCCATACCCATGATCCATTGTGAAAAATGTGGCTGGGTACCAGTACCAGAAGAAGATCTACCTGTAGAGCTGCCAGATGTGGAAAATTATGAGCCTACAGATACTGGAGAATCACCCCTGGCCAATATTGCAGAATGGGTGGAAGTAGACTGTCCAAAGTGTGGAGAAAGGGCCAGAAGGGAGACAGATACAATGCCTCAATGGGCAGGTTCATCCTGGTATTACCTAAGGTATATGGATCCTCACAATGATAAGGAGCTTGCAAGTAAGGACGCCCTTGAATACTGGTCTCCTGTAGATTGGTATAATGGTGGAATGGAGCATACCACCTTGCATCTATTGTATTCAAGATTTTGGCATAAGTTCTTATATGATTTAGGCATTGTTCCAACTGAGGAACCCTATAAGAAGAGGACTTCCCATGGTATGATTTTAGGAGAAAATAATGAAAAAATGTCAAAATCTAGAGGCAATGTAGTGAACCCTGATGATATTGTAAATGAATATGGAGCTGATACTTTAAGAACCTATGAAATGTTTATAGGTGACTTTGAAAAGAGTGTGCCCTGGTCTGAAAATGGTGTTAAGGGCTGTAGAAGATTTTTAGACAGGGTATGGAGGCTGCAGGATATAGTAGTAGACGGAGATGAACATACTAAAGAATTAGAAAGCAAGATCCATAAAACAATTAAAAAAGTTAGTGAAGATTACGAATCGTTAAAATACAATACAGCCATTGCTGCCCTAATGGCATTATTAAATGACTTCAATGACCATGGAAAGATAACAAAGGCTGACTTTAAGACCTATTTAATACTTTTAAATCCTGTAGCCCCTCATATAACAGAAGAGTTATGGCAAATTATGGGCTTTGAAGGCATGTTAAATGAAAGTACTTGGCCAAAATATGATGAGGCAAAGATAAAAGATGATGTTATAGAAATGCCAGTCCAGGTAAATGGAAAGGTAAGGGGTACAATACTACTAAGTGTAGAGGATGGCCAGGAGCAGGCTAGAGAAAAAGCTAAAGAAAATCAAAATATTATGAAGCATTTAGAAGGAAAAACTATTGTAAAGGAAATATTTGTAAAAGGAAAGATATATAATATAGTTGTAAAGTAATTTTAAATATGAAATAATAGTTTTGCTATAGTTTTCTATAGCAAAACTATTATTATTTAGGAGGGATTTTGTGAGCAAGATCAAAATAATAACAGATACTACAAGTTATATTGCAAAGGATTTTGCAGAAAAACATAATATATCAGTAGTAAGCCTTAATTATAGCTTTGATGGTTTAGTAGAAAAAGAAGGCTTTCCTGGAGAATTTGAAAACTTCTTCAACAGGCTTGCCAATTCAAACTTATTTCCAACTACTTCTCAGCCATCAACGGGAGAATTTATAGAAGTGTATCAGAAGGCTATTAGTGAAGGGTATGAATCTATAATAGTAATACTTTTGTCTTCTAAACTAAGTGGAACTTACTCCAATGCAGTATTGGCTAAAAATATGTTAGGAGATGAAAGGATTACTATTATAGATTCTCAGCAGGTAGCATCTAATTTAAGATTTTTAGTTGAAGATGCATTAAATATGACACAAAATGGGCATACTAAGGAAGAGATAGTAGCATATATTGAGGAAAAGAAGAAAAAGATGTTTATTTATCTTACAGTTGATACCCTTGAGTATTTAAAAAGGGGAGGAAGGCTTTCCAGTATACAATCTATAATTGGAGATGCACTAAATATTAAACCTATCATAATGCTTGATGATGGAGAACTAAAATTAATAGAAAAGGTAAGGGGAAAGTCAAGAGCCATAACTAGTATGGTTAAAAAAATACCAGAAGATGTAAAAAGAATTAGTATCTGTCATGTATTAAATGAGGCTGAAGCTGTAAAAATAAAAGAAAGCCTTGAAAAACAGTATAGCTTTGCCCAAATTACCATTGATGAAATTGGTCCTGTAATTGGTTGTCACATAGGGCCAAAAGCCTTAGGCATATGTTTCTACTAATTTATTGCTGTTATAATTACAGGTGTGTTATAATAATAACTAACTAGTTATTATTATAACACACTTAAGTTTATTATTTTTTTGGAGGTGTGCTCATGAAAAAAATATTAGTAACAGGAGCTTTAGGACAAATTGGCTCTGAATTAACTATGTTATTGAGAAAAGAATATGGTGTCCATAATGTTATTGCTACCAGTAGAAGGATCAAAGAGGGTCATGAGGAATTAATAGAATCTGGCATTTTTGAAATATTGGATGTAACTGATGGAAAAAGTTTGGCTGAACTAGTTAAAAAGTATAAAGTTAATACTATAATTCATTTGGCAGCTATCCTATCTGCCGTTGGAGAAAAAAATCCTCAAAGAGCATGGGATATTAATATGAATGGACTTTACAATGTTTTAGAAGTCGCAAGGGAAGAAAATTGTTCAGTATTTACACCTAGTTCAATAGCCGTTTTTGGAGATTCTACTCCAAAGGATAATACACCTCAAGATACTATCCAAAGACCTAATACCATATATGGAGTAACAAAGGTAGCGGGAGAACTTTTATGCGACTACTACTACCATAAATATGGTGTAGATACTAGAGGGGTACGCTTTCCAGGATTGATTTCATATGAAACCTTACCTGGAGGAGGAACTACAGACTATGCAGTCCATATATACTATGACGCCTTAAAGCACAAAAAATATACTTCCTTTATAGCCAAGGGCACTAAGATGGATATGATGTATATGCCAGATGCCCTTAAAGCAATTGTGCAGCTGATGGAAGCAGACCCATCAAAATTAATCCATAGAAATGCCTTTAATGTGACAGCCATGAGCTTTGATCCAGAAGAAATTGCAGCCTCCATTAGAAAACATATTCCTGAATTTGAACTGGATTATGATGTGGATCCAGTAAGGCAAGCCATTGCAGAATCATGGCCAAATTCCCTTGATGATACTGCAGCTAGAGAAGAATGGGGCTGGAATCCAGACTATGATTTAGATGCTATGACTAAGGATATGCTGGAGAAGCTAAGGGTTAAACTGGGATTATAAAATAGAGGTTTCTTTTCATAGGATACTTCCAAGTAGATATTCTATTTAAAATATCTACTTGGAAGTTTTTATTTAATTATCATTAACTAATTATTATTCCTAACCCCTATACATATAATAGTTTTATCTAGTGGAATTAAATTGTAAAAGGGGGCAATAGATTGAAGGCACTTATATTTTGTGGAAGTGGAGATAAAAATCTTATTCCTATTACCTATACAATTCCTAAAGAGTTAATTCCAATAGGAAACAAGCCACTAGTAGTTTATACTATAGAGCTATTGTTAAAGTCAGGTATAAATGAATTAGCAATTGTGGTAAATGCATTTAATAGGCCTTTATTTGAAAGGGTCCTTAAATATTATTTAAAAAAGGATTTTCATTATTTAATAGAGAAAGAACCAAAGGGAATAGTACATACCTTGCTACTGGCGGAAGAATTTATTAAGGGAGATAAGTTTATCATGCTTTTAGGGGACAATTTTTTTGATTTTGATCTGAAAAGTTTCATAAGAAATTTTGAAGGAGAAGAAATGACTTGCAAAATTTTATTGAAGGAAGTAGAAGAACCTGAAAAATTTTCAGTAGCCTATATAGGAAATGGAAGGATCATAGATCTAGAAGAAAGGCCCAAAATGGCCTTTAGCAACTTAGCTATTGCAGGTCTGTATGCCTTTAATAAAAATATATTTGAAGCCTGTAAGGCTATAAAGGATTTTAATATGGGCCAATACCAAATTGCCAATGTAGTAAAGTGGCTGATGGGAAATGGATATAAGGTTGGCTATGAAAAGTTAAAGGGTAGGTGGAGGAATATAGATAGCCCCTCAGAGCTAATAGAGCAAAATATTGATATATTATCTTCCCTGGAGAGAAATATAGCAGGTGAAGTGATTGACTCTAAAGTGTCTGGCAAAATAATACTCATGGAGGGATCAACAATTTATAATAGTATAATTAGGGGTCCTATAGTTATTGGACAGAATACCACTATAAAAAATTCCTATATAGGCCCCTATACTTCAATAGGTAATGGAGTTACTATAGACAAATCTAATATAGAAAATTCCATTATACTAGATAGATGTAATATATGGGGAGTAGAGGACCCCATTGATTCTTCAGTTATTGGAGAAGGTTCTACAATTATGGGTACTAGAAGTATGAGGAAAAGCCATAAAATAATAGTAGGAAGAAACAGCAAGGTATATTTAGGAGTATAATTAATAAACTTTTAGTACTGGCATAGAACATCATCCTAGTCCAATAAATTTGTAAATTTAAACTTAAAAAAGTAACCAAAACTATAGTTTATCAATATAATGATAATGCAAAGACATATATATATTTTTATAGGAGGGAGATGTTTATATGCCAGTATATTATCAGCCAGGCTATAAGCCAGGTAAGTGTGGAAAACATGATTCTGATTGTCATTCACCGATAGATTGCAAGCCTCAATATATTTTAGCCAGATGCAATAACCTAACTGGCGTTAGTGGTTTAGGCGTTGTTGCTGTTGGTGAAGTTGTTACTCCAAGAACCTTAGGAAACCTAAGCTTATCAGGCTTACACTGCTTCAAGAGACCAGTTGTGAAACTTGACCTTACAGCTGTAATTACAGTAAGTGCTGCCCTTGCTCTAGATACAACTATAACATTTAGAATATTTAAGCGCTGTGGAAATGGTGAAGAAACTGAAATTCAATCCTTTGATGTAAATCCAGGAATAGCCCTTGCAGCTGGAGCATCAATACCAGTAGCCTTCAGCATATGTGACCATAATGAATGCTACGAAAAACACTGCGTATACAGGGTTACAGTAGAGGCCACTGCTGCAGTAGCCTTAGCAGCTGCAATAAATGTTAACCAAGGAGCACTATCAGCCCTAGTTTATGACCTTTGCTAGTTAAATATTTGTAGTATAAATATTATAATGTTTTTCCAATATTCCCATTATTAATCAAGATAGTTTAATTTAACATTTACAAATTCTCCTTTCTAGGAACTCACAATGAAATTTAACTAGAAAGGAGAATTTCTTGTTTACCACCTAATATTAAAGAATCCTTTCCTATTAAGAGCCTTTTCTTCAATATCTTGTAATTTATCCTTGATCAAATTCATGTCCTCTTTTATAGCATTTAACTGCTTTTGCATATCAAGTAAAGTATTTTTTAAATTTTCTGTTTCCTTTTCTTCCTCATTTGAGTCAGATTCTACACCTGGTATGACAGCATTTTCGTCTAATAAATCCCCATGAAAGTTATCAAAGTAAAAGTAGATATTGTCATTATGAATATTTCCATAATAATGATTTATCTTATTTTCAAACCTTTTTAATGGATGATTATAATATTTAATCAAATAAACTGGGTCCTCCTCTATAGGCCTTTTATTATCTAAGACCCAGGTGATTCCATAATCCTGGGAAACTAAATTATAAATTTCTTCCTGAGAAATACATATTATGTTTAATTTATTGTACTTTTCAACCATGAGGGCAGGATAATTATAACCTAAAATTTTTGGTAGATTTATTTCCTTCCATTGAAATTTACTATCTCCAATGGAAGAATAGCGCTTATAATTAAGTAAATAATCCCTGTTGTTTGAACTGTACCACAAAATGTGTATATTGTTATGGGAGTCTACAAATAGATATGGGAGTACATTATTAGATAAGGATGATGAAATTTTAGTGGGAGAAGTAGTCCATCTTTTTGTAAAAGTATTATAAAATAAATAGTAAATATTATAGCTATTATACTCTTTGCTACTATAAACCAGGTGTATATTTCCAAACTCATCCCTATCGATATAAAAAGGATCCATAGACTTTTCTGAATAGATATTAGCTACTATATGTTTTTGCCATTTGTTTTTGTGTTTTATAATATGTTCAATAGACAACAGATTTAAGTTTATTAAATTTGCACAGGAGTATAAGATGTTGATTACATTGTTGTGTACATAGAGGGTTAAATATTTGTAAGTATTAGACTGGATATCAAATTTTCCTATTATTTTTTTTTGCCAATTACCATCTGTATATATACAATATACCAGCTCACCCTTCTTATGTATATATAGTAGATGTAATTTGCTATTTTCATCAAGCGCAGCTGAAAAGTCTAATACATCCTTATCTATTATTGTTGTGCTATTGTCTACACCTACTTTATCAAATATTAAGTTTTTATTATCATCTTTGAAGAATACAAAGCTTTGGTTAAAGGAATCTTTTATAAAAATACCTTCTCTTATCCCAAAATTTTTTATCATTTATATCCTCCCTATTCTTAAAGAAATATCACAAATCTTCACCTATTTCATAATATGAAAGTAGATATGATTTTATTAAATAAAAGGAGTGAAAAATATGACAACTGCTCAAAATGTTTATGATTCAGGCGGAAAGATAGAATTTGATTTAAATAAAATAAGAGAAGTAGATTGTCTAATAGTGGATAAGGTGTATGCACAATATCAATGTAGAGAGTGTTTCACATCAGTGGAAGCAGAAATTGAAAATGGTACCTTCCGTTCAATAAAGTTTGAACCTGGTTATATTCTGCCTGAAACACTGAGATTAGACAATATACCTAATAAACCAAATTTTAAAAGGGCTCGGTTTACAATAAGAATACCATACACTATAATCTTAAAAGATGGAACAACTCTTGAGAGAAACTTACCAGACATAGACAAGGACATTATATTATTTATGCCTGAAGCCAGAGATGAGTTCCAACTTAATGTTATTGTAGAAACTAGTTCTAAGGTATTAGGCCAACCAGAAGTTATTGATAATAGAGTGATCTTTGCAGTGGGAATATTTATAATAATAAAAGTGGTTGGTAGAGTGCAACTTTTAATACCTACCTTTGGCTTCTGCCCTGAACCACCACCATGCCAAGACTTTATACAGGAAGACATCTGTGATGAATTTGATAATGAGCCATTTCCACTATTTTTCCCACTTCAATACGGAGATATATATGGGGAGGATTAATGTGAGGAGCTTATGCTCCTTTTTTATTTTATTTAAATCTGTGAAAGTATTAATATGCCAGTAACTTAAGAATGTTGACAAAATCACTAGCCTATAATATACTTAAAATGAAAACCTAGTAATGTGGTTGGAATTGAGAAGAGGTGTTGATATGAAACTTTCTACAAGGGGAAGATATGGGCTTAAAGCCATGTTTCAACTTGCCCTGCATTTTGGAGAAGGTCCTATTCCTTTAAATGTTATAGCAAGTCAGCAAGAACTTTCTGAAAACTATTTAGAACAGATTTTTTCAGTTTTAAGAAAAGTAGGCTTGGTTAAAAGTGTTAGAGGTGCTCAGGGTGTGTATATGTTAGCAAAACATCATAAAAATATTACTGTTGGTAATATATTGAGGGTTCTTGAAGGGGATATGGCCCCTGTATACTGTGTAACAGATGACAACTCTAGCTGTCATAGGGAAGAAAAATGTGTTACTAGGTTAGTATGGAAGAAAATGAAGGATAGTATCAATAGTGTAATTGATTCAATTACATTACAGGATATGGTAGAAGAACAAAAAGAAATAGAAAAAGCTAATAAGTCTGTTGGGGGGTTTTAATATGAAAAAGTACATTTATATGGATAATGCAGCTACAACTCCTGTAAAACAAGAGGTATTAGATGAAATGCTACCTTATTTTAATGTAAACTATGGCAATCCATCTAGTATATATACTCTTGGAAGTAAATCAAAAAATGCCATATCAATAGCAAGGGAAAAAATCGCCAAAGCCATTAATGCTGATGCCAGGGAAATTTTTTTTACAGCTGGCGGTTCAGAAGCTGACAATTGGGCAATAAAAGGTATTGCTTATGCTAATAAAAATAAGGGTAATCATATAATTACTAGTAAAATTGAGCACCATGCTGTATTACATACATGCCAATATTTGGAAAAGCAAGGTTTTAGGGTAACATATCTAGATGTTGATCAATATGGACTTATAGACTTAGAACAATTAAAAGAGGCTATAACAGATGACACCATATTAATTTCCATTATGTTTGCAAACAACGAAATAGGTACCATACAACCTATTAAAGAAATAGGTGAAATTGCTAAAGAAAAGGGTATATACTTCCATACTGATGCAGTCCAAGCCATAGGACACATAAAAATAGACGTTGACGAATTAAATATAGATCTATTATCCATGTCAGCCCACAAGTTCTATGGACCAAAGGGAATTGGGGCCTTATATGTAAGAAGGGGTGTTAAAATAGATTCTCTAATTGCTGGAGGTGGACAGGAAAGAAATAAGAGGGCAGGTACAGAAAATGTACCAGGAATAGTTGGTATGGGAAAAGCTATAGAACTTGCCTATGAAAATTTAGAGGAAAAAAACGCTAAACTTATTAAATTAAGGGATAGATTGATAGAGAAGATTTTTGAAAAAATAGATTATGTAAGGCTAAATGGCCATCCTACAAATAGGCTTCCTGGAAATGTAAATGTATGCTTTGAATTTATTGAGGGAGAATCAATACTATTGAGCCTTGACATGGTAGGTATTGCAGCTTCCAGTGGTTCTGCCTGTACTTCAGGTTCATTAGAGCCATCCCATGTATTGTTAGCCATTGGACTTTCCCATGAAATTGCCCATGGTTCAGTAAGGTTAACTTTGGGGGATTTTAATACAGAAGAAGAAGTTGATTATGTTGCAGAAAAGCTTGCAGAAATTGTTTCAAGATTAAGGTCTATGTCACCTTTATATGAAAAGATTAAGGAGGAGAAATAAATGTATTCAGAAAAGGTTATGGATCACTTTATGAATCCAAGAAATGTAGGAGAAATACAAGATGCAGATGGAATTGGAGAAGTGGGTAATGCAAGATGTGGAGATATAATGAAGATGTATTTAAAGATAGAGGATGGAGTAATAGTTGATGTTAAATTTAAGACTTTTGGCTGTGGTTCAGCCATTGCTTCTTCAAGTATGGCAACAGAATTAATCAAGGGTAAGACTATAGAAGAAGCTATGGAAGTTACAAATAAGGCTGTGGCTGAGGCATTAGATGGTCTACCACCTATTAAAATGCATTGTTCCTTATTGGCAGAACAGGCTATAAAGGCAGCCTTATATGATTATGCAAAGAAAAATAATATTGAAATAAAAGGGTTAGAAAATTTTGATCCACAGGCAGATGTACATGACCATGACCATGAACATGCCTAATTACACAAGTACCCCTTTGGTTGATTAATTGGTTAATTTTGAATTAATAAATTAGCTTTTATCATGGCAAAATAAATTTACAACCAAAGAAAAGGGGTATAATTGTGATAAGATATAAGCAATTGATTACTTTAAATGTGATGGACAAAAATTTAAGCAATACTATTGGTAGAATAAAAGATGTACTCTATTCAGAAGACTATAGAAAAATAGTTTATATAGTGGTAAAAAACAATAACTTATTAAAAAATAAGATAATTATAGACTATAATAGTTTATCCTTTCAAAATAATAATATCATATATAATAAAACTGATTCCATAGGTTATAAAATGGATAAGTACATTGAAAATACTAAAGAAGGGTGTAAACTTATTGATAAAGAAATAAGAAATGAATATGGTGAGTGTATAGGTTTTGTAAAAGATGTTGTTATAGATATAGATGATGGAAAGATTGAGGGCTTTATAATTACAGAAGGCATAATAGAAGACCTTCTAAAGGGTAGAAACTATATTCCTCTCCTAGATACTATTTATATAAAAGAAGATTGTATAAGAATACCTAATAGTGTTTTATATAATTAACAATAATATCTAATGCTGTAAAAATTTATATGGAATTAATTAAGTACTAGGTGAAAAAATAATGTATATAATAGTAAAGGAGAGGATATTATTGAACAGAAATGGATTTAGAAATGGAACATTATTAGGAAGCATATTAGGGCTTTCCCTTGGTATGGTTGTTGGAACTAAAGTAATAAATAATATTCCAAAAAGGAAGATAATGAAAACAGCAAGAAGAGCAAAATCAACTTTGATGAATGGAGTGAATTCATTGTGGGGATAGGCAGCTTAGCTGCTTATCCAATATTAAAAATGGAGACAAGTATTATGAATGTATATTATCCACATTTAAGTAGAAATTTAATGATATTAATATTTATATTGCTGGCCTTGATAATTTATTATCTCATACATATTGGAAATAGATTTGTAGAAAGCAATAAAAGAATTAGAATTAGTAAGAAAAAAGGCTTACCCATTATTGGAATTATAATATTTATATATATTTTTGCCCAATTATCTCAAGAATTTACTATATTAAAAGATACTTTTTTTACTATAATTGCCTCAATTGTAATAGCTTATTTATTTAATCCTATAATAAATTATTTTGAAAAACATAATATATCTAGAACCTTAGGGATCTTAATATTGTATGTAGTTATTTTGGGTATAATAGTTGGAATTTCTGTATCCATAGTTCCAAGGATTGGAGAGGAGATAGGAGGGCTTTTATCTATAACTCCTACCTATATAAAAAAATTTTCGGATTTCTTAAATAACTTATATGAAAAGTATTATTCAGAAGTAGAATACATACCTTCTATAATGAAAAGCATAGAAGAAGTAGTTATTCAAAATATAGATAGATTGCAAAATTTAATAGTTAATAACATAAGTAAATTTATTGATGGAGTTGTTAAAGCTTTTAGTAAAATAGTAAGCTTTATACTAATACCTATATTAACTTTTTACTTTTTAAGGGATAAGGACTACTTTAAAAACTTGTTATACTTGACTATACCAAAGTCTAAGAGGCAAGATGTAAAAGAGCTATTTGTGGAAATAGATAGGGCATTAAGCCAGTTTATAAGGGGCAGGTTAATTTTAGCAGTATATGTTGGCATTGCCACCACAATACTGTTACTTATTTTAGACATTAATTTTGCAATAGTCATAGGTTTGATAACAGGGATTGCAGATATAATTCCATACTTTGGGCCCTTTTTAGGCTTTCTACCTGCTGTTATATTTGCCTCTTTAGATAGTCTTGTAAAGGGATTTTGGGTTGCCATAGCCTTTGTAATAATACAGTGGATAGAAAACAATGTATTAGCACCTAAAATAATAGGGGACAGTACAGGGATGCACCCCATAACAGTGCTATTATCTTTGATTATAGCAGGGGGAATGTTTGGTGTAATGGGGATGATCTTTTCTGTTCCTGTAGTAGCTGTAGCAAAAATATTAACAGGATTTTTTATAGATAAAATTAAAAAGCGAAATTTAATAAAAAGATAGAAGAATATTACTGTGTTGACAAATATATATCTTTAAATTATAATCCAAATATGGATGTATCGAGGATTATCGTCCCTTTAAGGAGGGACGAATTTTTTTAAAAAACGGCATAAGAGGTGTATGAATATGAAAAAAATTGGTTTACATGAGATAAGAAAAGAATTTTTGGATTTTTTTGAAGGAAAGGGACATTTAATATTACCTTCTTTTTCCTTAGTTCCTCAAAATGACAAGAGCTTATTATTAATAAATGCAGGTATGGCTCCTTTGAAACCTTATTTTACTGGGGAGAAAAAACCCCCTAGAGAAAGGGTTGCCACATGTCAGAAATGCATTAGGACAGCAGACATTGAAAATGTAGGGAAGACAGATAGGCATGCAACTTTTTTTGAAATGTTAGGTAATTTTTCCTTTGGCAATTATTTTAAGAAGGAAGCTATCCAGTGGGCATGGGAATTTTTAACTGTAAATATGGAGATACCAAAGGAGCTACTTTGGGTATCTATATATGAAGAAGATGATGAAGCTTTTGAAATATGGAAAAATGAAGTAGGAGTACCTGCAGAGAAAATTGTAAGATTGGGTAAAGAAGATAATTTTTGGGAATTAGAAGTAGGTCCTTGTGGCCCCTGTTCAGAGATATATGTAGATAGGGGAGAAAAATATGGTTGTGGAAAAGAGGACTGCGAGCCTGGCTGTGATTGTGATAGATATATTGAAGTGTGGAATTTAGTATTTACTCAGTTTGATAAGGATGAAAATGGAAATTATCATCCTTTAGATCATCCAAACATAGATACTGGTATGGGCCTTGAGAGAATAGCCACAGTTATGGAAGGAACAGATAATATCTTTGAAGTTGGAGAAATTAAAAAGATTATAAATATTGTAGAAAGGGAAGCAGGCAAAAAATATGGGCAAAAGTATGAATGGGATGTTTCAATAAGGGTGATAACAGACCATGCAAGGGCCATGACCTTTTTAGTTTCTGATGGTGTTATACCTAGTAATGAGGGAAGAGGTTATGTATTAAGAAGGCTTATTAGAAGGGCTGCAAGGCATGGTAAACTACTAGGAATTGAAAAGCCTTTCTTAAGTTCTGTTGTATCAGGGGTTATTGAATCTTGGAAGGTAACCTATCCTGAAATTGATGTAAATAAAGAGAGAATATTGAAGGTTATAAGGGCAGAAGAAGAAAAGTTTCAGGAGACAATCCATCAAGGAATACAAATACTAGATAATTATATTGAAGAAATAAAAAATAAGAATCAAAAATATCTTGATGGGGAAAAAGCATTTAAACTATATGATACCTATGGATTCCCTCTTGACTTAACCCGTGAAATATTAGAAGAAAAAGGCCTAGCAGTAGATGAAGAGGAATTTAATTTCCATATGGAAGAGCAAAGAAAAAGGGCTAGAAAGGCCAGAGAAAGATCTACAGATGCTGGTTGGAAACATGGGGAAATAATTGATTTTAGCAAAGAAATAGATACAGAGTTTAAAGGTTATGAAAGTCTTGACACTAATTCAAGGGTAGTTGAGATAATAATTGATGGCAGTTCAACAGGCACAATAAAGGAAGGTATGGAAGGTATTATAGTATTAGACCAGACACCTTTTTATGCAGAAAGGGGAGGCCAGGTAGGAGATAAGGGTATTTTTAGGAACAATAACTTTTTAGCCCATGTTGTGGATACCCAATATGCAAAAGATGATATTATTATTCACTATATAAAAGTAGATAAGGGAGTATTAAATATAGGGGATAGTGTTGAAGCACAGGTAGATTATAATTACAGGCATGATGTAATGAGGAATCACTCAGCCACCCACCTGCTCCATAGGGCTTTAAAAGATGTATTAGGTGAACATGTAAATCAAGCAGGTTCCATTGTATTACCTGATAGGTTAAGATTTGACTTTACCCACTTTGAAGCGGTACAAGAAGAAGAATTAAAAGAAATAGAAAGAATTGTAAATGAAAAAATATTAGAGGCCCTTGAAGTGAAGACTATAGAAACAAGCCTTGAAAAGGCACAAGCAGCAGGAGTAGTTGGACTATTTGAAGAAAAGTATAAAGATAAGGTTAGGGTAGTTCAAATGGGTGACTACTCAAAGGAACTTTGTGGAGGAACCCATGTTAACAATACAAGTTTTATAGGAATGTTTAAAATAATTTCAGAATCTAGTATTGCAGCTGGAGTAAGGAGAATTGAAGCCATTACAGGTAGGGCTGTCTATAATTATTTGTTAGGGCTTGAGGAAGATTTAAATAATATATCACAAATTATGAAGGTGAATAGAAAAGATCTATCTAGCAAAGTCCAAAATATAATGGAAGAATTAAAATCAAAGGAAAAAGAAATAGAAGCACTGAAAGCAAAGATGGCATCTTCCATAGTTGACGAAATATTAAATTCTAAGCAAAATATAAATAATATTGATTATATTGCCTGCAAGGTTGAAAATATGGATATGAATAGCTTAAGGAACTTGGGAGATAAGTTAAAGGATTCCCTAGGTTCTGGTGTTATAGTTCTTTCCAGTGTAGATAACAATAAAATATATTTCTTATGTGCAGTTACAAAAGATTTAGTAGAAAAGGGAATCCATGCTGGTAATATAATAAAAGAAGTAGCTAAAGTAGCTGGTGGAGGAGGCGGAGGCCGCCCAGATATGGCTCAAGCAGGTGGCAAGGATGTATCTAAAGTAGATGAGGCCTTAAATAAAGTACCTTCTATACTAGAAGAACAGCTAAAATAAATATTAGCTATTTATAGCTAATATTTATTTTAGCACTGCATATTCTATAAAGGATATGATATAAATATTATAGGGGGCTATAATAGGAGGTGTTATTGTGAATAATAATTTTAATGAAACAATGAAATTTGAAGCCAGCAAGGATATGGCCAGTGAAGTAAAAAAGATTATTTTTACAGTATATAATGCCCTTAAGGAAAAGGGGTATGATCCAATTAATCAAATAATAGGCTATATTTTATCAGGGGATCCAACCTATATAACTAGCCATAGGGATGCAAGAAGTATTATCAGGAAAGTTGAAAGGGATGAGCTATTAGAAGAAATATTAAGTAGCTATTTAGAAAAGGAAAAATATATTTAGGGGAGATATATAGTTGAAGCATTTAAGAAGCTTTATGATAACTATACTTACCTTATTTGTTCTAATGTCTACATACCACATTTCTTATGGAATAGAAGGAGAAATAGTTAATAAAAAAGTCTATATGGTTATAGTAAACAAGCTTACCCTTGAAGATATAGAAAAGATGCCAAACCTAACAAAAGTAATTGATGAGGCTGGCTTTGCATTAATGAATGTACGTGGCTTAAATAGCTATACAGGAGCAGAGAGCTTTGCTACCATTAATTCTTCTGCTAAAACCTATGCAAATAATACTAGCTCCCAATTTTTCAATTTAGAAGGTATATACAAAGAAATATATGAAAATAGACTAGGTAAAATAGAGGGCAGATATTCTGTTGGAAATATAGAGATTGGTAGGTTATATGTTCAAAATGAAGATAATAGATATAGTCCTCATATAGGTTTATTGGGAGATGTACTTCACAATAATGGCTTAAAGACTGCTATATACGGAAATAGCGATACAATAGATTATATCTATAGGTATGCATCCTTTATACCCATGGATTCTAAAGGTTTAATAGACTACGGAAATGTCGATAACATACTTATTGAGGACGAAAAATACCCTTATGGCTTAAAGACAGATTATAATAAAATAATAAATGAAATACAGGCAATAAAGGATGAAGCTTCTCTTTTTGTAATTGATACAGGAGACCTATTCAGGCTTCATACTACAAGTAGCTATATAAGCGAAGATAGATTTTTTGAGCAGAGAGGTAATATTTTAAGTGACATTGATAATTTTATTGGAAATTTAATTGATAATATTAGCAAGGAAGAATCCCTTTTGTTTATATTTAGTCCCAATAGCGGTGAAGAGAAAGTTAATGGAAGTCGATTATCCCCCTTAATATTATGGGGTAGCAATATAAGTGGAGGTATTCTTAGTTCATCTACGACTAAGTATCCAGGCATTGTCTCAAATATAGACATTGGTCCAACTGTTGCTGATTTTTTTGATATAAAAATGGAAAAAGCTGCTGGTAATAAAATTACCTGGGAAAAAAGGGAAGATGTTTTTAGCTTTGTTAAATCAATAAATGGGCGTATTGATTTAACTTCTAAGGTAAGGACCAGATCTTTAACTAGCTATGGAGTTATTTCTATTATAATACTCTTACTTTCAACTTTTTTCTTAATAATAAAATTTAAAGCAGATTTTAATATTAAGAAAACAATAAAAGTATTACTTCTTTTTCTATATGGAATTCCATTAATTTTTATAATAAGCTCCTTGTTAAATATAAACAACATTTATAGATTCTTTCTAGTTATAACAATATTTAGTATTGTATATCTTTTCATTATTAGTAGATATAATAATGTAAGTACTTTGTATATCCTTACTTTTTTATATTTTATAGTTATAATATTAGATATATTGCTAAATAATGTCTTTAGTAAATTTTCAGTTTTAAGCTATGATCCAATTATTGGAGCAAGGTATTATGGAATAGGAAATGAAATGGTTGGCTTACTATTACCAATTGCTATGATTAGTATAAATTTAATATATAAAAAACTTAAAAATATAGTAGTCTTAAGTTTTCTATTACTTTTAGCAGTAGTATTAGTAGGCCATCCTCAATTAGGTGCCAATGTTGGTGGCATGATTTGTTTTTTATCTGCCAGCCTTCTATTTTTATTTGAGGCCATGGAAAGGAAGTTTACTTTTAAAAATATAATTCTTATTGCATTGGCAGTGGGCCTATTCTTAGGAATTTTAGCCTTTATAGATATAAAATTTAATCCAAATCCTACCCATTTAGGTAGAGCCTTAATGAAGGTTGGTAGTGAGGGCTTATATATAGCTAATAACATAATCCTTAGAAAACTAATGATGAATATAAAGCTAGTTGGTAATTCTTTCTGGACAAAAGTTTTATTTTCAAATATAATTGTTCAAGGTATATTATCCTATTTTTATAGAAATGGATACGAACATTTAATAAAAAGGGAAATTAATAAAGGATATATATCTTCTTTATTTGGCAGCATAATAGGGTTTTTAGTTAATGACTCAGGTCTAGTACTTGCTGCAATATCTGTAAATATTAGTACAATATTTTTATTATTTCTATTTACTGAAGAAAAAAGAACACATCAAGAATAGGATGATGACCCATAATGAAAAGAGTTGTTTTAGGAAATACAGGAATTGAAGTATCTAGACTTTGTTTTGGTTCTTTAACCATGACACCATATCAAGCTAATTTATCTATAAAGGATGGTTCTGAATTAATAAAGTATGCCTATAGAAAAGGAATAAATTTTTTAGACACGGCTGAAATATACGACAATTATCAATATATTAGGGAAGCATTAAAGGAAATAGATAGAAGAGAGTATGTAATAGCAACTAAATGTTATGCCTATACTTATGATATGGCTAAAGAAAGCTTAAAGTTAGCCTTATCAGAGCTTAATACGGACTATATAGATATATTTATGCTACATGAGCAGGAAAGTATTCATACTATAAGGGGCCATTGGGAGGCCATTGAGTATTTTAAAGAAGCAAAGAAGAAAGGGAAAATTAGAGCCATAGGGATATCTACCCATAGAATAGATGGAGTTTTAGGTGCTACAAAAGTTGATGATATTGAAATTATCCATCCAATAGTAAATATGCAAGGTATAGGAATACAGGATGGCTCCATTGATGATATGTTAAAGGCCATTAAGAAGGCCTATGATGTGGGAAAGGGTATTTATGCTATGAAGCCTCTAGGAGGAGGCCATTTAATAAAGAGGGCAGAAGAGGCTTTAAATTTTGTTAGGGACATTTCCTATATACATTCAATAGCAATTGGAATGCAATCTAAAGATGAAATAGATTATAATATTAGTTTAATGGAATCAGGCTTTGCATCTGAAACATTAATGAATAAAATAGGCAAGAAAAATAGAAGATTAATTGTGGCTGATTACTGTATAGGTTGTGGTAGGTGCGTTAGTACCTGTAAACATAATGGTATTAAACTGGTTAATGGTAAAGCAGTTCCTAATGGAAACTGCATATTATGTAGCTATTGTGCTAGAAAATGTCCTGAATTTTGTATAAAAGTTATTTAAAGGTGATGAAATGGAACGCATAATGGGTTTAGATGTAGGAGATAAGACAATTGGCGTAGCAATTAGTGATCCACTATTAATTACAGCTCAAAGTTTACAAACTATTAAAAGGGAAAATTATAAAAAGGACATAGATACCCTAATTGATATTATAAACAAATATAATATAAAAAAAATTGTTGTAGGTATTCCAAAAAATATGAATAATACCATTGGACCTCAAGGAGAAAAGGTCTTGAATTTCGTGGAAAAACTTAAAAATAAGGTAAATTTAGATATAGTATTAGAAGATGAAAGGCTTACAACTGTTCAAGCTGAAAAACTTCTTATTAAAAGCGATGTAAAGAGGAAAAACAGAAAAAAAATAATAGATAAGGTAGCAGCTACCTATATATTACAATCTTATTTAGATAGGATGAGAAGGTGATCTTATGCATGAAAAAATAGTTTTATTAGACGAAATGGGTAATAAGGTGGAATTCCAATTGGTGATGACTTTTGGACTAGATGATTCAAATTATGCTGCTTTAATACCTATGGATGATCTAAAAAAAGAGATATTTTTAAGACTGGAATTAGATGAAAATGGTGAAACTATATTAGTCCCTTTAGATAGCCATGAGGAGTTTAAAGATGTAAAAGAGGCCTATGAAGAGTTTAAAAAAGAAAGGTTACAATAAATACATAGCTTGACAATTGTACTTAATATTAGTATGCTAGTATAGAGAATTATAAGCAGGTGAAAGTATGGATATAAATGTTAAGGATGTAAAAGAAATCTTAAAAGAAGAAGGGTATAAATTAACTACTCAAAGAAAAGCAATACTTGATGCTATATTAGAGAATCATGAAAAACATTTAAATCCGGAAGAAATTTATAATATTGTTAAGATAAAGTATCCAGATATTGGTATAGCTACTGTATATAGGACATTGCAGCTTTTTGAAAAATTGAACATAGTTTGCAGGGTAAATTTTGATGATGGCTATAATAGATATGAATTAAATTATAATACAGAAGAACATCAGCATCATCATTTAATATGCCTAAATTGTGGTAATGTTATAGAGGTAAAAATGGACTTGTTGGAAATATTAGAAAATGAAATTGAAAGGGAGTATGGTTTTAGTATAGTGGATCATAATGTAAAATTTTTTGGGTATTGTTCAGACTGCCAAAAATAAACCCTACAAAGGGTTTATTTTTTTAGAGATATTTTACAGCGGGCAAGTATTCATATAAATATTAGAAATGGAAAAATTAATACAAAAGGAGATGATAAAGTGTCGAGGAAAATAAATAAGCTAAAAATTATACCCTTAGGAGGACTCAGAGAAATAGGAAAAAATATTACACTTATTGAATATAAAGATGATATTATCGTTATAGACTGTGGTATGCTTTTCCCAGAAGACGACATGTTAGGTATAGATATAGCAATTCCAGATATAAGTTATTTAATAAAAAATAGAAATAAATTAAAGGCGGTACTGTTAACCCATGGCCATGAAGATCACATTGGAGGCTTACCCTATTTTTTAAGAGAACTTAATGTTCCTGTTTATGGTACTAGGCTTACATTAGGATTGTTAGAGAATAAATTAAAGGAACATAATTTAAGTAAGGTTAATTTAATGGAAGTAAAAGCAGGGGATAAACTAAAACTAGGCTCCTTTTCAATTGAATTTATTAGAACTACCCACAGTATACCTGATAGTGTTGCAATAGCAATAAATACTCCTGTTGGAATGGTGGTTCACACAGGAGACTTTAAAATAGATTTTACTCCTATAAATGGTGCTCCAATAGATTTGCACAGGTTTGCTGAATTAGGCAGAAAAGGTGTATTAGTTCTATTAGCAGATAGCACTAACGTTGAAAGACCAGGATATACTATGTCTGAAAAGACTGTGGGAGATACCTTTAACGATATATTTTCAAAGGCAGAAGAAAGGATAATTGTAGCAACTTTTGCTTCTAATATTCATAGAATCCAACAAGTAATAAATGCTGCAGAAAAGTACGGTAGAAAGGTAACTGTTTCTGGTAGAAGTATGGTAAATACCATAAATGTAGCCTATGAATTGGGTTATTTAAAAATGCAAGAAGGAACCCTAATAGATATAAATGATATGAATAAATATAAAAATAATGAGCTAGTTATTTTAACTACAGGAAGCCAAGGAGAAACAATGTCTGCCCTATCAAGGATGGCTTTTTCTGAACACAGGAAAATTCAACTAGTACCGGAAGATACAATTATAGTTTCTGCATCACCAATACCTGGAAACGAAAAAACTGTATTTAAAGTTATAAATAGGCTTATTGAAATAGGTACCAAAGTTATATATGAATCCTTGGCAGATGTTCATGTATCTGGCCATGCATGTCAAGAAGAACTTAAACTTATGCATACCCTATTAAAACCCAAATTTTTTATACCTGTTCATGGTGAATATAGGCATTTAAAAAGGCATTCAGAATTAGCCATGGAATTAGGTATGCCAGAGGAAAATATATTTATAGCCAATAATGGAGATGTAATTGAATTTACAAAAAATTCTGCAGCCATTACCCAATCTGTTCCTGCAGGCAATATACTGGTTGATGGTTTAGGTGTAGGTGATGTTGGTAATATTGTATTAAGGGATAGGAAACACCTATCTGAAGATGGTTTAATGGTAGTAGTGGTTACCATAAGCAAACAAGAAGGAAAGGTAATTGCCGGTCCAGATATAATATCTAGAGGATTTGTATATGTTCGAGAATCTGAAGATTTAATGGAAGAAGCAAGAAATGTTGTAAAAGCTGCCCTAAATGAATGTGAAAAAAGGAATATTACTGATTGGTCAACCTTAAAATCAAGTATAAGGGATTCCTTAAGAAAGTTCCTATATGAAAAGATTAAGAGAAATCCAATGATCTTACCAATAATAATGGAAGTTTAATTTAAATTTTATAAAATCCTAACATATTAAATGTTAGGATTTTTCATGTTTCTTATATTAATAAATTAATAAAAAACATAAGAGAAATAAGAGAAAAGTTCACATATAGTATGATATTTGTCCCATATGATGTTATAATAATGTATGGTAGAATACTTGTTTTTCCTATAATTTAATCATGGGAGGGTCAATATGAGTAATGTTTATGATTTAGCCCATAAACTAAAAAGAGCAATTATGAATTCAGATGAATACAAGAATTATAAAGAGAAGAAAAAAATTGTTTATAGTAATGAAGGGAACAAAAAAATAGTAGAGGACTATAGAAGACAAGTATTAGAGCTACAAATGAAGCAATTATCAGAACAGAAAATAGAGGAAGAAGAACTAGAGAAAATTAGAAACTTAGAAGAAATATTGCGCCATAATCCATCTATTAATGAATTTCTAATTGCAGAGTATAGATTTTCTCAACTTATACAAGATATAAGTAAAATAATTGGAGAAGCTATAGATATTGATCTAGGCATGGGTAAACAATTATAGAGGAGGAATAATAATGAACACTAAATTTTTAACTAAAGCCAGTTTAATTGCAGCCATATATATCATATTGGTTTTGATACAAATACCTATGGGAAGTCTAGCCTTTGGTCCCATCCAATTAAGAATAGCTGAAGGCTTAACCCTACTTCCCTTTATAGAAGCAGCAGCAATCCCAGGCTTATTTGTTGGCTGCCTTGTATCAAATATAATACTTGCAGCTTACTCTTCCTTTGGTTTAGTTGATATAATAGGAGGAAGCTTAGTTACTTTAGTTGCTGCTTATTTGACAAGAAAAATGCCTAATAGGTTTATGGCAGCCCTACCACCAATAATATTAAATGGATTAATAGTATCCATATGGGTTTCCTACTTTACTAAGGTTCCTTATATGATTACAGTTTTGGGAATTGCTGGCGGAGAAATTGCATCCATTGGAATATTTGGTTTTACAATGTTATCAGCCTATGAAAAAACAAAACTTTATTTGGAAAAAAGATAATAGCTTGTAATCCAATTAGCAAAAATGTATAATAATAAAGATAAAGGTCTAATAAAGGTGGAGATCCTGTGATAAGCACAAAAAAGCAAAAAAAAGGAAGAAAGTATAGAAAATTAAAGATAGCTTTAATTTTCATGATAGTTGTTTTAATGCTAACTATTGGAATAGCTATATCCTATTACAATAAAGCCACCCTTCCTATGGAAGAAAAAAACCCTAGGGATATTACCATTGAAATACCCTTAGGAAGTAGTAGCATAGAAATTGCCAAAATATTAAAGGATAGTGGATTAATAAGGGATGAATTGGTATTTAGAATAGCCTTGAAGAGAGAAAAGGCTGAATCCTCCTTAAAGGCAGGTTCTTATGTATTAAATACATCCATGTCTGTATATGAAATTATAGAATACCTATCCAAGGGAGGCAAAAATACCAATGTAGTTAAATTTACTATTCCTGAAGGCTATGAGTTAAAGGATATGGCAAAAAAACTATCTGACGAAGGATTAGTTGATGCCAATAGATTTATGGATCTAGTAGCTAATAAGGATAATTTTGAAGATAAATTCCCATTTTTGAAAGAACTAAAGGAAGGTCAAAGTCTTGAAGGTTATCTATTTCCATCAACTTATGAAATATATATAGGCTCTACTGAAGAAGAGATAATTGAAAGGATGCTTGCAAAGTTTCAAGAGGTTTATGATGAGACTTTAAAAGGAGAAATGGATAAGGTTGATATGACCTTAAATGAAGTAGTTACCTTAGCCTCTATTATTGAAAGGGAAGCTAAAAGGGATGATGAAAGAGTTTTAATATCTGGAGTTTTCCACAATAGGTTAAAAATAGATATGCCTTTGCAATCTTGTGCAACAGTCCAGTATGTTTTAGGTGAAAGGAAAGAAAATCTTTCAACAGAGGATGTGAAGATAGATTCCATTTATAATACCTATATACACAAAGGACTACCTCCTGCACCTATTGCTTCACCTGGAGAAAAATCTTTAATTGCAGCTGTAAAGCCAGCTGATGTAGATTATCTTTACTTTAGGGCAAAGGAAGATGGAACAGGTGGCCATATATTCTCAGTAACCTATGAAGAGCATATAAAGGCAGATCCTAGCAAATAGCTTTTAATACGTGGTAATACCACGTATTAATTATGTTAAGGAGGTCGTGTATTGATAAAGAAAGAATATGTAGCAAGCTATATAAGAAGTTTATACCCTACCCATGAAGGGATTTTAAAAGAATTAGAAGTATATGCCTTAGAAAACCATGTACCAATAGTTGAAAGAGAAGTAGCACAGCTTTTGAAAGTTTTATTGAAAATTTATAAGCCAAAAAGAATTTTGGAAATAGGAACGGCTATAGGCTATTCTGCTATTCTCATGGCTAGCTCCACAGAGGATAGCTGCACTATAGAAACTATTGAAAGAAGATTAGATATGGTTGATCTTGCTAAAGAAAATATTAAAAAGGCTAAGTATGACCATAGGATTAGGATCCATTATGGTGAGGCAGAAAGTATACTAAAGGATTTAGAAGACAAATACGATTTTATCTTTCTAGATGCAGCAAAGGGACAATACTTAGACTTTTTCAATGACTGTGTTAAGCTCCTTAATATTGGTGGAATTATTGTATCAGACAATGTACTCTATAAGGGAATGGTAGCATCAGATAAACTAGTTGTAAGGCGTAAGAAAACTATTGTTAAAAGATTAAGGCAGTATCTTAAATATATAAATGAATTGGAAAATTTTGAGACCTGTGTTATTCCCATAGGGGACGGAGTGTCTATAACATATAGAGAGGAGTAAAACAAATGAATAGACCAGAATTATTAGCACCAGCTGGAGATATGGAAAAATTTAAAATGGCTATTAATTATGGAGCTGATGCTGTATATTTAGGCGGAGATAGATTTGGTTTAAGAAAAGCATCTAAAAATTTCACTTTAGAGGAATTAAAAGAAGGTATTGAATATGCCCATGAAAGGGATAAAAAGGTATATGTAACTATGAACATAATACCTCATAATGAAGATCTAGAGGGTTTAGAGGATTATGTAAGTAAATTATATAGTATAGGTGTAGATGCTGTAATAGTTTCTGACCCAGGAGTTATGACTATTATAAGAAAAACTGTACCAGACTTGCCTATTCATTTAAGTACCCAAGCTAGTGTAACCAACTATGAAACGGTAATGTTTTGGTACAATTTAGGAATTAGAAGAATTGTTCTAGCCAGGGAATTATCTTTAAAAGAAATAAAGGAAATTGTAGATAAGGCACCAAAAGACCTTGAAATTGAAACCTTTGTACATGGTTCCATGTGTATTTCATATTCTGGAAGATGTTTATTAAGCAATTACATGACAGGCAGAGATGCCAACAGAGGGGACTGTGCCCAGGCCTGCAGATGGAAATATTACTTAATGGAAGAAAAAAGACCAGGTCAATATTTTCCGGTATATGAAGATGAGAAGGGTACCTATATATTTAACTCTAAGGATTTGTGTATGATAGAGCATATTCCAGAACTAATTGAAGCAGGAATAAAAAGCTTTAAAATTGAAGGCAGGGTCAAAAGCTCTTATTATGTAGCAACAGTACTTAGATCCTATAGAATGGCAATAGATGAATATCTTAGGGATCCTAAAAATTATAAATTTAAAGAAGAGTGGCTAAATGAAATAAAAAAAGCAAGCCATAGAGATTTTACTACTGGTTTCTTTTTCAATAAGCCTACAGAAGAGGGTCAAGTTTATACTTCAAGTACCTATAATAGGGGATATGATTATGTAGGCCTTATATTAGACTATGATCCTGAAACAAAACTTGCTACTGTTGAACAAAGAAACAGAATCTTTAAAGGTGACCAGGTTGAAATATTTGGCCCAGGAAGAGACTTTTTCTCCCAAACTATAGAAATAATGTTAGATGAAGAAGGCAATGAAATTAATGTGGTTCCACATCCACAGCAGATATTTAAAATAAAAGTTGAGGAAGCCGTAGAGCCTTGGTATATAATTAGAAAGAAAAGAAAGGATTGATTATATGCACAAGCCCATATTAATAGGAATAACGGGAGGTACAGGCTCTGGTAAAAGTACTGTATCAAGGGAAATATTAAGGCACATTGGGGAAACAGATGTTTGCATAATTGAGCAGGATTCATATTATAAAGATCAAAGCCATCTGACTTTTGAAGAAAGGGAAAAAACTAATTATGATCACCCATTGGCTTTTGATAATGACCTATTGATTAAACACTTAAAGGATTTGCTAAATAATAAGCCCATTGAAAAGCCCATATATGATTTTGAACAGCATAATAGAAAAAAAGAAACTATAAAAGTATATCCTAAAAGAATTATTATATTAGAAGGAATACTCATATTAAATGATGAGGAAATAAGAAATTTATGTGATATAAAAATATTTGTCGATACTGACTCTGATGTTAGAGTTATAAGGAGAATACTAAGAGATATAAAGGATAGGGGTAGAACATTAGAATCGGTAATTGAACAATATATGGCTACTGTAAGGCCTGCCCATCTTCAATTTGTAGAGCCAAGTAAAAAGTATGCAGATATAATCATACCTGAAGGTGGGTACAACAAGGTGGCCATAGATATAATAGTAACTAAGATAAATTCAATACTAAATAAGTGATTATTTCCCCATTAACTGGTTATACTACATAGTTAATGGGGTGAATTTTATGGAAAATAAGAAGGTAAATTTAACGCATAGAAGGCTAATCCAATTAGCCTTTATAACCTTATTTGCCTTCATGCTACTTGCAGTAAGGCTATATTGGATCCAAATCAAAAGCCATGCCAGGTATAAAACTGAGGCACTTAGGCAAAGAAGTGAAGAAATTAGCTTATATCCCAATAGGGGAACCATTTATGATAGAAATTTAATCCCTCTAACAAACGCTAATAAAAAGAATACCCTATTAGTATTTAGGGAAAAAATTCTCAGCGATAGAAATTTAACAGATTTTATAATGAAAAATACAAACTTAAGCTATTCAGATTTAATAGATTATGTATCTTATAATGAAAAAATAATATCAATACCCTTAGACAAAATTGATCATATCCATAATAGTAAGGATATTTTTGTGACTGAAAGGGTTTATAGATACTCTGACGATAATATACTTTCTCATGTTATTGGCTATATAAATAAAAGTGAAAATAGAGGAGAGTATGGTATAGAAAGGGTATATGATGATATACTTGCAAATCAAAATAATAAAAATTCCCTTTATCTAGAAATAGATGATAATCAAAATGTATTTTTAGGAGGAGAATATCAAGTTCATGGTAATGCTAATTCCTTAGAGCCAAGTGGTGTAAAACTCACAGTGGATTACCACATACAGAAGATAGTGGAAAAAACTATGGACCAATATAATGTAAATGGGGCTGTTATAGTTGCAGAGGTAGCTTCTGGAGATATAGTAGCCTTAGTAAGTAGGCCTAATTTTGATCAAGATAATATTGGAAAATACTTAGAAAAGGACGATATGTCCTTTTATAATAAAGCAATACAAGTTGGATATCCTCCAGGATCCCTTTTTAAAATAGTGGTACTTATAGCTGCTTTAGAGGAAAATATGGAATATTTAAAGGAGACCTTTTACTGTAAAGGCTATGAGGAAATAGGTAATGTAGTCATAAGCTGTAACAAGACTGAAGGTCACGGCTATATAGATATAAAAGAAGCCTTTTCCTTATCCTGTAATTCTGCCTTTATACAGTTGGGTAAGGCAATTGGAAGTAATAAAATAATAAATATGGCCAAAAAACTAGGCTTTGGAGAAAAAGTAAATATTGGTTTATTAGAGGAGATTAGAGGAAATTTACCTATGGGTGATGAAATTCAAGGACCAGCCATAGGAAATATATCCATAGGTCAAGGGAGCATTGAGGTTACTCCATTGCAAATAACAAATTTAATGATGATAATTGCAAATGATGGTATCATGAAGGGCTTATCAATTGTAGATGGTATAACTTCTGAAGATGGAACTGTTATTAAAGCTTATAATAGACAGGAAGATAGAAATATTTTATCAAGGCCAGTAAGTAAGATTATAAAAGAATTTTTGTTAGATGTAGTAAAGTATGGAACTGCTAGAAATTTAGATTTAGACCATATGGGAGGTGCTGCAGGCAAAACTGGCTCTGCCCAGGCTGTTTTAAATGGCAAAGAAACTATTCATGGATGGTTTGCTGGCTTTTATCCTGTAGAAAAACCTAAATATGTTATAACTGTTCTAGTAGAAGAAGGGATTTCAGGAACTCAATCGGCTGTTCCAATTTTTGATCAATTAGTTAAGGAAATTAATAAAATTAATAGGTAGACTGGCACCATAACTACCTTTCAGGCATATACTTTAATATGGAAGGTATGTGGAGGTGCCCTTATGCTTAATTTACTAACTATACTTGAAGGGCTTTTAGAGCCTTTTTTAATATGGTCTAGTTATATTTCAAATACAAATTCCTTTCCCAAACCCTTAAGCAAAGAAGAGGAAGCAGAGTTGTTAAAAGAATATGCCCAAGGAAGTGAAAAGGCTCGCAATATTTTAATAGAGAGAAATTTAAGGCTGGTAGCTCATATAGTAAAAAAGTATAATAATACAGGCAAAGATGTGGATGATCTGATATCAATAGGAACCATAGGACTAATTAAAGCTATTTCAACCTTTGATGCAAGCAAGGGCACAAGACTTGCAACTTATGCAGCTCGTTGTATTGAAAATGAGATCCTTATGACCATTAGGGCTAATAAAAAGTTAAAGGGAGAGGTATATTTACAAGAGCCTATTGGAATGGACAAGGAAGGAAATGAAATTTCCTTATTAGATATATTGGGAACAGATAGTGAGGATATTTCTGATGAAATCCATTTAAAGTTTCAGGAAAAAAAACTGCATGAAGCTATTAATAAAGTTTTAAAGGATAGGGAGAAGAAAATACTGGAACTAAGGTATGGCCTTGTGGATGGAGTTTGTATGACCCAAAGGGAAATAGCATCTATGCTAGGCATATCAAGATCCTATGTTTCAAGGATAGAAAAAAGGGCCATTGATAAGTTAAACAAGGCCCTTAACAGCTAAAAAAGATAAATCCGGCTATACCGGATTTATCTTATAGGTGTAATTCTTCTTAATATCTCTTCAAACTGATTAGCAAAGCCTTCAATAGGATTACCTTCATCTATATCTTCAAACATATTTCTAATTCTAGTTAACAGGTCTGGATCAGCAGTTATACTTACATTGTCAATATCATTATCTACCTTTTTAACAACCCTTTCAATTCTATCTTTTAAATCTCTAGTTATTTGTCCTTCTGCCTCATTATCCATATTCACACCAACTATGGCAGTGTCTCCACTAATTAGTACATAAGCCCTGTTTATACCTTCTATATCTTCAACTCTATTTGCTATCTTTCTTGCTAATTCCCTACTATTATTCATATTATTGTTGAAGTCCCTGTCATTTACTATATTATTTCTAAGCCTATTTCTTTCTACAGTATCTTCTCTACCTAATAAATCATCATCAAGATCCCTCATATTATCATCTAAACCTAGGTTGTTTCTTCTTATGGTGTTATTCCTTCTTAAAGCATTATTTCTATTTTCTAAACCTATTCTAGTTTGAGTTCTATCCAGAGTATCTGGCCTTGCTGTACATCCAATTGCTATAAATACTAGGGCAAGAATTAAGCTAAGGAAAATTAATTTATTTTTTTTCAACTTAGTCACCTCCTATATTTATTTTTACATTTAACTTTTTTTTTATTTGGTGTAATTTTTAATATTTATGTATAAAGAAGGAATAATAATATCATAAAAAATCTTATCATAAATGATAAAATATTTATAATTTATATCCTAAATAAATAAAGACATTTACAATTTGGATTAAATTTTCAAAGAATTTTACTAAATAAAGGAGGAATAGGATAAATTTTGTAGAATTAAGATTAATAATATATAAAAAAAACCAGGTGATAAGAATGAGAACGTCTAGTTTTAAGCTAGGGGAACTGTTATTATACAGCGGTAAAATTACAAAGGAACAGTTGGACATGGCTTTAGAGAAACAGAAAAAGTCTAAAAAGAAAATTGGGCAAATATTAGTTGAAGAAGGGTATGTAACAGATAAGGATATAGTAGAGGTTTTAGAGTTTCAGCTAGGATTTCCCCATGTAGACTTAAACAAATTTATAATAAATCCTGATGTAATATCCTTAGTACCTGAAAATATTGCAAGGCGTTACGATTTAATTCCAATAGACAAAAAAGGTGATTATTTAATAGTAGCCATGGCAGATCCATTAAACATATATGCAATAGATGATTTGAAGCTATACACCAATAGTGAAATTCAACCTGTTATATCAACTAGTGAAAGCATAAAAAAAAGTATTGATAAATTTTATAGGCAAAAGACTACAGAGAAGGTTTTAAAAGAATTTGTTGAATCCTATGATGAAGATGATAGGGACAAGAATGAAATCCAAGAACAACAAGAACAATTGGAAGTTGCTAATGCTCCTATTGTAAGGCTAATTAATTCTACAATTCAGCAAGCAGTAGATATGAGGGCAAGTGACATTCATATTGAACCATATATGGAGGATATACGAATTAGATTTAGAATTGATGGAGACCTACAGGATATAATGAAATTATCAAAAAATATACTTTCTGCCTTAGTTACAAGAATAAAAATAATAGGAAAGATGAATATTGCAGAAAAAAGGATTCCACAAGATGGCAGGGTTGAATTTAGTTTAAACAATAAGAAAATTGATATTAGAATATCTACTATTCCAACTATCCATGGGGAAAAAATAGTATTGAGATTATTAGATAGGGAGAATTTCTTATTAACAAAGGATGAGCTAGGTTTCACACAGAAGAATTTAGAACGTTTTGAAAAGCTTATAAAACAACCCTATGGAATGATACTTATTACTGGTCCAACAGGTAGTGGAAAGACTACTACATTGTATGCCATACTTAATGAGTTAAATAGGGTTGAAAAAAATATAATTACTATAGAAGATCCTGTTGAATATAAGATGGAAGGTATAAATCAGATACAGATTAATCCTAAGGCAGGTTTAACCTTTGCCAATGGTATAAGATCCATTTTAAGGCAGGATCCTGATATAATTATGGTGGGAGAAATAAGGGATGGGGAAACTGCACATATAGCTGTTAGGGCAGCAATTACAGGACACCTGGTATTATCTACTTTACATACCAATGATAGCCCTTCGTCAGTTATGAGATTGGTAGATATGGGGGTAGAACCATATTTAGTGGCTTCAGCTGTCATAGGTGTAGTTTCACAAAGGCTTGTAAAAAAGCTATGCGATAACTGTAAAGTGGAATATGAAGCTAGCTATTCAGAAAAACTGCTGTTGGGAAAAAATACTGAAGAGAATGTCATACTATATAAGGCTAAAGGATGTAATAGGTGCAACAATGGTTATTTAGGAAGAAGGGCAGTTCATGAAATAATGCTGGTAGATGAAGACATGAGAAGGCTTATTATTGAAGGTAAAAGTGTAGATGAGTTAAGGACCATAGCTTTAAATTCAGGTATGACTACATTATTAGACAATTCCATCCATTTAGCCCTTAAGGGAATAACTTCCCTTGAAGAAATATTAAAGGCTAATTTTACATTAGGCTAGGAGGATTATAGTGGATATTATAGGATTAGTCCAATCTGCAGTAGAAAAAAATGCTTCTGACCTTCATATAACTGTAGGTATACCTCCTATGTTGAGGATAAATGGTCAATTAATTAAATATAATGATGAAATCTTGTATTCTGATGATACAGAAAAACTAGTAAGGCAGCTTTTAAGTGAAAAACAGTTTGAGGAGCTTAATGAAAAGGGCCAAATAGATACTTCCTATTCCAGGTCTGGTATAGGCCGCTTTAGAGTAAATGCTTATAAACAAAGAGGAAGCTATGCTATGGCAATTAGGGTCATTCCCTTACTTGTACCAACAATAGATGAACTAGGATTACCATCTATTATAAAGGACATATCTAGAACTAATAGGGGTCTAATACTGGTTACTGGCCCAACTGGTAGTGGCAAATCAACTACCTTGGCTTCCATGGTAAACTTAATAAATGAAGAGAAAAACTACCATATAATAACCTTGGAAGACCCAATTGAATATTTACATAGGCATAATAAAAGCATAGTCAACCAAAGGGAAATAGGAACAGATACAAACAGTTTTTCAGAGGCTTTAAGGGCAGCTCTTAGACAGGATCCAGATGTTATATTGGTTGGAGAGATGAGAGATTTAGATACCATAAGCATAGCCTTAACTGCAGCAGAAACTGGCCATCTAGTTTTATCTACCCTCCATACTATAGGTGCAGCAAAAACAATA
The DNA here is from genome assembly GCA_012728365.1 of Tissierellia bacterium. Lineage (GTDB taxonomy): Bacteria > Bacillota > Clostridia > Tissierellales > Tepidimicrobiaceae > JAAYFE01. The sequence goes on from JAAYFE010000221.1 coordinate 32,820, forward strand.
GATAGAATCATAGATGTGTTTCCGCCCTATCAACAACAGCAAATTAGAATTCAGTTATCTACTGTAATACAAGCAATATTGTCACAACAGCTAGTGCCAAAGGCCGATGGAAGTGGAAGGGTAGCAGCAGTAGAAGTCATGATAGCTACACCAGCCATTAGAAATCTTATTAGGGAAGAAAAGGTCCACCAAATAGAAAATGCCATACAAACAGGGGGAAAATTTGGCATGAAAACAATGGACAAGGCCCTATTAGAGCTATACAATGGAGGGATAATTACTAAAGAGACACTACTAAATCAAGCTGTAAACCTAGATCATGTAAGAAGATTTGTACTATAGGAGTGATTGAATGCCATTATATAGATATAAGGCTATTTCTCAAAAAGGTGAGGTTCTAGAAGGTTATAAGGAGGCCCAATCTGCATCTGAAATAGTAAGCTTTCTAAAAAACAATAATTATTATCCTGTAAGTGTAAAAGAGGATGTAGACACATCTACAAGAAAGGTTTTTTTTTCAAAGAAGGTTACTAAAAAAGACCTGTCAGTATTTTGTAGACAATTTTATACCATGCTCAATGCAGGAATAAGTATTATAAACTGTTTAGATATTTTACAAAGGCAGGTAGAAAATAAGACCCTTAAAAAAGCAATATTAAACCTTTACGAAGATGTTCAAAAAGGAATGACCTTGTCGGAAGGAATGAATAAGCAAAAAAATGTCTTTCCTATCCTTCTGATTAATATGGTTGAAGCTGGAGAAGTAAGTGGCAGTTTAGATGTTTTAATGGAAAGAATGGCCAACCATTATGAAAGGGAATACAAAATTGAAAACAAGGTAAGGAATGCTTTAATTTATCCAGCAGTATTAAGTGTTTTATCCATAGCAGTTGTAGTATTTCTAATTGTAGTGGTAATGCCTACTTTTGTTTCCATGTTTCAAACAAGCGGTTCCTTACTGCCAACACCTACAAGAATACTATTAGATATAAGTAGTATTATAAAAGAATATTGGTACTTATTAATATCTGGATTGATATTATTAGTATTTGGATTTATGTATTTTTTAAAAACACAGATAGGCAGATTATTTTTCGATGTATTGAAAATTTCCATACCCGGTATTAAAAAGATCAATATTAAAATTATAACTTCCAGATTTACAAGAACTCTTTCCACATTATTATCTAGTGGTATACCCTTATTAGAAGCCTTGGAAGTAGTAAATAGGGTGGTAGGAAATATAGTAATATCAGAAAAATTAGAACTAGTAAAGGAAGATACCAGAAGAGGAATACCCATATCCAAAGCTATAAGGGATATAAATATATTTCCACCTATGGTATATTCCATGATTGAAATAGGAGAAGAATCAGGAGCCTTGGACCACATACTGTATAAAACTGCTGATTACTACGATGAAGAAATTGAAAGTACTATGGAAAAGATGACCACTCTTCTAGAACCAGTGTTAATAGTCTTAATAGCCTTAGTAATTGGAATTATAGTTCTATCCATGATATTGCCAATGTTTGAGATGATTAGTACCTTGGGAATATAGGAGACTAGCTGAACAAACTAAAGGAAGTAAATTATCTATTAAAGTCAAAGCTTAAGGAGACCTAAAATATTAAAAAACTATAGTAATTAATGGTATAATATACTATATTATAATTATACCATTAAAATAAATACACAAAAGGGGGATAAGATATGCTTAAATTTTTATTTAAAAAGTTAAGAAAAAACAATAAGGGCTTTACCCTAGTGGAACTTATAGCTGTAATTGCCATACTAGGTATAATTGCTGCTATAGCAGTACCAAGGTTTTCTGCTTCAAGAAAAAAAGCAGCTATATCTGCCCATAATGCAAATGTAAGGACCTTAATGAATGCAGCAAATTTGTATTTTATTGAAAATGAGCAAGGAGCAAATTGGACAGGAGGAGAAAATGAAGATTGGAACAGTTACATACAGGAATGGCCAGAAATCCCAAATGGGTTGAGTAAGGAAGACTTTGGTATAAAAAATGATAATTGGGATGAACAGTATAAAGTTAAAATTACAAACGAAGGCGAAGTTACAGTTACACCAGGTTTTATAGAAGATAGTACAGAAGAAGAAGACAAATAAAATCCTGAGCAAGGTTAACTACTAATCATAAAATATCAATTTTAAAAGGAGGCTACATATGTCTATATTCATCTTCCTACTAGGCACCATTATAGGTTCCTTCTTAAATGTATGTATTTATAGAATACCAAATAATAAA
>JAAYFE010000222.1 GCA_012728365.1 Tissierellia bacterium
CATTATTTATATACTTCTTATATATTTGTATAGTATGCTTAAATATATTTTGAAAGAATGCCCTTTCATTATAAGTATGTTTAGGGCAATAAAGGAGATTTCCTTATAAAAAAGGCAAAGAGGAGAGGCTTATGGGTGATTTTCCTACAATTGATGAGGTTCATGAAATCTTAAATGAAATAGCCGATGAGATTCCTGTGGAATATTTTAAAGATTTAAATGAAGGAATAGTTCTCCTGCCAGGATACAAGCTTCATCCTGAAAGCAGATCCCAGGACAAGCTTTATATAATGGGGGAATACTCAAGGTCCTTTACTGGCAGAAATATAAAAATATATTATGGTTCCTTTAAAAGGGTTTACAAGGGGGTGAGCTTAGAAGTTTTGCGTGAAAGGCTAAGGGAAACCCTGCTCCATGAACTGACCCACCATCTTGAATCCATGGCAGGAAGAAGGGATCTTGAAATAGAGGATTACAAGGAGCTGGAAAGATATAAAAGAAGGAGATAATATAAGGCTAAAGACTTTAATAGTTAAATATAAGAAATTTAAGAAAGGATAGTGAGATATGAAAAATAGATTTGATTATGATTACTTTAAAAAAAGTGCAGACTACATATTGGATAAGATTAATTTTAGGCCTGAGGTAGCCATGATACTAGGCAGTTCCTTGGGAGCATTGGCGGAAGAAATTGAAAATCCTATAGTTATTGACTATAAGGATATTCCTAACTTCCTTATATCTACTGTCCAGTCCCATGCAGGAAAATTGATACTGGGAGAGCTAAGTGGCAAAAAGGTAGCCTGTATGTCTGGCAGGTTCCATTTTTATGAAGGATATGATTTTGAGCAGTTAGTAATTCCTGTTAGGGTTCTTCACCTACTGGGAGTAAAAACCTTAATACTTACAAATGCTGCAGGAGCGGTAAATACTTCATATAGGCCTGGAGATATAATGATAATAAAGGATCATATTAAATTGATGGGGGCAAGTCCCATGAGGGGGCCTAATATTGGGGAATTTGGACCAAGATTTTTTGATGTTTCAGATATGTACACAAGGGAATTAAGAGATTTAGCTAAAAAGTGTGCAGACAAAATTGGAATAAGCTTACAGGAAGGGGTATATTATTTCTGTCCTGGACCCCAATTTGAAACACCTTCAGAAATAAGAGCCATAAGAATATTGGGAGGGGATGCAGTGGGCATGTCTACGGTTACAGAAGCCTTAACTGCAGCCCACTGTGGTATGAAGGTACTAGGCCTATCCCTTATAACTAATATGGCGGCAGGAGTACTAGATCAGCCTATAACTACAGAGGAAGTTGATGAAATAGGAGCTTTAGTCTCAGCAAAGTTTAGAAGATTAATTTCTGAAATAGTAAAGGAAATAGATTAGATAAGGAGAGATAGTGTGGAAAGGAAAGATGAAGGCTTAGCCTTTATGTTAAGATACGAAAATGTAGCTTGGTATGAAGATGGAAGGGTTAGAATTCTTGACAGAAGAGTCTATCCAACTAAGGTGGAGTTTGTAACCTGCAGTAGCCATGAAGAGGTGGCCCAGGCAATTAAGGATATGGTGACCCAAAGTGCTGGCCCTTACACAGCTGCTGGCATGGGCATGGCCTTAGCTGCCTATGAATGCAGAAATATGAATAAGGAAGACATGTGGGAATATTTAAAAAAGGCAGCCCATACCCTATCCAATGCTAGGCCAACTACTGCCAACAGGATGAAAAGGGTGACAGATGGTTGCCTTAAGGCAGCACAGCAAGCTATGGAAGAAGGCAGGAAGGTGGATGAGGCCATATTTAAGCGTACTATTGATTCCTTAAATCGTAGATATGCAACTATGGAGAAGGTGGCAGAATTCCTAGTTGATCTATTTCCTGATGGGGCCTGTATAATGACCCAATGCTTTGGGGAGACCATTGTAGGCATGGCTTTAAGGGTTTGCCAAAAGAGAAAGAAAATCATTAAGCTGTTTGTGCCTGAAACTAGGCCTTATTTTCAAGGGGCCAGGCTTACAGCCAGTGTGGCCCAGGATATGGGTTTTGATACAACTGTAATTACAGATAATATGGCAGCTTATACTATGGTGACTAAAAAAATAGACTTGTTTACTTCAGCGGCAGATGCCATATGTTTAGATGGGCATGTGGTAAACAAGGTAGGAACCTATCAAATAGCCATTGTTGCAAAATATCATGGGGTACCTTATTTTGTAACAGGTATACCAGATAGGGAGTATGAAAGTATTTCACAGGTAACAATTGAGGAAAGGGATCCTAAATTGGTATTGGAAGCAAGAGGGATAAAAAATACTATGGAAGGAGTAAAAGGGTACTATCCATCCTTTGATATTACTCCACCCCATTTAGTTAGTGGAGTAGTTACAGATAAGGGAATTTTTACCCCATATAATATAAATAAATATTTTGATACGGAAGTAAATGAATTCTATTAATGTAGCCAGGATTAAAAGCTGGCTATATTTTTTAATGGATATTTCGGTAGTCTAAAGACTTTACTTTTTTACCCACTTGGTATATTATTAACTATGTAATGGATAAGGGGTGAAATGCTAATGGAGAAGATTGACAGAAAGGAATTGATTTTAAGAGGGAATATTTATAAGGCCATTGCTATTATATCTATTCCTTTAATGATAAACAATTTTATACATACCCTCTATAATCTGGCAGATGGTTTCTTTGTGGCCAGAGGGGTAGGTCCAGTGGAATTTGCGGCTACTTCCTTTGTATCTCCAGTAATAATGTTCTTTAATGCTCTAGGTAGAGGGATTGCTGTCGCTGGAACAGCTATCTTAAGCCAGCTAGTAGGGGCTTCAAAATATGAAGAAGCTAATAAGTATACCAGCCAGCTGCTGGTTATATCTTTGCTCTTTTCTATTTGCTTTACCATAATAGGCTACTGGCTGAGCCCTATTATAATAGGCTGGATGGGTGCAGGTGAAGATTTAGCTTATTATAGCAACCTATATTTGAGAATATGTTTTTTAGGTTTTCCCTTTATATTTGTATTTTTCGTATTTAACTCCATTTTAACTTCCCAGGGCTATACTATGGTATCAACCACCTTAAGTGCCATTAGTGCCTTGGCAAATATAGTCTTAGACCCAATTTTCATATATATATTTAAATGGGGACTAAGAGGTGCAGCCATTGCCACAGTATTATCTCAGTTTATATTAGTAATAGGAGGAATATATGTTGTAAGGAAATATTCTACAAGAATCAGGCCAAGTTTCAAAAAATTTCATTTTGATCTGACTAAAATAAAGAGAATTGGGAGGGTGGCCCTGCCTTCCAGTGTTGGTCAAACTGGCTCATCTCTAGGTTTTATGGTTTTAAATAGCTTCATTGCACACTATGGTACAGCTACCCTGGCTGGCTTTGGAATGGGAAATAGGATAACAAACCTGGTAATGCAGCCTCCCATGGGTATAGGAATGGGGCTTACTACCATAGTAGGGCAAAACATTGGGGCTGATCAAGTAGATAGGGCGGAGAAAGCTTTTAAAAAGGCAATGAAGATATCACTGTTTTTTGGCCTCTTTGGAACCCTGGTATTATTTTTCCTTAATGGTCCCTTGGTAAGAGGATTTTTGGGTTCAAATTATGATGTTGAAACAGCTCAGGAAAGTATGAGCTATTTACGATATATAGCCTTTGCCATGCCTTTTATGGGCTTTTTTAGCATATTCCATGGATTATTTCAAGGTTCAGGCCATACAAAATATTCTATGGCCATGGGAATTGGGCGCCTGTGGGCTATTAGGCTACCCCTAATATACTTTTTTAAAAACTTTACTAGATTGGGTTCCACAGGCATATGGATTTCTATGACCTTAAGCAATTTTTTAATATGTGTTTATGGCTATATGATATATAGATCTGGTAAATGGAAAGAAAGAATAATAGCTTCCAATGTAAAGGAAAAAACTATATAATAATATTCTTGTAGAAAAAATACCAATTTAGATGTATAATATTAGGGTAAAATCTATAAAGGAGACAGGAGTGTTAGCATGATAAAATCAATAAAGGTAAACCTAGATGTAATAGAAGCTATGCTATATTATTGGCAGGCAACTAGTGAAAAGGAAAAGGTAGGGGAGCCCTATATAATAAGTATAGCTGATTTTAAAGAAATGGAATACTTATATGGAGAAGGCTTTGACAAAGATTCAGTAAGGAGAGTACTAAGTGCCATTTCCAATAGGGAAGTATTAAATAGTGAAAGTAAGCTTGAAAGAAAGTTTTGGAACAACAATATGTGGATGTTGGAGGATTTAGAGTTTACCAACATGATGGTACAGCCAGTAAAAACTTTAAATCTATCATACATGGTGGATAAACTAAATAGTATAAATGGTAGTACAGACTACGATCAAATAGAAGTAATATTTATACCAGGCCATGTGGATGAATACTACCTTGATCAAAATAAGCTTATTATAAACTTCTTTAGAATTATGCCTAGTTTATATGAAGAAGGCAAGGTTACTATTGGAGATAAGGATTTTAAAGAATATATTGAAGAAAAATTGGTAGAATTAATTAATAAGTAATAAAAATCTCTTGCTGTAATAGGCAAGAGGTTTTTTATAGGATGAAATTATGATAAAATTAGAGAAAAGCCTTAGGGGGATATAAATATGAAATTAGCCAATATATTTAAAAGTACAATAATGACCATCAGAAATAGCCTAAAAAGGTTTCCTATAACAATTTTAATATCTACATCCTTGGTCATTCTCCTTATTACACTAATTGAAAAAGGCAGTAGTTTTACAGCTGCCACAAGAGATGTATTAGAAAGGGTAAGCCTTATATTAGCTCTTGGAATTCCTTTATCTGTATGCATAGATTTAATATTTGAGAGGAAAGAAGAGGCCAATAGATTCCATAGAGTTTTTGGCCATTTAATTGGAATAGCTTTCCTAATATTCTATTACTTTTTATTTTTAAGTGAAATCAACTGGATAAGTATAACAAGATATGTAGGAATTTCAATATTTTTCTACTTAGCCTTTGCCTTTATACCCTGGATTGGGAAAAAAGATGGGTATGAAAATTACATGATAGATGTAATTTCAAGTTTTATATTAACCATGATATATTCATTTGTCCTATTTATAGGTATTGTAGTAATCCTATTTACAATACATCAACTATTTAATATAAATATACCTGATAATTTTGTATTATATAGCTTTATAATAATTGGAGGAATATTTGCACCTTCAAATTTTTTAGCAAGGATTCCACTGGTGAAGAAGGATACTTATATAAAGGATTATCCAAGGGCCTTGAAGATACTATTACTATATATAGTCATGCCTTTAATTACAGTGTATTCTTTAATTCTTTATCTTTACTTCTTAAAAATTATAATAACTAGAAATTGGCCCCAGGGATTAGTTTCCCATTTAGTACTGTGGTATTCAATTGTAAGTGTTGCAGTAATCTATTTTATAAGCCCTATTTTAAAGGACAATAAATGGGCAGAAAAATTTAAAGGATACTTTCCTAAGTTTATAATTCCTATTTTAATAATGATGTTTATATCTATGGGTATTAGAATTAGTGCCTATGGACTAACGGAAAATAGATACTATGGTATTGTAATGGGCTTGTGGGTAACAGGTATAATGCTATATTTTTCCCTTAAGAAGCAGCAGAAAAACATTGTAATACCTGTATCACTGGCAATATTAGTTTTAATTTCTGTATTTGGTCCTTTAAGCAGTTTTTCAGTATCAAAGTTTAGTCAAAATAAAAGGCTTGAATCTATCCTTAAGAGAAATGGAATGCTTGAAGGAAATGAAATAATTGCTAAAAGTGATATAGCTAGGGAGGACAAAGAGGAAATTAGCATGATTTTAATGTATTTTAAAAACAAGCATTCCTTAAAGGATGTTAAGTATCTAGATGAAGGCTTCAATCTTACAGATAAGGACATGGAAACTGTCTTTGGTTTTCCATTCACAGAGAAGGATATATTTGATAGAAAGTACTTCCATTACTACGCAGAATATGATTTGGCTAGCATAATAGATGTTAAGGATTATGATTATTTTATAAATAGCAATGTATTAGTAAATGAAGAAAGGCAAATAGAAAACTTAACATTATATTTCCAAGAAAATGGCCTATTTAAAATTTTACAAGGAGATTCTATACTGTATGAAAGGAATTTGGCAGCTTATGTATCAAAAATATTAGAAGATTATAGTAGTAGGGGTAGTGAATTTAGAAATACTTTAGCACCAGAAGATACCATTTTAATTGATGATAATGAAAGGGTGGGTGTAAAGTTTATACTTTCCAATATTTCAGGCCAATATGATGATATAAATAAGCAATACCATATTAATTATATAGAATGCTTTATTTTAATTAAGATCAAATAGCAAAAGAGGGGGATGGAGATTGAAGACATTAGGGCAGTTTGGAATAATTATGTTTATATTGCCCATAGGACATATTATTCAATACAAGTTTAATCTTTTTATACCTGGAACAATATTGGGGATGTTGATTTTGCTTCTTTTACTGCTAACAAGGATTATAAAATTAAGGTGGATTGAAAATATAACCAATGTATTACTTGAACACCTATCTATACTTTTTGTACCTACCAGTGTAGGAATTATGGTTTATTTAGATGAAATTAAGGATTCATGGGGGAGGATACTTCTTGTAGCCATAATATCCACCATTGTTGTAATGGGGGTAACAGGAGCCGTTGTACAGTATTTAGACAAGGTTATAGGCAAGAAGGAGAAGGGGGGAAATATATGACAGAATATTTTAGAACTCCTTTATTTGGGGTAACTATAACTATAATTGCATTTTTTGTTGGAAAATCTATAAATAGAAGGACTAAAAAGGCAATTTTTAATCCAATACTCATATCTGCAATCCTTATTATTATGTTCTAAACTAGATTCAATATAGACTATGAAGCATATTACAAGGGAGGCAGTATAATTAGCTTTTTTATAGCTCCAGCAACAGTAATATTGTCTGTACCCCTATATAAAAACATAAATTTATTGAAGGGTAGATGGCTTATTATCATAATAGGTATTACAATTGGAAGCCTTGCTGGGCTAGTAACCATATTTGTACTATGCAAAGCCTTAGGAATAGATGATCTTATAATGATAACCATGTTACCTAAATCTTCAACTGCTGCTATCTCAATAGATATTGCAAAAACCATAGGAGGATTGCCAAATTTAGCAGCTGCCTTTACAACAGTTACTGGGGTTTGTGGAAATATATTAGGTGTACATATATTGAAGCTATTTAAGATAAAAGATAGGATTTCAAAGGGGGTAGCTCTTGGAAGTGCATCCCATGCAGTGGGAACTGCTAAAGCCATGGAAATTGGTGAGGTAGAAGGTGCTTTATCTTCACTATCCATAACCCTTGCGGGAATTATAAATGTATTTTTAATTCCTTGGTTTATGAATTTAGTAGGAATACATTAAAATATAAGAATATAGCAAAAGGTGATTAAGTATGAAGAAAGAAATAATTGAATGGGTAAAAGCTTTAGGATTTGCTTTAGTCTTAGGACTTGTGATTACTACATTTATTGGAGGGACTAAAGTATCTGGAAACTCCATGAATCCTACATTGCAGGATGGAGATTTTTTAATAACCTATAATTTTATAAATAAAATTAACAGAGGGGATGTTGTAGTAGTTAAAACCGATTTAGAAATAAATGAAAAGGATATAGCAAATTTAAATATTTTAAATAGGTGGAGAGTTGGAAAATATAAGAAGCTTATTAAAAGGATAATTGCTGTGGAAGGCGATAGCATAGTAATAAAAGATGGAAATGTTATACTAAATGGGGTGTTGCTAGATGAAAAATATATAAATGGAAACAATACTCCAGGTAATATAAGTATTGATGAGATACCAGAAGGGAAGGTATTTGTAATGGGAGATAATAGAATAAATAGCCTTGATTCAAGGAGTAAAGAAATAGGCCTTATAGATGAGGAGGATATTATAGGCAAGGCTATAATAAGAGTATATCCCTTTTCTCATATTGGTATAGTTGAATAAGTTCTGAGGAGGACATTATGGGTAAAAGAATTATTTTAATATTAGTTCTTCTTTTATTGGTTGGCTGCAGTAAGGGTGAAAAGGAAGATGGTCTTGATGCTAAACTATACTATATAGAAGAAGATTACAATTTAAAGGTAGATGAAGGAGAAATACATGGGACACTTATGATGCCTAAAGATGCTGAAAGCTCAACGGTAGCCCTTATAATAGCAGGTTCTGGCCCTACAGATAGAAATGGCAACAATCCTTCTGCAGGGGAAAACAACAGCCTAAAAATGATGGCTGAAGCCTTGGCCAAGGAAGGTATATCTTCAGTTAGGTTTGACAAGAGAGGAATTGGAGTAAGTGCCTATTTAGTTGAAAGAGAAGAGGATTTAATTTTTGAAGATTATGTTAATGATGTAGTAGGCTGGATAGAAAAACTAAGGGAAGATAATAGATTTGAAAAGCTTGTAGTCATAGGCCATAGTGAAGGGGCCTTAATTGGTGCTGCAGCAGTAAAAAAGGCTGATGTAGATGGCTTTGTATCTGTAGCAGGGGCAGGCTACTCTGCCTATGAGACCCTAGAAAGGCAGCTAAAGGCCCAGTCTGAAGAAGTATTTCAGCTTTGTAAGCCTATTATGGATGAATTAATGGAAGGAAATTTAGTGGAAAATGTACCTGAAGGGCTGTACAGCCTATTTAGACCAAGTGTTCAGCCTTATTTAATATCCTGGTTTAAGTATGACCCTGTAGAGGAAATATCTAAAATTGAAAAGCCAGTTTTAATTATACAGGGGGATAATGATATACAAATTACTGTAGAGGATGCCAACAGGCTCCATGAAGGCAATCCAGCAAGCAAATTAGTTATTATAGAAGGTATGAACCATATTCTAAAGGATGCACCAAAAGATAGAGATAAAAATGTTGCTACTTATAATAACCCAACCTTACCCTTAAATGAAGAATTTGTTGAGGAACTAATTAAATTTATAAAGGAATTATAAGAGGAGGGATAAAATGACAAAGGAAATTGTATTGGCTGGCGGTTGCTTTTGGGGGGTAGAAGAATATTTTTCTAGGATAGATGGAGTAGTGGAGACAAAGGTAGGCTATGCCAATGGCCATACTGAAAATCCTACTTATGAGGAAGTTTGTACCGATACTACTGGCCATGCAGAAGCCTGCTATATTAAATATGATGAAAATATTATTTCCTTGGAAGAGCTGCTAAATAAATTTTGGAGAATAATAGATCCAACCCTTTTAAATCGCCAGGGTCCTGATATTGGAAGCCAATACAGGACTGGAATATACTATATTGATGAAGAGGATCTTCCAACTATCATGAAAACCTTTAATGAGCAGCAGGAAAAGTATGATAAGCCAATAGTTACAGAGGTAGAACCCTTAAGGGTATTTTATGATGCAGAAGAGTATCATCAAAAATATCTAAAAAAGAATCCAGGAGGCTATTGCCATATAGACTTAAATGCATAATAACAACATGCTATTAGCAATGGAAAATTTCCTTGTATGATAGCTCCAAGTAGATAGCCTAATTAGGCGAAAATGACTATCTACTTGGAGCTATTTTTATTCCTTAGCTTTACGGGAAAATATATATTTTTTATAGATTCTATTTCAATTATCAAATATTTTTATAACAGTTCTTTGTACCATTGGTAAGTGATATAATTCAAGTGTGAATTTATGGTCAAGGAGGGATTCCAATGGGAGATTATAGGGAAATGTGGAGTAAATTACAAATGGATTTAGAAAAACATGACATCCTTTGTGAAGCACTACCCCAAGCCTTTGGGGATATTTATTTGACTCAGGAAAACAGACCAGAAGCAATGAATTATTTTAATTATGCCCTGGCAGAAGTCCATGGTGCAAGAATACAAGAGCTACAGGAAGAAAAAGAAAAAGGCAAGAAAGTTGTAGGTACTTTCTGTGTATTTGTTCCTGATGAAGTAATACTAGCAACTGGTGCAGTTGGTGTTGGCCTTTGTTCAGGCAGCCAATTTTGGATTGAGGATGGTGAAAAAGTACTACCTAGAAACCTATGCCCCCTAGTTAAAGCCTTTATGGGAGCAAAGGTAAGCCGTACTTGTCCTTACTTCCAATCCTGTGATATGATCATAGGGGAGACAACCTGTGACGGTAAGAAAAAGGCCTATGAAATATTAGAAGATTACATGCCAGTGCATGTCATGGAGCTTCCACAGATGAAGCGTAAAAAGAACTATGAGGAATGGCAGGATGAAATAAAGCTATTTATTAAGAAAATGGAAGAATTAACAGGAAATGAAGTAACAGTAGAAAAGCTAAGAAAGTCTATAGATTTATGCAACAGAAAAAGAAGGGCCTTAAAGAGGCTTTATGATTTAAGAAAGCATACACCTTCACCTATAAGTGGCTTAGATGCCTTACTAGTAAGCCAGGTTGCCTTCTTAGATGATATAGAAAGATTTATTGAAAAAACCAATGAACTATGTGATGAATTAGAAGAAAGGGTTAAAAACCTAAAAGCAAATGGAAAGAAGAGAATAGTTGTTACTGGAACTCCTATGGCTGTGCCAAATTGGAAACTACATTCCATAGTTGAAGGATTGGATGCAGAAATAGTTGTAGAAGAAACCTGTACAGGCACTAGATATTTTGAAAATAAAGTATCCACTGAAGGAGAAACAATTGAGGATCTTGTAAAAAATCTTGCAGACAGGTATATGAAAATTAACTGTGCATGTTTCACTCCAAATGATGGAAGAATTGATGATGTAATTAGGCTTGTAGAAGAGTATAAGGCTGATGGAGTAATTAATTATAACTTATCTTTCTGCCATACATATGCCATTGAATATGAAAAGTTAGAAAAGGCTCTTAAAGAAAAGAATATACCAGTATTAAATGTAGAAACAGACTATTCAGAAGAAGATGCAGGTCAGATAAAAACAAGGGTAGAGGCTTTCTTGGAGATGATTTAGTTGGAAAAGAATTATATACTATTTCCAAACCATAGCCAAGGCTTAAAATTAGAAGCTGTTTTGAAGGCCAATAAAATAAAGTATGTTATATCACCAACCCCCAGAAAGCTTTCATCCTGTTGTGGCATATCTATTATGTATAGAAAAGAAGACGAAGAAAGAATAAAAACCTTAATAGAAGAGAATTCAGTAGAGGTTACTGGCTTATACACTTTAGAATAGTAGTAAAGGACGTGATAGTATGTATTATGTAGGAATAGATATTGGTTCAACAGCCTCAAAGGTGTCTGTATTCCATGATGATGAATTGAAATTAAACTTTGTAATGCCTACAGGATGGAGCAGTGTTGAGTCTTCAAATAGGATAAGGGAAAGGCTAAAGGATGAAGGTATAGATATAGAAGAGGCCAAGGTTGTAGCTACAGGCTATGGAAGGGTATCTGTTCCCTATGCCCACAAGACTATAACTGAAATTACCTGCCATGGAAAAGGTGCTTATTATTTGACAGGCAGTGATTTAACAACAGTTGTAGATATTGGTGGACAGGATACTAAGGTCATAACTATAGAAGAGGGAAATGTGACCAACTTTATAATGAATGATAAGTGTGC
>JAAYFE010000223.1 GCA_012728365.1 Tissierellia bacterium
ATGTTAAAGCATATGCCCTCTTTCTACTATAAGCCTTTAACCCTTTCAATAGCTTCCTCACTATAACTAGTTCTAACCCTTATATATCCATTAAAGAGCTTGTTTACTTCATCATCCCCTGTATCCACTAGAAGAGGTGCTCCTTTAAGGGACAATAGCTTTCTCTTTGTAGCTATTACAATAATATTTTCCTTACCTACCCTCTTTATAACCTCACTGCTTATTTGCTGGTTACCTCTACCAAATATATAGCCCTGTCCTCCAATGACTGTGACTATTATTTTAGCTCTATGGCCTTCTATGGCTTCCAGTATATCCTTTTCACTGGCATCGGCCTTTATAAGCTCCTTATTTTTAACTATATCTATGCCTAAAAGGGTATTGGGAAGACCTAGTTTTTCCATTATATACCTGGTGGAAGTCCCAGAGCCTATTATATATACTACATCTTCCTCCATAGATTCTACTATCCTATCTGCTATTCCATCTAGGGCAGCCTCTTCTCCTACCATACCTCCTGCCTTTTGATTTTGTACTAGTTCAGGCTCAAAGGGCACCTTCATATATCCATATAGTTTAGCCATAACACTTCCTTCTCTAAAGGCCTCTTCATCTATATCCATAACTTCCATTTCTTTTATGTTTAACTCTTCCCCTTGGAAAAATTTAAGGGCTATTTCCCCTGCTCCTCTAGGATGGCTTGCAAATACACCTGAATGTATTTTTACTCCTGTAGGTATGCCTAAAACTGGTACTCTGTCCCCTACAGAATTGTATACATTCCTGGCAGTACCATCCCCTCCTGCAAAGAGAAGCAGGTCAACTTCCATATTGGCCATTAGCTCTGCTGCCTTTTCTGTGGCTTCAGGCCCCTTGAGGCCCTTTACCTCTTCAAGAACTTCCACTTTAAATTCTAAGTCCTTAGCTATATCTTCTCCCATCTCCCCTGGACAGGTTATGATTTCAAGTTTATCCTTTATGGCAACTAACTCACCTAAGGCCTTTTTAGCCTTTATAGGAGATTCCTTTTTGGCCCCACGCCTTATGGCTTCTTCTAGTACTTCTTCTCCATCAGTACCCTTAAGTCCTACTCTTCCTCCCATTCCTGCAATTGGATTTACTATAAAGCCTAGTTTCAACAAATACACCTCTTTCTAAAAATTCCTATATACTATTTGTCCATTTATAATGGTTACATAGGTTTCACAGCTTAAATCCTTTATTGGATTTCCATTAAATATGACTATATCTGCATCCTTTCCTACCTCTATACCTCCTACCCTATCTGCTATGCCTACTATCTCAGCAGGATATATTGTAATGGCCTTTAAGGCTTCCATTTCATCCATGCCAGATTTTACAGCCAAGCCTGCACAAATGGGTAAATATTGTTGGGGTATCACTGGTGCATCTGTAATTATACCTACCTTTACTCCCCTTTTATTTAATATGCCAGGAGTCTCAAAGGATAGGTTCTTAAGTTCTATCTTAGACCTGTTTGATAGGGTAGGCCCTACCAAGGCTTCCATTTTTAAATCAAAATCTGGCATCTTGCTAGGATCTCCATTGGCCCTTTCCTTCTTTTCCAGGTAAGCCTTTGCCTTAAATAGGCTTTCCCTTAGTATTGCAGCTGTTGCCATCCTAGTCATTGGAGATTTGTTCTGTGAATTGTATACCCTCTTTGGGTTCTCTCCAAAGGCCACCTTCATGGCCACAGGGTCTTTAATTATCATATCATCTACCCTTTTGCCATAGGTCTTTATGGCAGTTGCAAAGCCTCCAATAACATTGGCAGAGCCAGGACCTGTAACTACAGATGTTACTCCAGCCTTATAGGCATCTTTAAAGCCTTCATCCATAGGATTGATGGCATCTATAGCCCTTAAGTGGGGTGTTACAGGGTCTACCATTTCATTTCCGTCACTGCCTTCGAAGCCCATACCTTCTTCCCACATTCCTAAATGGCTATGACCATCAACAAAGCCTGGCAAGACCATTTTTCCTTCTGCATCTATTACTTCAGTATCCAGGGGTGCCACAAGATCCCTTCCTACTTCTATAATTTTGCCTCCATCTATGAGGACTGAACCATTTTCAATTACTTCTCCTGCCATAGTATATATATTCCCATTTTTTTATTAAAATCATAAAAATTCCTCCTTATATTATTTCGCTTCTCTAATTAGTATTATACATTTCCTGATTTAGCTCAGCAACGGCTTTACTGAATTTCATGGCAGGAAAATAAATGGTAAATTTAGTGCCATTCCCTAATTTGCTTTCAATGTAAATTTCTCCACCATGTTCTTCAATTATCTTCTTTGCAATACTTAGTCCTAAACCAGTGCCCTGGCTACCCTTAGTTGTAAAATAAGGATTAAATACTTTATTAATTATCTTATCATCTATACCACAGCCAGTATCTGATATTTCCAGTACTATCTTGTCTTCTTGATCATAGGTTTTTATGGTCATTGTTCCATTATCTTCCATAGCATCTATTCCATTTTGAATTATATTGAAAATAGAATGTCTCATATCATATTCATTGGCATATATATATTGCTTTGAATTCAAACTTACATTTAAATCTAAATTTTTTGTTTCATTTATTATTAAGGTTTTAAATTTATGCTTAATCATGTCTATGCAATTTTTAACTATATAATCAAATTTGTATATATCCTTTGGTGCTTCAATGGAATTTCTAAAATTGCCCTTGAGCCTCTTAGTTATACTGCTTCCATCTAGGGCTAGCCTGGTGATTATTTCAAGGCATTTTTTAATTTCCTCCCTATCATCAATTTCTATGCAATATTGTGCATGACCTAATATGGATACTAGTAGATTGTTTATATCGTGAATAATTCCCCCTAAGATCTCCCTCATATTTTCTAGATATTCACTTTTCATCATAGCTTTATTGATCTTAAATTCAATGGAACATCTTTCAGATAAGGTAGTTAATCCCCTATGGATAAGTTCATCTGGAGTATATACATCAAAATGATCTATACCATCCACAACTAAATAATCATGGTATTTAAATATGGGAACTATATGGCTCTTGTCTACTTCTTCAATTATGTATCTTATTAAAAAATTAGACTTGCCCATATCGTATAGTTCCCTTAATCTTATATAAGCAGATATAAGCTCATTAATGC
>JAAYFE010000029.1 GCA_012728365.1 Tissierellia bacterium
CTTTACATTCTTTGTTAATAATTTCCATACCCTACCCCCCTATAAGATTATACCAAATAAAACACTGCGCCTGTTGCAGACATTGTGCCTCCTGCTAATATACATGTAGCTGCACATGCTACCATACAAGCAACTGTTCCCTGAGGTTGAATATCATAACCTACAACCTTTTTTGATTCATTAATAATTTTCATAATTCACCTCCTCCCTTTCTTTGCGTAGTGTTAAATATAAAAATATATTTAGACACTGCTACATTAATATTTAATAATTTTTAAACATTTTAGCTGTCTACATTTTTTAATTTTAGTAAAAAAGATAGTATAAAAACATAAAAGGACCAAAGGTCAAAATTTAAGTTTTAAATTGTTATCATTAACCTTATACAACCAAAATTTATATTATCTCTTCCGATTCATATGAATGCCAATCTATCATCCCATCGTCTTCTGCCAAATAATTGATTTCAAACTTAACATTTGGTAAAGATGTTAATGCTAAAACAAATCCCAAAATAACTATAAATTTCTTTATCATAATTCTCTCCCCCATGATACTTATCCTCTATGTTCATAATAACTGGCAAATATGTAAATATCAATACAATTATAATTGTATTGACAATTAATGGATTTTATTGTAAAATTATTTACTGAATTTTAATTTTATTATAAATCCAAAAAGGGTGATTCTATGTACTATAACATAGAAGCCTTTGGTCAAAAAATAATATCTATTCGAAAATCTCATAAGCTGACTAGGGAACAACTTTCCAAATTGTCCTATGTAAGCATGGAAACCATTAGAAAAGTGGAAACTGGAAAATACATTCCCAGCCATAAAATTCTTGATGATTTATCAGAAGTTTTAAAAATAGACTTAAATAAATTACTACTTAAATACAGGCTGGAAGATTTCCAAGCTTTTGATGATATAAAGAATAGAATGGAAGCTAAATTCGATAACAGTGAATATGATACTCTAGAAAAGGAATATGAGGATTTTTATAATTTATTACAATCTACAGAAAACCAGTACTTCCAAAAAATTATTAGGCAATTAATGTTGCTTGTTAAAGCACTTATCATTAATTACAAAGAAAACAATCCCTCTGAATCTTTAGAAACACTAATAGAATCCATTTGTTTAACTGTTCCAGATTTCTCACTATCAAATTATCAATCTTTTGTTTATAGTTCAACGGAGATAAGGATTCTGATGAATATAGCCTTATTAATAAGAAAACTAAAGTCTAAAGAGGAAGCAATAGAAATACTGGAATTCTGCATAAATATGATTGAATCTGATGATGAAATCTATCCAAAACTCTGTTCTAATCTATCTGGATTATATTCATTAGTTAAACAGTATGATCAGGCCTTAAAATATTCAAATTTAGGTATTAACTACTGTCTAAATAAACGAAAATATCCAGGGTTAAACATTTTATATTATGGTAAGGGAGTTGCTGAATATCATCTGGGACTTGATGAATATGTAGAATCCCTTAATAAGGCTTTATCTTTTTGTGATGTTTTAGGACAAGAAAAACTTAAAAAAGTAATAGTATATAAGTGTAAGAAATTTTATGATATCGAATTAGAATTAAAGTAAAGCATCTTCTACTTGAAGATGCTTTCCATTTGATTTAATACTTCTTCTAATTCATCTAAATAATTTCCATACTCTGCCCATCTGCCCTCTTGTAAAGCTTCCTTAGCTTTGTTAAATAACCCATTGGCCCTTTCTACTAATTGTTGGATATTGTCTTTTTCTTCTCCTATCCCTACTTCTTCAGGAGTTTCTATTTCTTTATCCTTATCTTCCACTATGCCAAATATATCCTCTAAAGCTCCCTTAAGGCTCTCAGCCATAACAATTTTGTCACCATAGGATACAACTACCCTCTTCATTTCTGGAAGGCTATTGGCACTATCAGATTCAAGATAAATAGGTTCCACATACAGTAGAGAATTTTCTATGGGCACTATTATCATATTGCCCCTTAGTACCCTTGAACCCTGTTGGCTCCAGAGGGTAAATTCTTCGGATATGGCAGTATCCTGATCAATTCTAGACTCCACCATCATAGGACCATCTACTGTTATACCCTTTGGAAATTTATACAGGAATAGTTTACCATAATTTTCTCCATCATTTCTTGCCACAAAGAGGGAGGTCATATTAGGCTTAGTCCTTGGGGTATAGGGGATTGTAAGTAAAAACTCTACACTATCTTCATCAGGCAGCTTAAACATTACATAGGTAGGTTCCACCTCTACTCCTTCTGCCATATATTTTTCCTGGGCTATATCCCACAGGTCCTCTTCATTGTAAAAGACCATAGGATTGTCAACATGGTAGATCTTATAAACATCAGCCTGAATATCAAATAAACTTTGAGGATACCTTATATGGCTAAATAGTCCCTGGGGCATTTCAGAGGCATCTACAAACAGATCTGGAAATATCCTTTTATAGGTTTGTATAATGGGATCATTTTGGTCAAATACATAGTATTTAGTAGTACCATTGTAGGCATCTATGACAACCTTAACAGAATTCCTAATATAGTTTATATTGCTTTCCTCAGAAAAGGGCTGAGAGTAGGGATACTTATCTGTCACTGTATAGCCATCTATTATCCAGTAAAGTTTACCATCATCCTGGTTTAAAACTATATAAGGATCCTTATCGTATTCTATAAAGAGGGCAATTTTATTTACCCTCTCCATTATATTCCTATACATGATAATCCTACTATCTGGATTAATGTTACTGGATATAAATATCCTGTAGTTTCTCTCTTTTAGAGCATATAAAAGCCTGTTAATCCCCCTAAGCTCAATGCCTGCTTCCCCTTCATAGATGGTATGCTTATTATCTGACCCTTCAGGATAGTCAAATTCCATTTCATCAGTATTTACAATTATATAGTCATTGGTAGATTCCCCAAAGTATATCTCCGGCCTTTCTATTACCAAATCAGAATCAGAAACCGGTGGGATATTTTTAATTAACAGGTCTGGCTGACCACTGGCTGTTACTGCATTTACTGGAGATAGTACAATTCCATAGCCATGGGTATATTTTAAATGCTTGTTGATCCAGGTTTTATTCTGTAAATTTCCCTGGTCTAATTCCCTGGCAGCTAGAAATACCTGGGTGTATTTTCCATCAATCATGTACCTGTCTACATCCACATCATTAAACCTGTAGTACAACCTGATGGCCTGCAGCTGATTGTAGGTTTGGGCTATGTGAATGTAGTCGTTTATCCTTATATTGTCTACTATATTTTGATTTCTTACTAAGTCTTCCCTGGTTAAATCATAGCTTACAGGAAATTCCCTTTCTTCTACATTGTCAAGGCCATAGGCCCTTTGGGTATATTCTATATGGTAGTTTATATACTTTTCTTCCCTGGCTATTTCATTGGGCTCTACTATGAATCTCTGTACCAGGCCAGCAACCATATTGCCTACTATTGATAGGCCAATGAAAATAACAGCACCTGCTACAGCCTTTTTAAAGCTCTTTCTTCTAATGGACACAAGTAAAACAATGGCATATACAAATGAAAATACTGCCAATATTCTGTAAAGCCATAGATTTACATTTACATCTGTAAAGCCTGCCCCAAATATGACTCCCCTGGTGGAATAGAGTATGCCATAGGAATTAAGCCAGTAGTTAAGGCCTAACTCTATAAAAATGGCTGATCCTAATATTCCTAGCTGAAAAGCTGCACCTTTTAAGGCATTAGTATTTATGAATCTAGGCATTTTTCTAATATTAAATGGATCTTCATCATATATATTGTAGCTAGGCCTTCTAAGGCTAAATAGGAATATATAGGCAATGAAGGTTAAAATTAAAAGCAATACAATTAAAAGGAATAAAAGACCTATTATAGCCTTTAAAAGGGGCAGTACAAATACATAAAAGGATATGTCCCTATTAAATATAGGGTCCTGTATATTAAAGGAAGTCCTGTTTAGGAATTGCAAAACATTGAACCATAGATTATTTATAAAGATCTGGGTAATTATGTAGGATATAATAAGGGAAAATACAAAAAAGCTCCTATTTAACCACCTATCATCTTTACTGCCACTGTCTATATGAGAAGCCCTATAGTATTTGCTCTTAATAAACTTAAAGTATAAAAATATGGCAATAAGCAGTATAAAAAAAGTAGGTCCTCCTATGGTAACTTGGGTCTTTAATTTTTTTAAAAAGGTATGGGTAAAGCCCAGCTCCCTAAACCACTGATAGTCGGTTATAAAGCTTATTATGGTATGGAAGGAGGATATAAATATAGCTAGCAATACTATTATTAAGGGAAATATGTAGTATCTTTTTTTCAAGACAACATCTCCTTTCACAAAAAGAAAAGATAGTATAATTAAATTATACTATCTATGGATTAAATTTACAAACTATTTAAAAAGACCTTTAATTTAGCTATAAACTCTTTTCCCTTTTCTCCATCTTGATAATCTGTGGGTACATCTATTAATTCAAGTTCTATATTTTCTTCTTTACATAAAGCTAACAATTCCTCCATAAGTATACCTTTTTTACCCAATATGCTACAGGTAGGACTGCTATTTATACCAATTAAACCTACTATTTGGTAACCATTATTTATATACTCTTTCATAATATTTACAGTATCTTTTGATATTTCCTTACATAATTTCCTATATTCCTCAGTATCATACTGATCTTTAGTCATTGGCTTTCTTTTTAGTCCTAAGTGCCTAAACTCTGGACATGGAAGCTGATGTATGCCTATTCCATTTTCAAATATAATATCTACAATATCCCTATATGGTCCCTTTGCCCTAGCCAAAGGAGCTACTACAGCATTTTGATTTAATATGCAATGAGATGTAAAAATCACCTTTTTACTTCGCTCCATTATCTTGCACCCTGTACATATTGTGTTGGAATTCTTTTTATAAGTAGTGAAACTATTATACAGCTGGCAATTTTATCTACAATATTGCTGGTTATTCTGGGTATAAATGCAGCTGTAAAGACTTTTTGTCCTGTTTGTACTACCCAGGTAAAGAATACATCATTAAAATCTCCAGTAATACCTCCATAGACATACACAGATATAGGTGTGCCTATTAGGGGAGCAACTACAGCTAATATTGCTCCTGTAATAATGGCAGTTTTTAAATCAAATTTCCACCTTCTTGCAATTAAACCTACTACAATTCCTACTGCAATATTTACTAGTGCAAAGGGTATATTTTTGGGATTTTGTATAATTCCTAAGGCAACATTTGTAAGGCCTCCTGTTAAGGCACCATAAAAGGGTCCATATACTACTGCAACAAATATGGTCCCTATTGTATCTAAAAATAACAGTGGAATATTTAGCATACCTGATACTGTTCCTAGAACTATATTTATGGCAATGCCTAGTGCTGAAAATATAAATACCCTACTATTGCTTCTCATATAACAACCTCCTGTTTTATTAGAATACAGTAAAATTATAGTTCATATTTACTTCAAAGTTAAATTGATAAATTTTATAGATAAACCATTTATTATAGATTAGGCTAATACCAGCTTCCATATTTTGACTTCCTTGACAATAAAATGACTATGTTATATATTATAATTCCAAGATAATTGAGATTATTTAATGCTCCATTGCATAAAATTAATAAGCTTTAATTTATAAGGAGGTGGGGTATTGGAAAGAAGGGTACAAATATCAGAAGAAACAAAAAAGGCCATGCTGAAGCTGCAGCAAAATGAAATAACAGAACATGCCATCTATATGAATCTTGCCAAGAGGGTTAAAAAGGAAACTGACAGAGAACTCTTGGAGCGCATTGGCAGAGAAGAAAAGATGCACAGCAAAATTTGGGAAAGCTACACTAATAAAAAACTTAAGCCTCAAAAGCCTAAGGTGTACTTCTACTACCTTTTAAGCATCCTACTAGGCTACACCTTTGTAATCAAAATAATGGAAAAGGGAGAGGTAGTATCCCAGCAAAAGTATCAGCTCCTTAGGGAGGAGGTTCCAGAAGCCAAGAAAGTATATGAAGA
The DNA here is from genome assembly GCA_012728365.1 of Tissierellia bacterium. Taxonomy (GTDB): domain Bacteria; phylum Bacillota; class Clostridia; order Tissierellales; family Tepidimicrobiaceae; genus JAAYFE01. The sequence continues at coordinate 6,079 of JAAYFE010000029.1, forward strand.
TGAACAAAGACACGAATATGCCCTGATAGAGCTACTGGATGAAGACCGCCTACAATATGTTGGCTCCATGGTCTTAGGCCTAAATGACGCCTTGGTAGAGCTGACAGGAACCTTAGCAGGACTGAGCTTTGCTTTACAGAACAACAAGCTGGTGGCCCTATCTGGACTAATCACAGGCATATCAGCAACCCTATCTATGGCCTCTTCAGAATATCTGTCTGCTCGTTCTGAAGGTAGTGCAAATGCCAAAAAATCTGCCTTTTACACTGGAGTTATGTATATTATTGCTGTAATACTACTGGTACTACCCTATATTATATTTCCAAGCCATAAATACATACCAGCCCTGGTAGCCATGCTAATAACTGTAGTAATCATAATATTTGCCTTTACCTATTATGTGTCTGTAGCCAAGGATCTGCCCTTTAAAAAGAGATTTTTAGAAATGGCTACCATCAGCCTATCTGTAGCAGCCCTGTCCTTTATAGTTGGGGTACTGGTAAAAGAATTCTTAGGTATTGACCTTTAAGAAGAAAAAGTGTTTAGGAAAAATTTCCTAAACACTTTTTATATTAGAATATCATGCTTATTATGAGTAATTCCACAAAGCCTACAGCCCAGGCTATGGTACTGGTTATAGACCAAACCTGCATCTGTTCCTTGGCATTAGTTATTCCTAGCATACGGTTTACTACCCAGAAATAGCTATCATTGAAATGGGAAAATACCAATGAACCAATGCAGGCTGCCAAAGCACCAAATACTGGATTTACATTTAAATTAGCCAGTATAGGTGCCGTAATGGAGGCAGCAGTTATCATGGCCACTGTACCACTTCCTTGAATTAACCTTACTAAGGAAGATATTATAAAAGGTAGCAGGATGGCTGGTATAGCAGTTTTAGTAATAAGCTCTGCAATATAGGTTCCTGCACCGCTTTCACGAAGGACTGCTCCTAAGGCTCCGCCTCCTCCAGTTACCAGTATAATTATACCAGCAGACTTTATTCCTTCTTCCATATGTTTAATGGTTTCTTCCCTAGTATACCTGCCTGTAAGTCCATAAATGGCTATAATAAGTCCTATACCAACAGCAATAACTGGTGATCCAAAAAATCCTATTATAGTCTTTAAGCTGCCCTCCATTCCTAAAGCTGTAGTTACTGTATCAAGCAGTATTAGTATTATGGGTACAAAAATTGGTGCAAAGGACATGGCTGTTGAAGGAAGATCCCTATCTTCTGCCTCCAAGGCAGCTTCATAATCTGGCTCCTGATATGGGGGTCTTAACCATCCTTCCCCATCTTCTGCTGGAAGTTGATATATTTTCTTGCCTAAATATCTAGCATACATTAAAGTTGCTATGGTCATTGGTATGGCTAAAAGGATCCCCCATAGTATTAAAGAACCTACATTTACTTCAAATAAGCCTGCCACCCCTACTGGACCTGGTGTAGGTGGCACTAAAGAGTGGGTAATGACAAGGCCTGCTGCCAAGGAAACTCCCAGAGTTACTACAGACTTTTTAGTCTTCTTTGAAAGGGCCTTTGTTAAAGGTGATAGTATAACAAAGCCAGAGTCACAAAAGATGGGTATGGAAACCAAAAAGCCTGTTATGGATAAGGCAATTTCCTCCCTGCCCTTGCCTAGTTTCTTTATAAAGGTTTGGGCCATCCTTTCTGCTGCACCTGAGATCTCAAATATTTGCCCCATCATAACTCCAAAACCAATTATAATACCAATGCTGCCCAGGGTTGAACCAAATCCACTGGTAATGGCTGACAACACATTATTTGGTGGCATACCACCTATAATACCTGTAATTGCAGCTGCAATAATTAAGGCTAAAAATGCATGAATTTTAGTCCTCAATATTAGAAAGACCAGTATTATAATTCCAATAACAAGTCCCAAAATCATTTGACTACCTACAGCTTCCATTTTCATCCCCCTTTAATATTGAAATTTTTTGTAGCCAAAAATTAATCCTCTTAATTTAAGCCCTATTTTGCTGGTTGAAATTAAAGGCATATTTAGCTGCCACCTTTATGGCTTCCACCATGCTAACTTCACTGGCCTTGCCTGTACCTGCTATATCAAAGGCTGTTCCATGATCAACAGAAGTCCTTAAGAAGGGTAGATTATTTGTAATGGAGACAGTCCTTTCAAAGTCCACCATCTTGGTGGCAATATGGCCCTGATCATGATAAAGGGAAAGAACTGCATCATAGTGTCCCTTTAGAGCAAAGTAAAAGACTGAGTCTGCAGGTACAGGACCTACTACCTTTATGCCTTCTTCCTGGGCCTTTTTAATTGCTGGTTCAATTTCTTTAACTTCCTCGTCTCCAAACAATCCATGTTCTCCACTATGGGGATTAAGCCCTGCCACTGCAATTTTAGCATCCCTTATACCAAGTACTTCAAGGGCATCCCTGGACCTTACTATATAGTCATAAACCCTTTCCTTGGTAACCAGATCACAGGCCTTTCTTAGGGAAACATGTCTGGTTAAGAAGAAGACCCTTAAGTTATCTACCTGGAACATGGTTAAGGGATTGGAAGTGTTAGTTAGGCTTTCCAGCATTTCTGTATGGCCTATATAGGGTATATTGGCAGCCTTTAAGGACTCCTTGTTTATGGGCGTTGTGGCTATGGCATCTATTTTCTTATCCATAGCAATTTCCACAGCCTTCTTTATATATTCAAAGGCAGCCTGGCCTGCCATGGCTTGAATTTTACCTATTTCAAGTTTATCTATATCAACATTATCCAAGTCTATTAAATCAATGGTTCCCCTTGTATATTCACCTTCATCTGGATCTGCTACTAAATTAATATTCAGATCTATACCGCAAAACTTCATAGCCTGGGAAATAAGGTCCTTATCTCCTATAACTAGGGGTTTGGATATTTGGTATACCTCTTGGCTATTTAGTGCCTTTACCACTATTTCAGGACCTATGCCTGCTGGATCTCCCATGGGTATTCCTATTATTGGCCTATCCATTTTATTACCTCCTTTGTACTTTATTTATTAATTTGAAAGCTTAGTTAACAGGTAATCAACACATTTTATCATGGCTTTTTGGTCTCCAATTAAGCCACCCTTAGTAACTATTGAAATATCCTTATATCTACCATCTTTTATTTTCCCATACACTGCCAGGGGAAGAACTTCATCTAAAACTTCAATTCCAACAGCACCTATTTCATTGCAGACGGATACAGTAATATCTCCTCCTGTAGTAAAAAGGCCACCTATATTGGAACCACTAAGATCCAGGACCCTTCTTGTAATCTTTCCAATACTCATAGCAATTATTTGGGATATTTCATCTTCTGTTATATTTAATTCATGGGCTATCTGTTTTAGGTTTAAAATATCCTTTTCTCCATTGGTAGTTGTCAAACCTATAATATTGTGACTATCCATGGCAGTGGTAAGTAGTTCTACTACCCTATCCATTTCTTCCTGACGGCTACTATCATACAAGAGCTTTTCAGTATCCACTTCTATAAAATTGGTATCATAGGCCCTTCTTAATTCCTCTGCCTGCCTTCTAGTTAAATTGGTTACACTACCTATTACACACATTACCTTTCTGTTAGTATTGCCCTTGTCACCATCAAATAGCTCCCTGCCTAAGGCTGCTGTAAATGGCCCTGGATCTACTGCTATAACCTTAAGCCTGCTTTCCTTTACAGCCTTGGCAATTTCTCCTATATCTTCGTCAGTCACAGCATCTATGACAACTATCCTATTTCCAGCCTGCACCTGCTCCATCAATTCATCCTTAATGACCCTATAACCTTTCAGCACTCTAGCTAATTCAATATGGCCTACCCTTTCCTGGGTCTGATTTTTAATAATATCTGTTACCTTGGAGTGATAAACGGGGGTTTTTGGGTCCTTGGCCACATCAGTTCTTTCCAAGGGAAGCTGATTAACCATAAGATAGTCCCCAATACAGACCCTGCCTGATGAAGGAAAGGCTGCCACTACAACAGCAATGGTATAATTTGGCAGTTCACTAAGTACTCCATCAATTTCTGCCCCTATGTTGCCCCTTAGGGTGCTGTCTACCCTTTTACAGAAAAATTTTATATCCTCATTTTGGAAAAATTCCACTACCCTCTTTACCCTATTAAAGGCTTCAACCTCACCAACAGCCCTACTATCTGTGCTGATGGATATGACATCTAAATCCCTATTGTTTTCCGGATTGTATTTATTTAAATTTGTAAAGGTGGCAGACTTAAAACCCTGTTTTGCAAGGAGTACACTGGTAGCATTGGCCCCAGTCAAATCATCTGCTATTATGACAATCTTTGACATATGAACAACTCCCATCTAGTAAATAATATGTTTTTACTGAAAATATTATGTTTTATACTACTTTTATATTTACTTCCAGCTTGTTCAATTCCTTAAGTACTTGCTCCGGTATATTGCTGTCAGTAATAATAAGGTCAAAATCCTCCAAATTACAGATCTTTGCAAACTTCCTTATACCAAACTTGCTACTATCTGTAACCAGTATGCTTTTTTGGGCAGCCCTGATCATTTCCTTCTTTACTGCTGCCTTTTCCAAGGTAGGGGTAGTTAATCCCCTTTCTAAGTCTATGGAGCTGGTTCCAATAAAGCTGATGTCCACATTGATATTTCTCAAAAATTCTACAGCTCCTGGCCCAATACAAGCCCCTATCCTACTTTGGACCAGACCACCGCTACAAAAGACTCTAAATTTACAATTTCTAGCCAAATAGCCTGCTATGAAAACATCAGAGGTAACTATGGTTAAATCCTCCTTGTCCTTTAGCCTCCTGGCTATTTCCATAGTAGTAGTTCCTGCATCCAGTAATATGATCTGTCCATCCTCCACCAGGCTGGCAGCATACTCAGCTATCCTCTTTTTCTCTTCCTTATGCCTGATGCTCTTTTCCTTAAAGGGAATTTCCATATCCAACTTAGTATTTAACACAGCTCCACCATGGGTCCTTATAATTAGATTGTTGTCCTCTAAATATTGCAAGTCCCTTCTGATGGTCATGGCTGATACATCAAAGTTTTTAGCCAGCTCTTCAACGGTGGCACTCTTATTTTCTTCCAGATACTTTAATATTGACTGTCTTCTTTCTATTTGAAGCATAGGTATACCAACCTGCCTTGTTTACATTTGTTCATTTTTGTTTTATCATGTTTGATTATATCATCTTATACCCTTATGTCAACAGAAATAATAAAAAATATGAACAAAAAATAACAGCCCAAGGCTGAGCTTGAACTGTTTGTCTCTTTAACTTGTTCATTTTTTTATCTTTTCATTTATTTAATCATATCCCCTTCCAGTGGAATAAAGGGAAGCAAATACCCCACCTTCTCAGCTAGGGCACGTTTACAAAACTGCAACAAAAAAGCCTATCCTAATGTTTTTTATTATTTTTTGCAGTTATTTAGGTATAGTTGGTCTTCTTTATGTACTTAAAACCCTTTTCATCTATGGAGATTATATTAACACTGCCATTATCAACCTTAAATTTAAAAAAGTAGTCCAACTGATCAAACACCCAGCAGAGGCCGATCCTGACAACCCCATCATGGCAGACTAAAATTGTGTCTTCACCTTTTTCAGCTATTTCATCCAAAAAGGAAGTAACCCTTTCATAGGCCATTTTAATACTTTCACCTTCAGGTACTACATAATTTATAAAATCTTTAGTCCATTCTTTAGCCTCTTCTGGATACTTTTCTAATATTTCCTTATAGGTATGGCCTTCAAAAGCACCAAAGTCAATTTCCTGGATCCTGTCCTCCACCTCCCCCTCCAGACCTAGTATTTCCATAGTTTCAATGGCCCTGATTAGGGGACTTACATAGACCCTGTCAAAGGATAGGGTATCCACAAAGGACCTGGTTCTTTTAATCTGCTCTTTCCCCTTCTCCGTCAGCACCGTATCCTTAGTGCTAAAGACCCTTTTTACATTGTCCTCCGTCTGACCATGACGAACCAAGATTATATCCACTTTAACACCTCCAAAAAAATTAACAAAGACATGAGCTCACTAAGCTCAATGCTAGCCCCATATACATCTCCTGTAAAGCCACCTATTTTTTTGTAGGCAACCTTAGCCATAATTTCTCCCACTAAGAAGGAAAAGAATAAGGGAATTAGATAAAGGTATTTTATAAATAAAACTATAGCTAGATACACTAGCCCTCCCATTAAGGCATATTTTTTAGGCCTGCCTTTATTAAACATATACCCTATTCCCTCTTTTTTGGCAACTTTTTTAGTTGACATTAAATAGGCTGCTATTAAGCGGCTGTTTCCACAGGTAAGTCCTAATATTAAAAACATATTGCCTGCCAGGCTGGAAATAAGAATGTATTTTAAAAGTACTGTCCCAATCAAAGCCAGGACCCCAAAGGAGCCTAGGCGGCTATCCTTCATGATTTCAAGGACCCTATCCCTTTCCCTGTAGGACAAAAAGCCATCAAAGGTATCTGCCAGTCCGTCTAAATGAAGGCCTCCCGTTAATATTATCATAAATAGCAGTGCAAAGAAGCTGGCTATTTTATCATCTATGTATCCAAATATATAATATACTAATGCTCCAAGCCCGCCAATTAGAAGGCCTACAAAGGGATAGAACAAAATACTTTTAGATAGGTTTTCTCCATTAAAGTCTACATGCCTTTTTACAGGCAGGCGGGTTAGAAATTGGATGGCTAAGACTAGGCCACTAATCATTTGATCCTCACTGGTATGCCACAGCATACCAAGTAAACCTCATGGCAGAGGGCTGCAATTCTTTGATTTATCCTACCCTGAATGTCTCTAAAAACCCTGCCTAGGTGATTGTCCGGCACCAAGGAGAAGCCCACCTCATTGGTTACTAGGACTAGATTATATCCCCTAGCCTCAACGGCTTCTATCAGGCAATATAATTCTTTATACACCCTATCCTCCACCTGCCTCTTAAGCTTATAATCAATATATTCAACCCCATCCGTTAGGTCAAACATTATATTAGAAACAAGGAGGGTTATGCAGTCTAACAGATAGTTTTTTTCCTCTCCAAGAGCCTTGGTTAGTGCATAGTTCCCTTCGAAGGTCCTCCAGCAGGAAGGACGGCTTTCCTTGTGTAATCGAATCCTTTCCTCCATTTCCTCATCCCATATTTTAGATGTGGCAATATAGACTACATCTTTTTTGCCCCTGTAAAGGCTTTCTGCAAAACTACTCTTGCCGCTTCTGGCACCGCCAGTGACTAATATAACCATATTACCACCTCCGTCTTCTGCTTAATAGGAATTATTATATCACACTTGAGTTTAAAATTAAACTATTGACTAAATGGTTTGTGAGTAATACAATATAATAAAAACTGAATAGCAAAATCTTATGGTCCGTAAGGATAATAGGGAAGTCAGGTGAAAATCCTGCGCAGCCCCCGCTACTGTAAGTGAGGATGAAGCCCTAGTATACCACTGAGAGCAATCTCGGGAAGGTTGGGTGGAAGATGAATCACAAGCCAGGAGACCTGCCATAAGATTCGTCAAATTAGCCTTCGGAGGGAAGGTATAATGGTTTTTTTGTACCTATTTATTTCTAGTTTTTGGAAAAAGTCTACCTCCTAAGGTAGGCTTTTTTTTGATTAATACAAAAGACAGGAGGGATCTTTATGAAAAGATTTAAAAATCTATTTATCCTATCATTGGTACTTATTCTTATCTTTCCATTAGTAAGCTGTACAAAGAAAACTTCATCACAAGTTGAGGATGAAGGCCAAGATATTGAAGAAGCAGTAGAGGTCTTTCCCCTAACTATTACAGACTTTGCAGGCAGGAAGGTAACCATAGAAGAAGTGCCTGAAAGAATAGTGTCCCTGGCCCCTTCTATTACTGAACTTTTATTTGCCATAGGGGCTGGAGATAAGGTAGTAGGTGTTACAGACTTTGATAATTATCCAGCTGAAGTAGAGGATCTACCAAAGGTAGGAGGCTATCAGGGACCAAATATTGAAGCAATTATGGCCCAGGGCCCTGATTTAGTACTGGCATCAAATCAATCTGGTAAGGAAGAAATGGAAGCCATAGAGGCCATGGGCATACCCCTTATGGTATTAGAGGCAAACAATATAGAGGGCATATATGAATCCATAAGGCTACTGGCCCAAATAACTGGTACTGAAAAAAAGGGAGAAGAAGTTATAAAGGAAATGAAGGATGAAATCAAAGAAATAAAGGAGAAGGTAGAAGGCCTTCCAAGGGTAGATGTATTTTATCTATTGATGCTGGATGGAAACTGGACAGCTGGGGTAGGCACCTTCATCCATGAGCTAATAAGCCTTGCTGGAGGAAGAAATATAGTTGAGGTGGAGGGCTGGACCCAATACAGCCTGGAAGAGCTGGTTGATAAAAATCCTGAAGCCATAATTACCTCCCCCAATGCTGCCAATATTGAAGATATAAAGGCTGCAGAAGGTTACAAGGAAACGGCTGCAGTTAAAGAGGGAAACATTTTTGTAATCAGCAATGAAGACCTTATAGCAAGGGCTTCCAACAGAATAGTACTTGGCCTAAAGGAAATAGCTAGGTTTTTACATCCGGAGGTTTTTGATTAATGGCCAAGCTAAGAAGGAGCATGTTTTTTACCCTAGCTATATTGGCCTTAATATTTACAGCCTTAATTTCCATTTCCCTTGGGGCAGTTAAAATACCCCTGGAGGAAATTATAGCTGTATTTACCGGCAGTGGAGGGGGAACTAACAGGACCATAATATTCAACCTAAGGCTTCCCAGGGTCCTGGCTTCAGCCCTAGTTGGCCTGGGACTTTCAGTAGTAGGGACCTTCTTCCAAGGCCTCTTGAGAAACCCTATGGCTGACCCCTATGTTTTAGGAATTTCCTCCGGGGCAGCCTTTGGAGCCACCCTGGCCATCATATTAGGCCTAGGTCTCTTTGGTCTTAGTTTTGCTGCCTTTGTTTCATCACTGCTGGTGGTATTCTTTGTCTATATAATATCTAGATCTGGCAGGAAGATATCCATGAATACAATGCTCCTGGCAGGCATAGCCATAAGCGCCTTCATATCTGCCCTTATATCCTTACTTATGCTACTTAACCATGAAGAATTTAACAGGATTATCTTCTGGACCATGGGAGGCTTTAACATTACCAGTTGGAATACCATAGCCTTTTCTGCCCCCATAATATTAATTGGCTCCAGCATAATGTATGTATTCTCAAGGGATTTAAATGTGATCTTAACTGGGGAGGAAACAGCTGAACATTTGGGAGTAAACACGGAGCTGGTTAAGAGAATTATATTAATATTAGGCTCCCTAGTAACTGCCACCTGTGTATCCATTGGAGGAATTATAGGCTTTGTAGGTCTTATAATCCCTCATATATCAAGGCTGGTAGTGGGACCAGACAATAGGATCCTGTTACCCTTTAGTGGCCTAGTAGGAGCTACCTTTTTAATCTTTGCTGATACTTTAGTAAGATTCCTATTAAGGCCAACAGAAATACCCATTGGCATAATAACTGCTAGCTTTGGTGGCCCCTTCTTTCTCTACTTGCTAATTAGAAATAAAAGAAATAAAGAAGGAATGTGATAATATGTCACTTTTAAAGGTGGAAAATCTGTATTTTTCCTATGGAAAAAATAAGGTTTTAAAGGGCATTGACTTTACAGTATATGAAAACAAAATGGTGGGCATTATTGGAGGAAATGGCAGTGGCAAGTCCACCCTGTTAAAAAATATATCCGGCTATTTAAAGCCAGACTCAGGCAGTATATTCATTAAAGAAAGAAATTTAGGGGATTTTTCCATAAAGGAAAAAGCCAGATACATAGGCTATGTGCCTCAGGAAATGCCTTATGATTTTGAATTTAGCTCCTATGATGTAGTTATGATGGGAAGGATGCCCTTCCTAAAAAGATTTGAGCAGGAAGGGGAGGAAGACGAAAAAATAGTTAGAGAAGCCATGGAAATTACAAACACCTGGAAGTTTAAGGATAAGAGCATAAATGCCTTAAGTGGGGGAGAAAGGCAAAGGGTCTATATAGCCAGGGCTTTAGCCCAGCAAGCTCAAATACTATTAATGGACGAGCCTGTTTCCCATTTAGATATAAGATATCAAGTTGAAATACTGTCCCTGGTAAAGGAGCTAACTTTAAAGGGAATACTGGTAATTGTTGTACTTCACGATATAAATCTGGCTTCCCAATTTTGTGATGAAATATTTATCATGAAGGAAGGTAGGATAATGGCTGCTGGTTCCCCTAAAAGGGTCTTAAAGGCTGACAAGATTAAAGCTGCCTTTGATCTTGATGTGGAACTAATTCACAATCCAGTTAGCCATATACCCTATGTGGTACCTACCTTAAAGAAAATGAGAGAATTTAAGGTTATTTAGTATAAGGGGGTTATCTTGTGAAAAATGATGTAAATAGCTTAAAAAAAGTTAAAAGCATAACTACAGTTTCCATGCTAGTAGCCTTATCTGCTGTAGGCTCCTTGATTAAAATATTTAATACTGTGGCCCTAGACTCCATGGCAGGATACTTTGCAGCCCTCTATTTAGGAGGCTGGCAGGGAGCCTTGGTCATAAGCTTAGGCCACCTACTTACAGCCCTTACTTCTGGCCTTCCCCTAGGTATTTTTACTCACCTGTATATAGGCCTTCAGATGGCAGCCTGGGCCTACTTGTTTAAGTTCCTCTATGAAAAAAATAGCTTTCTTGGAATAGTGACTGCTACCCTCTTAAATGGCCCTATTGCTGCCCTACTTTTGGTACCCATATATGGCTGGGGATTTTTCATAGGCTGGAGCCTGCCTTTAAGCCTTGGTTCCTTTGTAAACATATTTTTAGCAGCACTAGTTTATGAAGGAATAAGCAGGTGGAGGTAAATGCTAGAAAGATACAGGGATTTAATTATAATATATGAAAGGAATACAGCCTATGTAATATCCTGCGACAGCCTAGGTGCCATAGGTAGCAAGGAGCAGGATGTCCTAAAAGTAGATGAGGAAGTGGTAGGCAGGGCCACCATAAAGGTTGCCCTGGCTGAGGCCCTGTGTGTAGGGGCCAGGCCCTTAGTTATAGCCGATACTTTGGCTGTGGAAATGAAACCTACAGGGGAAAAAATAATAAGGGCCATAGAGGAGGAACTGATGGAAAATGGCCTTGCAGGAGTAGTCTTAACAGGAAGTACAGAGGAAAACTTCCCCACCTCCATGACTGGGGTAGGCATTACTGTAGTTTCCAGATGCAAGGCTAAAGATTTAAAGATCAAAAAGATTAAGAAGGGCATGCATATATCCCTATTAGGCTATCCCCTGGTGGGAAAGGAAGTTTTAAAAAATCCTGATAAGGTCCTTGAACTAAAGGATTATGTAGAAATATCCAAGTCCAAGGAAATAATAGAAGCCATCCCTGTAGGTTCAAGGGGAATAAGTTATGAATTAGGTGTACTAGAAAGCCTATCAGGATTAAAAATAAAAAAGGAAATACCTCCACATATTAATATATTAAAGTCTGGTGGCCCTGCCAGCTCCTGTCTCATAGTGCATGAGAAAAGGGAAGCCTCTATTGCTAAAGCTATAAATAAACCCCTAACCTATATGGGAAGTTTTATAATCGGGTAGGAGGAAAATAATTAATTTATTTTCCGACCTCCCACACCACCGCACATACCGTTCGGTATACGGCGGTTTCATAGTTTACACTCTAACATCAAGGTAATATTTAAGAAAGCTTAAATATCCTTGTTGTTCAAACCTTGCATTGGTTAAGGTTGTAGCAAGAATATGGCTATTGGCTATGTGCCAA
>JAAYFE010000030.1 GCA_012728365.1 Tissierellia bacterium
AAAATCAAATATCTGTCTTTTAATTCCTGGTTCTAATTGTTCCAGATTAACAACAACGGTTTTTCTCATCTTTAAATCATCTACAATTTTAGGTGCATCTTCATAGGATAAAGGTTCATGGATTACCAATTTCATATTGCTAGTTGTATGTATATTTACTATTTTATTGTTTAGTTTTTTGGTTTTAGTAGTTAATGGTAATTCCTCATATTCATCAGTTTCATATAATTCCTCATCTTCGTCATAATCTAAATCGTCAATACCAATAAAATATTTTAACTTATCAACGAAACCAGCCATAAAAAACCCCCCTTAATAATTTCTCTTTCCAAAGAGTGCTGTTCCTATTCTAATCATATTGGCCCCTTCTTCTATGGCAATCTTATAGTCATTCGTCATCCCCATAGATAAAATATCCATATCTACATTTAAAAAGTTTTCCTTAGCAATTTTATCCCTTAATTGTCTTAAAGTTCTAAATACCCATCTTATATCCTCAGGATTTTCAGCAAAAGGAGCTATGGTCATAAGTCCTTTGATCCTAATATTTTCAAATTTAGAAACAATAGTTTCTATAAAAGGAATTACTTCTTCTACCTTAAGACCAAATTTAGTTTCTTCTTCAGCTACATTTACTTGAATTAACGCATTTACACATATATTATGGCACTTAGCCCTTTTATCTAACTCTTTAGCTAAGGAAACACGGTCTAATGAATGGATTAGTTTTACCTTGTCAATTATATATTTTACTTTATTTGATTGTAAGTGACCAATCATATGATAATTTGGGTCCTTACCTAGTATATCGTATTTTTTCAATAATTCTTGAACCCTATTTTCTCCTATGTTATTAATGCCTAAATCTAGGACCTCTTTTATTTTATCTACATCTACTGTTTTAGTAACAGCAATTATTTCAACTTTATCCTTCTGCCTTCCTGATTTAACTAATGCTTCATTAATATTTTCTTCAATTGCTTTTAAATTATCCCTGATACTAATTTTAATTCCCTCCTTGGTGTCAATCAATTATCATCCCTTCTTCCACATTTGCAGGATTTAACAGTATTTCATCAAACAATCTAACAGTCCTAAGTTTTTCATCCCCCTCTCCAATAGTTATATAACTATTTTTATCTCCCGTACTAATATAGGCATATTCTTCATCCTCCTTTAAAATTTCAATTGGTCTAAATCTTACTATTCCATTTATATCTTTTATGTAAACTCCTTTAATGCCTTCCTTTTCAACAATGGACTTTTTTCTGATTCGAAAGCTATCATATTCATTTATTATTATGTCTAGCTCCACATGCCTTTTATCATAATAATTTTGAAAATCTCTATTAAACTTACATAAAAATATTCCCTTATTTCCTTCTATGCTTATTCTTTCTACATAACCTCTTAATTCCCCTATTATATCCTTACCTGAAAGAACTATAAAGTCTCCTTCTTCAAAAGAAGCTATTTCTTTTACATTATCTATTCTTATCAAGATATACCATTCAAAATTGTTAATTATCTTAAAAATAGGCTGCTTAACTTTTACACTTTCTCCATCTGAAGTTGCAGTTTGATTGTTGGCTATATTTTTAAAATTTGAATAATTGTATTTATCTATATTATTAATTGAGTATTTATCTTCATATCCATCGATTTTGTAGGATACTATACCAGCTTCTGTAGAGTTGTAGCTAATAATGCTGTTTAAAATTTGATCTTCTATTTTACTTTTTTCTTTTTCTAATGCTTCCAAGCTGCTTTCAATAAGTGTATTATTTGTTATATCTGCATCCTTTTTACTATAACTAGATAGCCTGTCCTTTAATTTGCTAGCCAAGCCATAATTTCCTTTAGAAATAGAATTTTGAATTTCTCTAATAAGATTGTTAATATTTGCTTCATAACCATTTTTCAAGCTATTTTCCTCATTAGTTTTTGAAAGAACTTCAATTTTATTTTCAATTTCTTCTAACCTTTCCTTCAATTGGGAAGTATCACCTATAAGGGTTAATTCAGCTATTTTAGCCCCTACAGGTACCCTCTCCCCTTCCTTGGCAAAAAGTTTTATTTTCCCTTGTCCATCAGCTGTATATACTATCTCTTCCTTAATAATAATGCCTTCAGTCTCTATGGCATCTCTGATCCTATACCTTTCTGGTAGTTCTGTTTTAAGCCCTATGGCAAACAAAGAAGGAACACTTCTAAAAAAAATATATATTAAAACTAATCCAAATAAGGTAATCTTTATTTTCTTTTTTTGCTTTCTTCTTTTCATCCTCTGTTTTTGACTCATTTTATCACCTTAATAAATCTTTTACTATTTATTAAATATTAGTTAAAAAATTGTCCATATTTGCATATTATTTTAAATTTCTCTATATTGTCAATTTTTAATTCCTTTATTTCATCCTTATATGTTACCATTAATAAAGCCTTTTCTTTTCTGCTAATGCCTATTAATGTACCTTCATATTTATCATTCTTATTTGTGATAACTCTAACTTCATCTCCTGATTTTACAGCCTTACCTTTAAAAACAAACTCCTTCATATCAGCCTTATCAAGATCCTCTTGAGATACAGCTTTATTTTCAATAACTATTATATTATTTTTTAAATAAACTTTTTGCTTTAGTACAGTAAAAATATACCCAATAACACTTACTGTAAATAAAGCAATTAAAACCTTCTGAATATATATTAACAAAATCATATAACCTCCATACAAAGTAATTTTATATTAAGTATACCATATATTTTAATTGTATTAAACCTACTTTACAAATTTAAAATTTTGATGTATAATGTTGTATGTATCTACGGGATGTGGCGCAGCCTGGTAGCGCACAAGTCTGGGGGACTTGGGGTCGCTGGTTCAAATCCAGTCATCCCGACCATATAAACAAAAAACAGGAGTTCTACTCCTGTTTTTTTATGCAAGTTTTGAGTCCTCATTACTAGTTATATTAGACCATTTACCACACTTATCTCCATATCGTGCTAAAAGCATATTATTGCTTTTAATTTCTACTATCTCACATCTATTAGAACATCCATCACATTCAAAACCATTTACCTTGTATTTTAGACGGCCTATGTAAAAGCCTTTAAAATTTGTTTTACCTTTTTTCTTTATCTCTTCCTTAGCTAAGATAGCTGCACCAACGGCCCCCATAACATCATGATTTGGAGGTACCTGAACATCCATATTTAAAGCCTCAATAAATGCTTGTTTAATACCTATGTTAGCTGCAACGCCTCCTTGAAATAAGATAGGCTCTAGTATTTCCTTTCCTTTTCCTACATTATTTAAATAATTTCTAACAAGGGCATCACATAACCCTGTAGCAATATCTGACTGATTGTGGCCTAGTTGCTGTTTGTGTATCATATCTGATTCTGCGAATACTGCACATCTGCCTGCAATTCGTACAGGATTTTTAGACTTTAGGGCAAGACTTCCAAATTCGCTTATATCTATGCCTAATCTTATGGCCTGCCTATCTAGAAAGGACCCAGTACCTGCTGCACATACTGTATTCATGGCAAAATCAACTACTATCCCATCCCTTAATATTATAATTTTTGAATCTTGACCACCTATTTCTATTATTGTTCTTACATTAGGATTAAAATTAAGCCCTGCAACTGCGTGGGCGGTTATTTCATTTTTGACTATATCTGCTCCAACTATTATATCTGCCAAATATCTTCCACTTCCAGTTGTACCTACCCCTCCTATTTCAACCTCCCCCAGTTCTTTTACTATATCCTCTATTCCTTGTTTTATAATTTCTATAGGCTTTCCTTGGGTTCTTAAATACTTCTTGTATCGTACATTATTGTCCTCATCCATTAGTATTATATTAGTACTAACAGATCCAACATCTATACCTAAATAATATTTTTCCATTGTTTTCCCTCCCTCTTTCTATATAGTAAATCAACAAAAGCTTCAAGCCGTGTCATATATCCTGCCTCACCTGTCATTTCATCTAGTATTAAGGTCATAATAGGAAATTGATAATCTTCACTAACAGTAGTTAAAATACTTTTGGCCACTATTTCAGGCATACAATTTAAGGGTAGTAACTGTATCACTCCATCAAATCCACTTTCTGCATAATATACTGCAGAGCCTACAGTTTCTCTACCATGACCACCTACTAATGTTTTCAAATAAGGTTTTGCTTTTTTATACTTTATCCTTTCTGTTTTTGAACCAAAGGGATAAGATTTTATATGATGTTCAACCCATATAGTTGGAGTTAATGATTTTTCTACTAAAACTCCCATATGGCCTAATTTTCTTTCTATTTCCATATTTACAAAGGGTTCTATAATGGTATATATTTCTCCTATTAGACCTATTTTTATAGGGTTAAATTTATCTTTTAATTTTACTTTATTTAGCTTATTTATAGTATCATCCATCAAATCCATTAATTCTTTAGCCCCAAAGGTCTTTTCTGCTGTTTTATAATATCTATCTACTATTAAGTCAACTTCATAACTATTTACTGCATAAGCCCTTTTTCTATTAGATAGGTCTGTTATATAATCTGCTTTCTTAATAAGCTGCCATCCTAGCTTGCCAGCTTTAACCACATCCCTTATATTTTGGGCATTGAATAATTTATATACATTACTTTTCAGGACTTTTATTCCCTCACTTATAGGATCAAGTACTATAAAATTAATGTCATAACCTAAATCCTCTAGTATATTCTTTTCCAATATAGAATAAAATCCATATCTACAAGGACCACAGCTTCCAGTTAAAAGTATTGTATCAGCACCCTTTTCAATACTTTCTATAAAATTTCCTATCATCACTTTAAGAGGCAAACAAATAGTCTCTTGGGAATATTTTGTCCCCATTTCTAATGTTTTTCTACTGCTTTTTGGTGGTGGAATTACCTCTATGCCCAATTCTTCAAAAAAAGCCTTACCTGCTATATATACATTACCGAAGTGTGGAAATGTTACTTTCATCTTTTAACCTCCAATCCAGCATATCTGTAAATGCCTCTACTCTAGTATTTATTCCTGCCTCACCAGTTTGTTCATCTATAGTAAGCAATGTAAAAGGAATTTTAGCTTTCTTAGCCTTTCTCTCAATTAAGTCAATAAAGACTGAATCTAAACCACACCCAAAGGCAGAAACATAGATTATACCAGAAATAGATTCTTCTTCAATAAGAGAATAAGCTGCTCCAACTATCCTCTGACCATGGGTCCAAAACATTCTCTTTGGAAGTTCTTTGACATATTCCCTAGCTTTTTTCTCCTCTACCATTTCTGCAGTTATAACATCAAATTTAAAATTTCTCAACTTCTTAACTAATTCCATATTAATATACTGATCATACACATTATAGGAATGGCCTAATATGAGTATTCTTCTATTATTATCTTTCTTTATTATATTTTTCATAGTATCCATATCACCATTTTCACCTTGAATACTTAAGGGTATTGCCCCAGTTGTCATCATTTTTAAATAATCCTCATATTGCTTTAAGGCATCATAAAAAGCTTTAAGTATTCTTCTATTACTTTTCTCAAAATACCTACCGCTTTCTATAATAGCCTTCTTTAAAGCCCTATCAGATTTTTTTAAATTTACTTCTGTATCTATAATTTTAGGTAATCCCTTAATGCTATGCTTTACCATATCAGGTAGTCCTAAATGTTTTGGACAATTATATTCCTTTTTGTAGATACTAATTAGTTTTGGTATAAAGATATAATCAGCCTTATCCTTTAAATAATCTACATGGCCATGAAATACTTTAATAGGCAAACAAGACTCATCAACACAAGCATTAACACCTCTATTTAAAATGTCTTTGTTTGTTTTAGGTGAAACTACAACCTCAACTCCTAAATTATTAAAAAAGCTTTTCCAAAGAGGAAAATAATCATAATAAAACATTGCTCTTGGCAATCCTACTTTTGTTCCCATTTTATCCCTCCAATCAATACAAAATATATTGTTGTCAATATTTTCTTTTTTTAAACAAAAAAGAAAGGCTTTAATGCCTTTCTGAAAATTCGTCTAACATTTCATTTAAAGAATAAAAGGTAAGCATAATTTCCTCCATACTTACTACTCTTTCATCAAGAGAGTATTCTATATAATTTAAAAATTCTCCTATATTATTGAAGGGTAGATCTATATGGGATAGGAGCCTTCTCATTCTAATTTTTCGCTCTAAATTGGTCATAGAAGAGATACTTCTGTTAATGTATTGAATTAAACTATCTATTAACTGTTCTAAATATTTTGTATCTATAATTTCATGATCTTCAGGAAATAGAACTTGGTCCTTAACAAAAATCATATCATTATAATAATTTAATATTTCACCAGTATATTTTATTTCAGCCCTTAATTTATCTTCAAAACTAATCCCCCTCCTTGTACTTTCCTGTACTAGCTTTTGGAACTCCTCAGTTCCATTTGAAAGGTCTTTTTCATTTTTTTCTAATTTATTATTTGAAGCCTCTATAAGAATCTTTAATAAGTCCTCCTTCTGATCTTTAATAAAATTTTTAAACTTAGAATAAATATCATAATCCTTTAATTCTTCCACTTTACCTTTTGTTAAATATAACACCAGCATTTTATTTACAATAATCCCCATATTAGTTATAAATAACTGTGTTTGATTTATTTTTGTACTTAACTTATCTACAATTTTCTTCATATTTTCTTTTTTAAATTCCATATTATCCATATTACTTCTTTTAAGCATTTGTAATTCAGTAAAGTATTCATCAAATAGTATTCCATAATCCCCTAAGAAGGTACTGTTAAATAACATCTTATAATCTTCAATTTTACTTTCAACTATATTTGGGGCATATGTACTAAAATTTCTTAAAATACTATTTTTTAATACCTCATAATATTTTAATTTACTCATTCTAAATGGAAGTAATTGCAATATTTTTGATATCATTATATTGTATCTGGTATAATTATTTCTTTCTCCATCTAATGCCATAACTATTCTATTTAGTAAATAATTGATATCATTCCTAGATAATCTAAAATTTTTAACCCTACCTCTTGATACATATTTCATCGTTTTATAATATAATATTTCTTTCATGTAGGATAGTTCTATACTATAACCATGTAAAGCATTAACCAGCTTATATAGTTCTTTTCTGGTATTATTTAATTTTTCCTTCTCAGCTAGTATTTCTTCTTCTGATAGGATTAAATGATATTTGTTGAAGGAATCAATAATTATATTTAGGCTATCTTGTATAATTCCTCTTTCATTTATATTATCACCTAAAATATTTTCCCTTTTGAAAACTTTAAGTATTTCTGAAATATGGTTTATTAAATAGTAATAGGACATGTTCCTTATTATTGCAAGCTGTCCTTTATTCATATTGATGATTTTTTCCCTTAACTCTTCATCTTCTAACTTCTTAATATCTATATTTAATTCCATCCTATTTTCCTGCTTCATTAACATACTCCTTTCAGTAGATTCTATCATTCCAATATGTTAATATTAAATATGTAATATAACTTATTATATCACAATTATATAAAGGAGTAATTATGGATGAAGATATACAACTATATACTAAAACCTTTAGATCTTAAATATAATATTAAGGAGCTTAATATAGAAGACATCTGTTTTCTAGATATTGAAACTACTGGTCTATCTAGAGAACACAATATAATTTATTTAATTGGATTAGTATACTATGATAAAGAAAACAAGGGCTGGAATTTAGTACAATACTTTGCTGATAAGAAGGATGAAGAAAAAAACATATTACAGGAATTTAGTAATTTTATCAATAATTTTAAGATTGTCATTACTTTTAATGGTCAAAGCTTTGATATGCCTTTCATTGAATACAGACTAAATAAATATAGGTTTAAAAATAATTTAAAGAATCTTAAAAGTATGGACATATATAGAAAAATAAAAAAGGAAAATCCTTACCTACAATTAGAAAATTTAAAACTGAAAACCATTGAAAAAAGCCTTGGTATATTCAGGAATGATAGGTACACAGGCAAGGATTGTATAAAATTTTATTATCAATATTTAAATACTAAAGATGAAAGCTTGCTAGAAAGAATTTTAAAACATAATTATGATGACCTATACTATTTAGTACCTATTATGAAAATATTTGATATTATAGAAGACACTAAAAGTATTTATCTTAAAATAGAAAATAAAGATGTAAAGATTAAAATACAAGACATGGGGTTACAGGGTGATATGTTTGAAATATCTTGTGAAAGCAGTATAAGGGAGAAGAATATAATCTATTATACTGATGGGTATAATTTTCAATGGATTGATAATAAGTTAAAGATCAAATTTGAAAGTAAAAAAGGAAAGATTACTCCCACAAAGCAATGTGTCTTTATAGATAGTCCAAAATGCTTCTTTGAAAATAATTTAAAGGATTTGTCTTCATATGTGGTTCCTGAAAATATCATACTTTTACAAGTTGAAAATAAATTTATAATGGATAATATAAAACCTATAATAAGTGAAATAATTTCATCTTCTATATATTCTAATCGGGTAGGAGGAAAATAATTAATTTATTTTCCGACCTCCCACACCACCGTACATACCGTTCGGTATACGGCGGTTTCATAGTTTACACTCTAACATCAAGGTAATATTTAAGAAAGCTTAAATATCCTTGTTGTTC
>JAAYFE010000224.1 GCA_012728365.1 Tissierellia bacterium
CGCCTATACTTATCAGATATTTTACCAAATCTTTTAGGCAGAAATAGGGATAAGATTGCTCCAGGTAAAAATATATAGGTTATTAAGTGTAATTTATCTGTTATATTTTCACTTATATATATAAGATAGGTATGGCCTGTTAAGCTGAATATAAATGAAAATAGACCCATTAAAATTAAAAATGTATTAAAATCCTTATTGTTATTTACTGTTTCTTCTTCATAATAAGGTTTAAAACCCTTTGTTTCCTTTAGCTTCGTAATGGCATAATAAAGGCTAATTAAACTTGTTACTAAATATAATAAAAACACAGTCCTAAGTGATCCATAGGAAAGGTAACCAATCATATTAAATCCTAATATAACTCCTATTAAATCCCCTTTATTTACAGATTCATCCACTGCTCCAAAAATTTCTGACCTATTACTCTCATGGCTTAAATCTGATACTATTGTGTTTACACTAATCCAAAGGAAGCTACTGGCTATACCTTGAAATATTCTAGCAGCCATTAGATATTGAAAATCATCACCTAATATGAAATATAAATTTACCAAGGAATTAAAAGCTATGCCTAATACTATTCCAGGTTTCCTTCCCTTCTTATCTATAAAAGTTCCTACAAGAGGTCTCATTATTATTGTACACAGTGTGAAAGCTGAATACATGAGTCCTACTCCCATTACAGATATACCTGTAGAATAGGCGTATATGGGAAATAAAAATGCTATAAAGGAAAATGGAAATGAAATATAAAATACAGATTTTCTTAAAGCCTTTAAATTATCCATAATATACCTCCCAATATTTAGCTTTAGTATATTATAGGTAAAAAACACCTCATTTCCATCAAACAAAAGTAATCATTTAGGTAATAATTTACCTATGACTTTAGTAATAGATTTGCTCCGTCAATTGTGAATTGTCTATTGGGAGGCTTCTATATATCTTTTTTCCATTCTTTCATTAACAGGGCCAATTGGGTTCTATCTCTTAACTCCAGCTTGTCCAGTATTTTGGTAACATGATTTTTCACTGTTCCTTCAGTAATAAATAATATTTCACCTATCTCCTTATTGCTTTTGCCTTTACCTATAAGCTTGGCTATTTCTGATTCTCTAGGTGTTAACCTATGGAATACTTTTTTACTATCCTTTTTATCTATTACTGCACTGGCTAAAGTTCTGGCTACATCTCCATGGAGAAACAGATCCCCATCATATACTGATTTAATTATATTCACTAATTCCTTTGAACTAACATCCTTAAGTACATATCCATCAGCACCATTTTTAAGGCCTTCAAATATGTATTCATCTTCATTGAAGGTAGTAAGTATTATGATTTTAGTATTTGGATATTTATCTTCTAAAACCCTAGTTGCCTCTACCCCATCCATAAGAGGCATTCTAATATCCATGAGAATTACATCTACTTCCTCTTTTTCTAGGAAATCTATGGCCTCTTTCCCATTGTTTGCTTCCCCTACAATTCTAACTACATCATAAAGGTCTAGCATAAGGTTTAAACCTTCCCTAATAAGGGCTTGATCATCAACTATAAGTACTCTAATCATACTTAACCTCCAAAGTGTAAAATAAGACAGGAGAACCGTCCCCCTGTCTTGTCTTATTCCTCTTCTTGGTCTGTTAATATCATAGGCCCGTCCTTGGTAATGGCTATGGTGTGTTCAAACTGAGCAGATAGGCTGCCATCTATGGTTCTGGCTGTCCAACCATTGCTATCTAAGGTACATTCATATCTGCCTACATTTACCATAGGCTCAATGGTTATAACCATGCCTTCCATCAGTCTTGGACCTCTACCTGGTATTCCAAAATGGGGTACTTGGGGATCCTCATGCATACTCCTTCCTATACCATGGCCTACAAAATCCCTAACAACCGAAAAGCCTTCTCCTTCTACATAGCTTTGTATAGCATGGGATATATCTCCTATTCTATTGCCTACTACAGCCTGTTCTATTCCTATATATAGGGCCTTTTTAGTTACTTCCAATAATTTTTTTGCTTCATCTGATATATTGCCTACAGCATAGGTCCAGGCTGAATCTGCCAGCCAGCCATCTATATTTACTACCATGTCTATGGTAACTATATCCCCATCCTTTAAAGGTTCCTTTCTGGGAAATCCATGGCATATTTCATCATTTATTGATGCACAGGTAGCATATTGGTAGCCCCTATAGCCTTTTTGTTCTGGATAGCCACCATTTTTTATAATATAGTCTTCTACAAATTTGTCTATTTCATAGGTAGTAATTCCTGGCTTGATCATCTTTCTAATTTCCTTGTGTACTTGGGCCAAAAGTTTACCTGCCTTTTTCATTTTTTCAATTTCTTCTTCTTTTTTTATAAAAATCATATATCATTCCCTTTCTATTAAAATTGTATTATTACTATTATTATAGTTGTTAATATCTTGTTGATTTAATAAGGATATAAATCTAGCATCATTCCTTAAGGTATCTAGATCCTTATCAACCCTTATCATATCTATTATCTGGGGATATAGTATCAGGGATTTTCTTAAATCCCTTATGGCCAGATCCTTTTCATTTAATCTTGCATAGCAGCAGGCCCTATTATAGTATAAGTACTTGGCATAGGGATTGTTCTCTATGCCTTCTGTTAAAACTTCAATGGCCTTTTCCAACTCATTTTCTTCTATATATATGGCAGATTTATTTAAGTAGGAATCAGAATACTTAGGATTTTCTCTAATAGACTTGTCATAGTATTCCAAGGCCTTTTTGTTATCCCCTAATTTTTTATAAATAACTCCCATATTAAACAGTGCCCTAAAGTACCTTGGATTTATTTCCAAGCTCTTCTTTAGCATATAAAGGGCCTTATCAAGTTCATTCCTTTCCTCAAATATGGAACCCATGTTATTATAAGCAATATAATCATCAGGCTTAAGCTTTATAACCTTATTGTAATAATATATGGCCTTTCCACTATCCCCTTTTTCATCATATATATTTGCTATATAAAAATAGGCCCTATCATAAAATGGGTCTATTTCTGTTGCCTTATAATAGTGTTCTAAAGCCTTGTCTAAATCCCTTAATCTCTCATACATGGTAGCCATTCCATAGAAGGCCCCTGCCTGATTTTCATCCAATTCAGTAATTTTTTTATAGGCCTTTAGTGCCCTTCTAGGAATATCTAGCTCATCATAAATAATTGCAATATTGTATAGGATCTGTATATCTTCTTTAATGTCCCCTTTAAACCTCAAGGCTCTAGTATAAAATTTAACAGCATTTTTCTTATCGCCATTTAAGTAAAAGTTTTCTGCCAATATTATATAATTTTTCCTTCTGTCCCTGCTATTTAGCTGTCTGCTCATTTTATACACCTCTAATTTATTTATGTATGTATAGTTTATCACAAAACTAAGAGAAATTATTACTATATTATATTATATGAAATTTAATTTAATATCCAAGATATATTTTAATAGACTTTTACAAAAAAACCTAGCCGAAAGCCCATGACTTTAGTCATTGGGATGAAGGCTTATAAGATATTTGACACCTATCTAATATTAATATATATTATAATTAGATAGGTGGTGGTTATCTAATGACTAATAAATACACACATAAAAAAGGAATTGTGTATC
>JAAYFE010000225.1 GCA_012728365.1 Tissierellia bacterium
ATATAAACAGTACAATTGGAAATACTATTTCCCCTAATCTTGCTATATTAATTAGACCCTTGTTTACAATGTAAATAGTAGTAAGTATTAATATGGATAAGTTTACACAAGGAGGGGTATTTGGATATAGGGCTGATTCCAATATTTCTATAAAGGTACCTGTATAGAATACTAAATAGAATAGGAAAACCAATCCATATACAAAAGCCAATATTCTCCCTAAGAATTTTCCCATTATTATTTCTGTAAATTCCAGCAGGTTCATTCCAGAAAATTTATAGCTTAAATATAAGAGGGGCAAACTGATTATTAAAGTATAGGGAATTGATATTAAAATAATAAACCATGTGTCCTGATTAGCATACTCACTCTTTATAAGTGGTGCATAAGTTAGTGGTACCATCATCCTACTAATTGCGATTAAAAATATAGCTTGATGAAGATATATTTTATCTTTAATCCTAGCTTCCCTCATATTACTTCTCCTTAACTGTTAGTGGTTTGTTTAAAAGGCCACTGCTTATTATATTTGTAACAACTTCTATTTGAAAATCGGCCTCTGCAAAAAGGTCATCCCATTTCCCTTCAATTTTCCTCCACTCTTCAGTATGTTTTTTATGAAGTACATGGCCAAAGCCAAATATATCAAAGCCAAATTCCCTTTGTACTTTTTTAACAGTCATTTCTATACCCTCTTTTACCGTTTGAGAACAAGCTTGGGCCATTTTTTCAAGACTTTCATAATTAGAAATATCCATATCCCCACCTATCTCTCCCAAATTACCACTTATGGTAATTTTTGTTTTTAATATTAATCTTCCATCTTTAAAGTCCACATCATTTTTGGTACGAACTTTTATTGTAGATAGTGAACTAAATAATGTTTCATCACTATCAACTGGAGTAGGAAAGGTTATAATTCCTCCCTTAACATTGTTCAAAATATAATTTAAAGCCTTTGTATCATTGCCACTTAAATAACCTACTAGGGTATCGTTTTTGAATACTGCTGAACCTATGGAGGATAATTCAAAATCCTTAGTGCCTACTTCCTTTTCTGTCTGATTTATACCCTTTTTTTGCCTTTTTTCTAAAATGGCTACAATTGGATGCCTTCCCATATGGTAATAATGCTTTACAAAGTCCATCATATTAGTATCTATAGTCTTTGGATTATACCTAATACTATCAATTAAAGATATTATATAATTAGCAGGTATAGGCTCAAGGCCACTGCTTACACCCATAACTTCATAAGCTTTGGCCTCTTTTGCAACTAATACATAAGCACTTTCCCTTAGTTCCCTAGCCCTAAAAAGCTGATCCATGTAGGGCATGACACCTTTTTTGGCTAAGTCTTCCCCAAATATGATAGCCTTAGTATGGGCCCCATAAATTCTGTGGCCAAATTTTAATGTAATATCCCTTAGGGCTTCTAATACTGTGTTTCCAGTTCCTTGCACGTATTTTACAGAAACATTTCCTGAACTAGAACTATCTGAAGAATACTGTAGGTTTATTACCTCCGCTGTTATTAATATCTTATCATCTTCTAAGTCTATACCTATAAGTAGAGCAATGGCTAATTCATCTAATTCTGTGGCATCAAAACAAGCAGTTAAAAGGCTTATAGATAACATATATATACATAATAGAGTTATTTTAGCCTTCATGATCCTTCTCCCCTTGGAGGCTGCTGCCTTTTAACATTTTTTCTAGCTATGGCTAGGGGCCTATGAATAAAGTTCCTTTTATGGATCCTTATTGGCCCATCCTTAAGGGCAGTCTTATTTAAAGGTGCCCAGGTCCAGGCAAAGGGGATTCCAAAGGATTCAAGGGATACAACTTGGGTGGTGATCACAAGAAAGGCACATACAACCCCATAAATTCCAAAAAAGCCTCCCAATATAGTTACTAACAACCTATACACTACTATTCCCTCTGAAAGTTGGGGAATTATAAATTCAGCTAAGGCTGTTATGGAAACCAATATTATGGTTGGAGCACTTACTAAGCTAGCCTGGACTGCAGCCTGGCCCAATACCAAAGCTCCAAATATGGTGACTGTTGAACCTATATTTTTGGGCAGCCTAACCCCTGATTCCTTTGTTAGCTCTAGGGCAATAATGAGTAAAATTGTCTCTAGAGTAATGGGTAAGGGAACTCCCTCCCGGGAGGCTGCTGCACTTACTAAGAGGACTGTAGGTATCATCTCCTGATGATAAAGCTGCAGAGCAACATAGGCTCCTGGCAAATATATGGTAATTATGAAAGCTATAACCCTTAAAACTCTTAAAAAGGAAGCATAATAGGGCCTTAAATAGTAATCCTCACTACTCATAAAGCCTTCTACAAAAATTCTAGGTACAATAAGAACGTGGGGTGTACCATCTGTAAATATGGCTACCCTGCCTTCTAAAAGCTTGGCAGCAGCAACATCTGGTTTTTCCGTAATAGTTATGGTAGAAAAAATAGTAATAGGTCTGTCTTCTATTAGTTCTTCTATATAGCCACTTTCTAGTATGGAATCTATATTTATTTTGTTTAGCCTGTTTTTTAACTCCCTAAGTACAGCTTCATTTACTATGCCCTTAATATAGGCTATACTTACCATGGTTTTAGTCTGCTTACCCAATCTCATATCCTCATAAACCAGATTGTTATTCCTTAATTTACGCCTTAATAAAACCTTGTTTACAGCTATATCTTCTATAAAGCCTTCCTTAGGTCCCTTAATTACAGATTCAGCCTGAGGCTGGTCTACCTGCCTCTTGTCCCATTTACTTAATCCTACTATATAGACCTTTTTTAGGCCTTCTACAAATATGGCTACCCTTCCATAGACAATTTCATTTACAATTTCATCTACTGAATAAACTTCCTTTATACTTGAAGTCATTATAAACTTTTTGATATCCTTTGGCTTTTTTACATTTACAGTTATAGACTCCAGTATATCCCTATCTAGTATATCTCTATCTATAAGACCTTCTATGTAACATACCATTATTTTTAAATTAGATAGGGTTTCAAAGTCATAGGCTACAAAGTCAGATGAATTATTAAATAAAGTTATAAAAAGTTCTTTATTATCCCTTATCCTTTTTGAAATCATTTTATCCCCTCTTTATGCTTTATTATTTAGTATTCCATAGTTTTAATATGTTATTAGTTATTAGGACAAAAATTTTCCATTCACTACAGTAGTTTAAAATAGCTATCATAAGCATAAAAAAGTTCCTTTTCTGTAAAAACAGAAAAGGAACTTTTTTATGTATGTGAAAGTTTTATATTTCCTCCACCAATGCCATAGTATTTACCAAGACCAATTATTTTTGATATATATATAACAAGGGATTTAAATGGAGAGGCTCTATAAAGGAAAGCTTTCCTATGTATCCTTCAAACTTAATTTTGTTTGATCCTAAATATATTGGTCTTTCAAGCTTAAATTTAATAAGATCCTTATTATAAAATTCCTCTATCATTTCTATTTTTTTATCTGTAATATTATATAGCCTATTTAGCTCTTCTATTTTTTCTTTTTCATGTAAAAAAATATTATCAATCCTATCTACGGGTGTTAATATTTTAATATTATAAACAGGCCTATGTATATTCATATCTATCTTAACCTTATCAATAGTCCTACTTTCAATGATAAACCTGTGTTTTTCCTTAAAGAGCCCCTTTACTTCCAGTTCCCTTAATACGAAATCTACAAAATCTATATGTAAGGCTGCATCCCCTAAAAAGAGAAATTTAAGTTGTAGCCTATCCCCTTCTGAAAAGTGTTTTTTTGAAATTAGGGGCTTTTTTACTACTATAGGCATAAGATCAATATTCATAAAATCTCCTGCCGAAACATAGTTATACAAGCACTTTTTCCCATGGGAGCAGTCTATGCATTTTCCTACAGTATTTACACATAAGATATTTTTTAACTTCTTAAATATACATTTAAAAATTGCTATTTCCGGTTCATCTATAAAATCTGTTTTTGTTAAAAAGTGTATACTATATTCAATGGTCCTTATGTTTAACATGCTAATCTACCTTCTCTATATTGTAAATCCTAATAATTTCGGTGCAAGGGCACTTCTTGTTTTATACTGATAAAGCTAAAAAACCTGATAAACTCAACTTTATTTTTAGAATAAATTTTCTAATATTATATATGGTTTTACCATAAATAACAAGCTTATTTATTACAATTATATGGATTTTACTAATTTAACACATCCAAATCCTTGAGAATTTTTGCTTCCTAAACCGCAGTTTAAAGCAGTATTGATCAATCTTTCATCCCCTGAAATTTCAAATATTCCACTAGTTCCTTTAACAATGAACTGTTTAAAATATAAGATACTTTTAGACACCTTATCTTCTACCGCCCTGATTTGAAACTTTGGGTTTTCAAAGGATTCACTATAAATTAAGCTAGCCTTTCTTATTAGATTATCTTTTATGTATTTTTCAAAAAGACTATCTTCTGGAAAAAAGTAGATGGTTTTCTTTCTTCCATTTACATTAACTGTAGAATAAACCGTTATGGGAGATAGGGTCCTTATAATGGCCTTATTAACTTTAGTTTTGTTTTCATTTACTATTATTTCTGAAACCTCTACCCTTTGGTTCTCAATTTCCAATTCCTTATTATAGAGACAAGATTTCAAAAACTCCTTATTAAAATCATCTAGGACACTTGATACCGTCAGCTCAACTCTATCTAGAAAAGTAATAGTTTTATTTTCCCTATCAAAAATATAGTCCCCATAAAGTTGGGAAAAGGTAAATAATTTAAACTTTTTTCCATCTACTTCAAAACCCTTTTCATGGAGAAACTCCCTAAAATTATCATCAAATATGTTTTTATATATAAATCCTTGCAATATATGATTATAATGAATTGGAAGCTTCAACTTGTTACACATAAATTTTATTGTATACTGCATATATACTCTCCTTTTCTCTTATTCAATCACTATTTATATATTTAAACCCCTCAACCCCTCTGTAATAATACCTTATAGCTACTTCAATATTAAAGCACTATCTCCCTTAAACTATCTTTAAAATTAGATACAAAACAGTTTTCTATAGTAACCATGTAAATACTTTTTTCAGATTAAAAATTTTATAAGTCCATAGTTAAATTACAAAACAACACCTCCTTAAAAGAAAATTAATCAATTTTTTCTTAAATTATATATTCGACACAAATGTCATTTTTCCTTCAAAATAGTAAATAAATTTAGAAAATAAGAAAACTCACTAAACCATATACCGTAGCCAGATATCCCCCTTATCCTAAGGTCATCTATCATTTCATCTCCATCCCTTCTTGCATATATCACATCTATTTCAAATTTTCCCAAGCTTAAGGTCTTATCTATACTTACTACTTCCCCATCTTTTAGAGTTTTAATATTAATTTTTTCTGTTTTAAGTCTGAATAATTTACCTTTAAATATGGTATTACAAGCTTTAGGCCTTCCTGATCTGGTGTATTGAAATAAAAAATATGACATAAGGTTTCCAAAGGATGAGAG
>JAAYFE010000003.1 GCA_012728365.1 Tissierellia bacterium
CTTCCAATAGGGTCTCCTTGCAAAATAATAGGAGCTATTACTTGGGCTGAGTATTCATCTGGACTTTCATCTTCATAAAAGATCTTTATTGGTTTATTGCCGTCCTTTGTAGAAAACAAGGTTCTTGATTCCATTATCTTTTCCAATTCTGGACTTACCCTTTTTTCAAGATATTCCTTTCTGGAGCCACCTGAAATAGCAATAATATTATCCCTATCTGTAATCATGGCAATAAATTTAGTATTTTCATGCAATGATTCACAGTATTCATTGGCAAACTCATTTAGTTCTCCAATGGGAGAATATTTTTTAAGTATTACTTCACCTTCTCTATCTGTAAAAATTTCTAAAGGATCCCCTTCTCTAATCCTTAATGTTCGCCTTATTTCCTTAGGTATTACAACTCTTCCTAAATCATCTATACGTCTAACTATTCCAGTAGCCTTCATCATTTCCCTCCTTAAAGTATGTTGTGTCTTTATTATTTTACTAATAGGAATTTTTTATACATTTATGGTAATCTTATCTTAAAGTATTTACATTAAGTTAAATTAAAATACGAGTAATCTCCTTTCATTGAAGATTACTTGTATCCCTGTACAAATCCATATATACCTTTACATTAGCTTTTTCCATCAACTTATTTAATTCCTCATTATATTTCTTGTTTTTTAAAGCCCTCTCTACTTCCTCCTTCAAGTCTTCAAAGGATTCAACCCTATCTTCAACCAAGACTATATGATAGCCAAAATCTGTTTTAATTAAATTGCTTACTTGCCCTTCCTTTAAGCTAAAGGCAGTCTCTTCAATTTCCCTATATTCTTCTGCCATGGAACCTTTAGTAAAGTAGCCTAAGTCTCCACCCTTTATAGCAGACTGGCTATCTATGGACATGGTGGCTGCAAGGCTTGCAAAGTCTTCTCCTTCCTTTAGCCTTTTTAAAATCTCATTACCTTCCTCCTCAGTTTTTACCAGTATATGGCTTGCCCTAACCCTTATAAAGGCATCCTTATTCTTTCCGTAATAATCCTTTAACTCCTCTTCAGATAAATCTATTTGCTCAAAAAAATACTGGCTATGCCTTTCATACATTAATTCTCTAGCTACAATTTTTTTGAAATCTCCATGGCTAACACCTAAAGAAACTAAGTAATCATTATAATTTTCTTCTCCACCTAGCCTATTTATATAATTATCCTTTATATATTCATCTACATCTTCTTCATTAATATCCATATTCAATTTGTCTAATTCCCTTTTTATTATATTCTCATGTATAATCTCAAATAGCAATTCTTCCCTTAAAAATTCTTCAATGGTTAAGCCTTCTTCTAATTCCTGCTTTAAAAAATCTTCCCCATATTGGCTCATATATATTTTTCTTTTTATTTCAAATTCTTCATTAAAGTCTTCCTCCATTATTAAATGGCCATCTACATCAGCTAGTACTCCTTCCTTGGAATTATTTCTACAACCAGCAGTCCAAAGCAATATAATTAACACAATCCACGTAATTAATACCCTATTTTTATATTTCAATATAAAACATCCTTCCTAAAATATCTTTATTTAGTTAGGGTTCTTTTCTTCTTGACAAAAACTATTAATTTTTTCAACTACATCCTTCAGCTCACTTAATATATCCTTTCTATAGGTATAAGCAAAAGATGGATTTTTGGATAAATCAAATCCAATCCTCCTGCCATATTCATTAGCCATATAATGGACTAAATTAGGAGAAATAGCCTCTAATGTATTAAATTCTAATATGATCTTGTGGCCAGACTGGCTAATATTTTTAATGTTTAATCTGCTGGCCATATTTTTTATATAAGAAATATCAAGTAGGTTTTCCACTTCCTTAGGTATATCTCCAAATCTATCAATTAACTCATCTATAAGCTCCCTATAGTCTTCTATATTCTTTATGGCAGCAATCTTCTTATAAACTTCTATTTTTTGTTCTTCATCTTCAATATAGCTTAAAGGTATATATCCGTCTACTGAAAGATCTATACTTGTATCTATAGTATCTTCTACTTTTTCACCCTTTAGCCTTTTAATAGTCTCATTTAAAAATTTAACATATAGATCATATCCAATGGCTTCAATATGGCCATGCTGTTCTACACCTAATAGGTTTCCAGCTCCTCTTATTTCTAAGTCCCTCATGGCTATTTTAAAACCAGAGCCAAACTCTGTAAAATCCTTTATGGCCCTAAGCCTTTTTTCCGCAACTTCTGTCAATACTTTATCCTTTTCATAAGTAAAATATGCATAGGCTACCCTATTGCTTCTACCTACCCTGCCTCTTAACTGGTATAATTGGCTAAGTCCCATTTTATCTGCATCGTATACTATTATGGTATTTACATTGGGTATATCAAGGCCTGTTTCAATTATAGTAGTACAAACTAATACATTGTATTTATTATTTATAAAATCCACCATAACATTTTCCAGTTCCTTTTCGCTCATCTGTCCATGACCAATGGCTATATTTGCCTCGGGAACTAATTTTTTTAACATAGCTGCTATTTTATCTATATCTTCTACCCTATTGTAAACAAAATAAACCTGCCCTCCCCTTTCTATTTCCTTAAGGATGGCTTCCCTGATCATAAGCTCATTAAATTCTACTACATAGGTTTCTATTGGATATCTTTCACCAGGTGGTTCATCAATTAAGCTCATATCCCTAATACCAATTAGGGACATATGAAGGGTTCTGGGAATTGGAGTAGCCGAAAGTTTAAGAACGTCCACATTTTCCCTTAGCTTCTTTAAGGCTTCCTTATGCTTTACACCAAATCTCTGTTCCTCATCTACAATTAAAAGGCCCAGATCTTTAAATTCAATATCCTTAGATAGTAGCCTATGGGTACCTACCACTATATCTACTAGTCCCTTTTTCAATCCTTCAATGGTAGCTTTTTGCTCCTTGGCAGTTCTAAACCTACTTAAAATACCAATATTTACAGGAAAGCTACTAAACCTTTCCTTTATGGTATTGTAGTGCTGCTGGGCCAGTATGGTTGTTGGTACTAAAAAGGCTACCTGCTTCCCATCCATTATAGCCTTAAAGGCAGCCCTTAAGGCTACTTCTGTTTTACCATATCCCACATCACCACAAAGGAGCCTATCCATAGGCTTAGGCTTTTCCATATCCCTTTTAATTTCATCAATACTTCTAAGCTGGGCATCAGTTTCCTCATAGGGAAAGGAATCCTCAAACTGCTTCTGCCAGATAGTGTCTTTTGAAAAGGCATAGCCTTTTTGAGTCTCCCTTTTGGCATACAATTCTAACAGATCCTTTGCCATATCTTCTACTGCCTTTTTCGCCCTTTGCTTAGTCTTTGCCCATTCAGAACTTGATAATTTATTAATTTTGGGTCTAATACTTTCGCCACCTACATATTTTTGAATTAGATTCATCTGATCTATGGGAACATATAATTTATCATTTCCCTTATAATGAATAGTTAAATAATCCTTTATAACTCCTTGTATATTTAGTTTTTCTATGCCACCATATTGACCAATTCCATGGTTTTCATGAACTACATAGTCTCCTATTTTTAAATCTGAAAAGCTGAGAACTTCTCCTTTAGATTTTTTCTTAGCTTGACGTCTATCCTTTGAACTTTTAAATATTTCCTTGTGGCTTATAAGGGCAAATTTTATTTCTCCATATTCAAATCCCCTATTTATGCTTTTAGGGCTTATAAATATTTGGCTTGATTTAATTTCATGATCATAATCTTCTACATAACTGGTAACCAAGCCTAGGTCCATTAGGATAGATTGAAGGTTTTTGCTCCTTTCTTCCGAACCAGCAAATATAATAACCTTATAGCCCCTATATTGGTAATGCTTTAATTCTTCACCTAATAGTTCCATATTGTTATTGAAGGACTGCATAGTTTTTGTTGGAAATTTAACAATCAAGGAGGGATTTATATTTGGGTTCATTTGTAAAATGGCAGTATTTACAATGGGTATCTTTTCTCCTATTTTCTCCTTTACATGGTCATATTCATATCTTATTTGTTCATGTTTAGGAAGTACTTCCCCTATTTGGAGGAGCTCTGTATATTTAAGTAAAAACTGCTCCTTTATATTTTTTACCCTTTCTTCAACCCTTTTTGGTTCATCTATAAATACTATTGCATCCTTATTAAAATAATCTAATAGGCTTCCTAAATATTCATCAGGTATATAGGGTATTATCATGTCTAAATTGGAAATAGATACCCTTTCTCTAATTTCCTCGATATATTCCATAAATTTTTCTTCTAGTCTTTCCTTTACCCTGGAAGATTTCTTTAGATTTTTTGTTGCAACCTCTAGATCTAAGCTTAAATTTTCTATTATATTTTCCCTGTATTCATCTAGTATTATAATTTCCCTTACAGGTGAAATATAAGCAAAATCTACTAATTTTAAAGATCTTTGGCTTTCTATATCAAATATTCTTATGGAATCTATTTCATCTCCAAAAAGCTCAATTCTATAAGGGTTTTGGCTATTAGGCGGGAAAAAATCTATTATTCCTCCTCTAATGCTAAACTGGCCTACTGCTTCTACCATATGTTCCCTTTCATATCCGCATTGGATAAACTTATTGGTTAAATCCTCTATATCTATTGTATCTTCCTTTTCTATACGTGTAAAATGGCTTTTATATATATTGGGGTTCATAATTTTATTTAACAGGCCTTCAATATGGGCTACAACTATTATTGGTTCCCCTTTTATAAGCTTTGAAAGAACCCTCAACCTATTAACTAGCCTTTCAGAGCTAATGGCATCCACCTTATAAAATATAATTTCCCTATTTTCAAATAATTCTGCCTTGTCTCCATTTAATTTATTAATGTCTTCATATATTTTTTTAGCCTTCATTTCATCATAGGTTACGATTAATACTGCCTTTTGGGTATGCTGATTTATGGCATAAGAAATATGTCCTATATTTTCATCTATAATACCATAGGTAGCTATGGGACCCTTGTTAGATTTTATATTATCAAGTAACTGATTATAGGACTTCCAATTTTTTAATGGGTCTATTAACATGTTCTGCATTTTATCTACGCTCCTTAAACATAGGCCTTAAGCCCAGGAAAAATCCTGGGCTGGTTTAATTAAATTTATTCATAGCTTTATCAATGCCATCAGCTATTATAGTTTCAACGGCTAAAGCTGCCTTTTCAATGGCTTCATCTATTTTTTCCCTTTCTTCTTTGTTAAATCTACTTAAGACAAAATCTGCTAAATCCTGATTTTCCTTTTTCTTTCCTATGCCAATTTTCACTCTAGGAAAGTTTTCAGATTGAAGATGGTATATAATGGATTTAAGACCATTATGGGAACCTGCACTTCCCTTTCTCTTTATCCTTATGGTTCCAAAATCTATATCAATATCATCCACTATAATTAGTATATTCTCCACTGGAATCCTATAGAAATTATATAGATCCAATACAGCCATTCCACTATTATTCATATATGTTTGGGGCTTTAAAAGTATGACCTTTTCCTTACCTATTATACCTTCTCCATAGACAGATTTAAATTTTAGCTTATTTAAAGTAATATTATTCCTATAAGCTAACAGATCTACTGTATCAAATCCTACATTATGCCTAGTACCCTCATAAGGCCTACCAGGATTTCCTAGTCCCACAATGGCAAACAACCTATCACTCCCTATTCATCAAACAATATACTTACAGATTCGTTTAAATGTATTCTTCTTATGGCTTCAGCAAATATTGGAGCTACACTTACAACTTCTAGTTTATCAATTTTCTTTTCCTCTGTTAGAGGTATAGTATCTGTCACCGCAAATTTTTCTATTACTGAGTTTTCAATTCTTTCAACGGCAGGACCAGAAAGTACTGCATGGGTAGCACAGGCGTATACCTTTTTAGCTCCAAATTCTTTCAATACATCAGCAGCCTTAGTTATGGTACCTGCAGTATCAACTATATCATCTACTAAAATAACATTTTTACCTTCAATATCCCCTATAACATTCATAACCTCTGAAACATTTGCCTTAGGCCTTCTTTTTTCTATTATTGCAATAGGTAGATCCAATATGCTAGCAAAATTTCTTGTTCTTACTACTCCACCAATATCAGGTGATACTATAACTGTATCTTCATCTATAATTTTCTTAAAGTATTCAGCAAGAATTGGAATACCTGATAGGTGGTCTACTGGAATATTAAAATATCCTTGAATCTGGCCAGCATGTAAATCCATACTTATAACCCTGTCTGCTCCTGCCTCGGTAAGTAAATCAGCAACTAGTTTCGCTGTTATAGGTTCCCTAGCCTTTGTTTTTCTATCTTGCCTAGCATATCCATAGTAAGGTATAACAGCATTGACCCTTCCTGCAGAAGCCCTCTTTAGAGCATCTATGAAAATTAAAACCTCCATTAGGTTGTCATTTACTGGAGCAGATGTAGGTTGTATGACAAATACATCACATCCCCTAACAGTTTCAGCAATATTTACAAATATTTCTCCATCACTAAACTTGCCTACTTCACAAGAACCACAAGGTATATTTAATTCCTTGCAAATATTTATAGCCAATTCCTTATGAGCATTACCTGTAAAAATTTTAATTTCCTCTTTGCTTAACAATTTAATTCCTCCTATTTATCTTTTTAAAAATTTTTCTTTTCAACCCAACCAATCTTGTTTACCTGTTTAGCTCTAGCTATGGCTAAAGAACTTTCTTCCACTTCATGGGTTATAGTAGATCCAGCAGCTACATATCCCCATTTTTTCACCTTCACCGGTGCTATTAGATTAGAATTGCTTCCAATAAAAGCATTGTCCTCAACTATAGTTCTGTGCTTTGTACGGCCATCATAGTTTACAAATACTACACCACAACCAACATTTACATTTTTGCCTACATCTGCATCACCTATATATGCTAGATGGGCTGCCTTAGAATTATCTCCAATACTGGAGTTTTTCACTTCTACAAAATTACCTATTTTAATATTTTGACCTAAGCGGCTATTTGGGCGAAGATGAGCATAGGGTCCTATGTAACAGTTGTCACTAACTGTGCTCTCTTCAATAGTAGATGAAAATATTTCTA
Source organism: Tissierellia bacterium (assembly GCA_012728365.1). Taxonomy (GTDB): domain Bacteria; phylum Bacillota; class Clostridia; order Tissierellales; family Tepidimicrobiaceae; genus JAAYFE01. The sequence continues at coordinate 7,130 of JAAYFE010000003.1, forward strand.
CTCCATTTCCAATGCTGCTGTCTTCTATTCTTGTATTTTCACCAATTATACAGTCATTACCTATGGTAGTTTTACCCTTTAGTATGGCACCAGGATATATTATGGTGTCCCTACCTATTTTAACTTCAGCTTCAATATAGGTATTATATGGATCTATTATTGTAACACCATTTTCCATATGGTATCTATTTATTCTTTCTCTCATTATCTTTTCACAAAAAGCCAATTGAACCCTTGAATTAACACCATATATTTCAGTAGCATCCTCTATTAGATAAGCTCCTACCCTATATCCTTCCTGCTTTAATATGCTTATTACATCTGTAATATATAATTCTCCCTGGGCATTATCATCATCTATTTTATTTAAAGCATACTTTAATTCTCTACCCTTAAAACAGTATATACCTGAGTTTATTTCCTTTATATTTTTTTCTTTCTCATTGGCATCCTTGTGTTCAACAATCTTTTCAAGATTACCTTCTTCATCCCTAACTATTCTACCATAGCCTGTGGGATCCTTAAGATAGGCTGTTAATACTGTAGCAAAGTTTTCATTCTTTATATGGCTTTCTATTAGTTCCTTAATGGTTTTACTTGTTATTAAGGGAGTATCCCCACATAAAATAACTACATTGCTGTCATCTTCAATATGTTCTATGGCCTGCATAACTGCAAAACCAGTTCCATAAGGATATTCTGGACCAATAGGTTGATTTTTAAATACCACATCCTTATGGGAAAAGGCATCCCTTACCCGTTCACCACCATGACCAATTACAATATAATTTTTGTCAATTCCTGCCTCTTTACTATTATCAACTATATATTCTAACATGGGCTTGCCACATATTTTGTGCAAAACTTTAGGTATATTGGACTTCATCCTGGTACCTTCTCCAGCAGCCAATATTATTGACATATCCATATTTAACACCTCTTTATTATTAACTTGCCCAAATAATATTTTAACCTATTTCCTTCATATATCCAATTATAATTATTTTTTATAAAACCCTATCACAATATATTATAATCCTTATTTAATGTCAATAACAAGACAAAAGTAAAAAGGACCTTTCGGTCCTTAGTTACTTGCCATTAACACTTTTTCATATTCTTCAAATATTGCATCTTGTATTTTCTTTCTAGTTTCTGCATTTATAGGATGGGCAACATCTCTAAACTCACCATTAATCATCCTTCTACTGGGCATAGCTATAAATAGTCCATTCTGTCCATCAATAATCTTAATATCATGAACAACAAATTCATTATCAAAGGTCACTGATACAATTGCCTTCATTTTACCTTCTTCTGTCATCTTCCTAATTCTTACGTCTGTTACCTTCACAGATAAGTTCACCACCTTCCTTAGGAGTCAGTAAGATTTTACTAAATATTTTCTATATTCTCTAAATAACTTAAAAATCCTCCTTTTTTTTAAAAATATTTTAAATTTTTTACCTGTGGCAATAATTCCTAAATAAGGCTATAATATGTAAGGGTATTTATATTGCATTTTCAACGATACAATAATATGATATAATCAAATAGTAACAAAATTCATTGACATGAATAAAATAATATTAATACCCTACCTTGGTAATAATATTAGAAGGAGCACCGAATTTGATAACATAGGAGGTAAATTTATGTTTGTATTTTCCATAGATGATCACAAGTACAACTACATACATTTCATAGGAATTGGCGGAGTAAGTATGAGTGGTCTAGCAGAAATCTTAATTAAGGAAGGATATAAGGTTTCTGGTTCAGATATGAATGATAGCTTGGTTATTGAAAGATTGAGAAACTTAGGTGCAGAAATTTATATAGGCCATAGCAGGGAAAATATTAAGGATATAGACTTAATTATATATACTGATGCTATTTCACAGGATAATGAAGAACTTATAGAAGCAAAGAATAGAGGTATTGAAACTGTTGATAGAGCCACTTTTCTTGGAGAAATGATGAAGAATTATAAAAACTCCATTGCTGTATCAGGTACCCATGGAAAAACTACTACCACTAGCATGATTGCCACAATTCTCCACAACTCTTCTCTAAATCCCACCATACTTCTAGGAGGCCATTTAGATGACATTGGAGGAAATGTTAAAATTGGAGATAGGGATATTTTATTGACGGAAGCTTGTGAATACAAGGGAAATATATTAAAGTTTTATCCAAATATTGCTGTTATTTTAAATATGGAAGAGGATCATTTAGACTATTTTAAAGATATAAACCATATAGTAGATACTTTCATTCAATATAGCAAAAATATTAGCCAAAAGGGTAACCTAGTAATAAACGTAGACGATGAAAATGCCAGCAAAATAATAGAAAATACAAAGGCAAATGTTATAACTATTGGAGTAAAAAATAAGGCTGATTATACTGCTGAAAATATTTCCTTTACCCCAGACGGATTTCCAAGATTTATGCTAAGGATAAATTTAAGTGCCATATATCCTGTAAATTTAAAAGTAATGGGAGTTCACAATATTTATAATGCCTTGGCCAGTATAGCCGTAGCTGACTCTTTAGGAGTACCTATGGAAACAATAATAAAGAATTTAGAAAACTTTAAAGGCACCCATAGAAGATTGGAATTTAAAGGATACCTAAATGGCATAAAGATCATTGATGATTATGCTCACCATCCAACAGAAATTAAAGCTTCCTTAAGGGCATTAAGACGTTCAACAAAAAATAGGATATGGTGTATATTCCAGCCCCATACCTATACTAGAACCAAAATGCTATTAAATAGTTTTGCTAAAGCCTTTGGAGAGGCAGATAAGGTCATAATTCCAGATATATATGCTGCTAGGGAAAAGGATAATGGACTTATTCATTCTACCCATCTAGTAGAAGCTTTGGTTAAAAATGGTGTAGATGCAAAATACATGCCTTCCTTTGAAAATATTGAAAAATACATTTTAGATAATGCTAAAAAAGGTGACATTGTAGTAACCATGGGAGCAGGAAATGTAAATAGAATAGGAGAGGAGCTTTTAAAAGCCAATGAAAAGGAAGCAATTTAACCCCCTAATTTTTAGGGGGTTTTACATTGTATATTTCTTCTAATATCCTTCTAGTTTCCTTTAAATTGGCAATATAGTATGAAAGAAGGGTGCCTCCGTATCGTCTAAACTCTGCCCTCCCTGGAAGGGTTTCAAATTTAATATCCTCCATTTTAATTCCTAAGGCTTTCCCACCATAATATAAGGCTTCAAATAGGCCTATGTCTGTTTCCACATAAGGATAACCATTTTTTATTACCACAGGCAACCTATAGGATATGGCTTTATTGATAAAAGATTTAATAAATTCCTGCTGGGCTTTAATTCTTCCTAAATCTCCATCAATATAACCCTGTTTTTTTGTATTGCCCTTTCTATACCTTATAAACTGCAAAGCCTTTTCCCCGTCTAAAAGCTGCCTTCCAGCCTTTAAGTCTATATGAAGGGGAGGATCTGCCGTTGGGTCATCATATTTCATATCAAAGGGCACTACAACCTCCACTCCCCCAATGGAATCTACTATCTTTTTTACCCCTTCATAGTCTATTTTTACATAAAAGTGTATTGGTGCCCCTTGGAATAAATAGGATACAGCCTTTTTTACTCCTTCTATACCATGGCTTTCATATATGGCATTGATCTTTCTTTGCTCTGCTAAATCATAACCTTTTCTATGGATGTAGGTATCCCTGGGCACAGAAAATAGATTTACTTCTTTTGTATCAGGATCAAAGGAGGCAAATATAATAGTATCAGTCCTTACATCTTCCATGCCTAACAATACAGCATTTATCCTCTTACTATTATAAAAGGCTTCCTTTAAAGAATTAAAACTTTCTGCTTCTCTAGGAGTCTTAGTATTATCTTCTATTTCTTCTATGTCCTTTTTAGCCTCCTCTTCCTCATAGGCTATATCCTCATTTCCAACTGCACCTCCTATTAGGGTAAAGTCAAAATCCTCTTCAACACCCTTTGTTTTCATATAAGAATAGGAACCTAATAAGGTAACAAGAGTAAAAAATACCAAGGATACTGCAAATACTTTCCAAAATGTTTTCATGTGAAAATCCCCTTTGTTTTAATTTCCTTGAATATATTTTCCCCAATGGAAGCATTTATATAAAAAAAAATAACTTTCTTTTTTGGATTCATCCAAAAAAGAAAGTTATTTTTCAAATGTTTTCTATTTAGTATAATCGTAAAAACCTTTTCCAGTTTTTCTGCCTAAATATCCTGCACGAACCATCTTTCTCAAAAGGGGATGTGGCCTATATTTAGGATCACCAAACTCATTATATAACACTTCCATTATGGCAAGGCAAACATCAAGTCCTATTAGATCCCCTAAGGCTAAAGGTCCCATTGGATGGTTGGCACCTAATTTCATAGCCTCATCTATATCTTCAGCTGTAGCAATACCATCAGCTAAGATACCTACAGCTTCATTTATCATAGGTACTAGTATCCTATTTACAACAAATCCAGGTGCTTCTTCAACTTCTACTGGAGTTTTTCCTAAGGATTTTGAAAGCTCAATTACCTTATTCTTAACTTCTTCACTAGTTGCCATACCCTTTATAACTTCTACTAGCTTCATTACTGGAACAGGATTGAAAAAGTGCATTCCTATTACTTTATCTGGCCTATTGGTACTATTTGCAACTTCTGTTATTGATAAGGATGATGTATTAGTAGCAAGTATTGTATCCTCTTTACATATTTCATCAAGTTTTTTAAAGGTTTCCTTCTTAATATCCATATCTTCAGCTATGGCTTCAATTATTAAATCACAGTCCTTTAAGTCTTCATAATTAGTTGTGATCTCTATCCTATTAAGTATGGTATCCTTTTCCACTGCAGTAATCTTTTCCTTCTTAACAAGCCTATCTAAAGCCTTTGCAACCTTATTTAAACTTCCCCTTGGCTCTTCTGGATCAATACTTCTAACCCACATAATAACATCATATTCATTTTGGGCTAAAACTTGTACTATTCCAGATGCCATTGTACCTCTACCTAATACACCAATTTTCTCCATTATACCCCTCCTAGTCTACTTTAATTTAAAATTAGGTTAGCGCTTTTCCAAAAAGGCCCCCATGCCTTCTTTTTGATCTTCTGTTGCAAAACACAAGCCAAATAATTCCCTTTCCATAGCTAGCCCAGTTTCTATATCTGTTTCTATGCCCCTATTTATAGCTACCTTTGAATATCTTACTGCCAGCTGTCCTTTTGATGCAATTTTCCTAGCCATAGTAAGAGCTTCCTCCATAAGGCTTTCTGCTGCCACCACCTTATTTACTAAACCTATTCTAAGGGCTTCTTCAGCATTTATTGTTTCGCCAGTAAATATTAATTCCTTAGCCTTAGGAATGCCAACAATTCTTGCTAATCTTTGAGTACCTCCAAAGCCAGGAGTTATACCTAATCCTACCTCGGGTTGTCCAAATTTAGCCTTGTCTGATGCTATCCTTATATCGAAAGCCATTGCCAGCTCGCATCCTCCGCCTAAAGCATATCCATTAACTGCAGCAATTACTGGTTTTTCCATAAGCTCTATCTTTCTAAAAATACTCAATCCCTTCTTAGCAAATTCCCTTGCCTCAAATACATCCATATCCTTCATTTGACCAATATCTGCCCCAGCAACAAAGGCCTTGCCTTCCCCAGTAATTATAAGTATATGTATATTATCATCTTCTATAACCTGGTCAATGGCCTTATTAAGTTCATCTAGTACTTCAGAATTTAAGGCATTTAAAGCTTTAGGTCTATTGATTGTTAAAATTCCAATATTTTCATCCTTATTCAATAAAATATAATTCAATTCCAAAACATCCCCCCCTTTGCCCTAACCTTGAATTAAGTATATTTTACCAAACTAAGCACAATAATGCAATAGAATTTGTATCTTTTTTAACAATCTTTATACAATTGTTTATATTCTTACTTTCCTAATAGCCTGAACATATTTTTCTTATATTCTTCTACTCCTGGCTGATTAAAGGGATTAACCCCCAATAAATAGCCACTAATGGCACAGGCCTTTTCAAAAAAATATATTAATTTTCCTAGATAGTATTCCTTCATATGAGGTATGTTGATAACAATACTGGGTACTCCTCCTTCAAAATGGGCCAGCAAGGTTCCTTCAAAGGCTTTCTTATTTACATAATCTATAGTTTTGCCAGCAAGATAGTTTAAGCCATCTAAATCTTCCTCATCTTCTTCGATAACTAGATCCCTTCTTGGATTCAATATATTTATGGTAGTTTCAAATATGTTTCTCCTTCCATCCTGGATTAATTGGCCTAAGGAATGTAGATCTTCAGTAAAGGAAACAGAAGAAGGGTATATGCCCTTTTTATCCTTTCCTTCGCTTTCACCAAATAATTGTTTCCACCATTCAGCAAAATAGTGTAAATTTGGCTCATAGTGAGCTAATATTTCTATATACTTACCCCTTTTATAAAGTATATTTCTAAGGGCAGCATACTTGTAGCTTATATTTTCTCCAGTATCTTTAGAATATTCTTCTGCCCCATCTAAGGCTCCTTGTAAAATTTCGTCTATATCAATGCCTGCAACTGCCATAGGTAGTAGACCTACAGGTGTTAGTACAGAATATCTGCCCCCTATATCCTCTGGAATGGTAAAGGAAGTATAGCCTTCCCTTTGGGCTAGGCTTCTTAAAATACCCTTTGACTTGTCTGTAATAATATATATCCTCTTTTTGGCTTCCTCATGTCCATATCTATTTATCATATATTGTCTAAATATTCTAAAGGCTAAGGCTGGCTCCATGGTAGTACCTGACTTTGATATTACACTAATTGCAAGGTCTTTTCCCTCCAACAAATCTAAAAGGTCCAGCATATAGCTGCTACTTAAGTTATTGCCAACAAAATAAATTTGGGGTCCTTTTCTTCTATCCCCTGGCAAAGCATTATAGAAATTGTGATTTAAGGCCTCTATACAGGCCCTGGCCCCTAAATAGGAACCTCCTACACCAATTGAAATAAATATATCCGTATTTTCCCTTATGTAACGGGACACTGTCTTTAGCCTTTTAATTTCATCCCTATCTATGGAATTTGTTAAATCCAGCCATCCAGTATACTCCCTGCCAGGGCCAGCCTTTTTATGTAAAAGGTCATGGGCTGTTTTTACATAGGGCCATATGTTTTTTAGTTCATGCTCTTCAACTAAGGCTTTTGAATAATCCAGGCTAATATTGTCCATTCAATGCTAACCTCCCATTTTTTATGAAAAATAAGAGTCTTAGGAATACTTCCTAGGACTCTTTACTTCCCAATATTTCCATTAAAAGCAGAGCATAATCATCTTTTTGTTCTCCCCACCTAAAGTCTTCTACCCTTTCAATTATCTTTTTTAATACATCCTTATTATTTTCCTTTACAATACTTATTATTCTGTCTATGCCAAATTCTTCCCCTTTGGCATCCCTAACTTCACTTATGCCATCGGTATATAGTAGTATTTTATCCCCTTCTTCTAATACTATTTCATTTTCTTCATAATATACTTCATTAAAAATTAAGGAAATGGGAAGACCTTTTATTTTTAACATTTCTATACCCTTTGAATTATATCTAATGGGAATACAATTATGTCCTGCATTGGCATATACAAACTGGTTTGTTTTAGTATTAAACACTCCATAGAATATTGTGAAATATTTATCCATTCCCAAATCTAAAGAACTGAAGCTTTTGTGAAGTTCTGTTAAGGCAACAGAAGGTTGTACAATATAGTCCTTAATGGATCTCATAGTTTGTCTAACAAACATGGTCATCATAGAAGCAGTAATGCCATGTCCCACAACATCACATATATAAACGCCTATTTTATCCTCATCAATTAAGAACACATCAAATATATCCCCACTTAGCATTTCTGAAGGCTTATATAGGTGATCAATTTTTACACTTTTATATAATCCCTTTTTGGGTAATATTCTTCTTTGGATTTTTTCTGCAAACTTTATATCATTAATCATTTTAGTATTTTTCTCAATTAATTCTAACTCCAATTTTCTCTCTCTTGTAACATCCCTTAGAACCTCTACAGCCCCTATTATATTTCCATCTAAATCCTTTACAGGGGAACTAATTACTGAGTAATATCTTCCATTTATAACTTCTTCCTTTTGTACTACCTCGTTATTAACTATGCTTCTTTTAGCTACACAAAAATCACATTTTTTAGTCTTTCCACTTGCTTCATAACATTTCTTCCCAATTATATCATATCCTAAGGCCCTTTTCATGGCTTCATTAGCATATAAAATATTACCTTCATAATCTACCAATCTTACCCAATCTGCCATACTCTCCAGTACATGATAATTTAAAATACCATATTCTTTTAACTCCTTATGGATTGTATTAATTTCTTCTCTATCTAGCATAAGATCACCCTTTAATGAATAGGTATATATTTAATAATATCACATTAAATTGTCAAACTCAAAATGTTTATTGTATTCTATATAATAATTAATTGTCAAACATCAAAGCTTCTTGCAGCTTTTTCCATATAGGAAATTTTTATGAAATTAAGTAAAAATTAGGACAACTTACTATAATTAAAAGCATGGCAGCTGCCATGCTTCTTATTTTTCATAATCTACCTTTACTTCACCTTCTTCTAAGTATCTAGCTATTGCATACAATAAATCTGACAATCTGTTTACATACTTTACCACCAATGGATCAATATCTTCATGGGAACTTAGGGTAATTATTCTCCTTTCTGCCCTTCTACATATAGTACGGCAAACATGCAGGTAGCCAGATTTAATTCCTGAACCTGGAACTATAAAGCCTGTAGGGTTGCCAATTTTATTCATATATTCATCTATCTTGCCCTCTAAAAATTCAATATCCTCTTCTACTATATGATACTTTATCTTATCCTTATCTTCAGTGGCTAAATTAGCAGCAACTGTAAAAAGTTTATTTTGTATTTGCTCTATTAAAGCATATATTTTTTCATCCTCCATATAATTTTTTGCTAGTCCTAAAAAGGATACCAGCTCATCTACGGTGCCATAGCTTTCAACCCTTATATGATCCTTAGGAACCCTTTTATTATCAAATAAACTTGTAGTACCCTTATCTCCAGTCCTTGTATATATACTCATAATTTCGCCCCCTTATATACTCTTATATCCATTATACAAAAAATATAAATATTTATACAAGTCTTGTGTATTTTTCTTATTTTTGGGTAACTATTAACAGAGTGGACAACTAAAGAATAATAGTATTATAGGGGGGTTGTTATATATGAAAAAAATAGGAGATTTATACCAAAGTGGAGATTGGAAAGGGGAAAAACACGTTCCAGTAATTCATGCTCCAGATAAGGTTAAAAAGGGTGATTTAATAGAAGTAAATGTAAATATTGGAGAAGAAATACCACATCCAAACTTACAGGAGCATTACATAGCTTGGATTAAGCTATACTTCCATCCAGAAGGTGCTAAATTCCCAGTGGAAGTAGGCACCTATGAATTTGACAGTCATGGAGAACAAGGGGTATTTACTGAACCCTATGTAGTAACTAGGTTTAAGGCAGAAAAATCTGGAACACTATATGCAACAAGCTACTGCAACATCCATGGCCTATGGGAAAATAGTAAAGAATTAATTGTAGAGGACTAAGAGTCCTCTATTTTTCTGCCTTGACAATATTTCCATAATATATTAATATACTTTTAAAAATACTTGAAATACTTGACAATGAAGGATTATAGTAGTCTAATTATGGTTAAATGACAGAGAATAGGCCGGTGGTGAGAGGCCTATAACCTATAATTAGGCGAAGTACGAATCTGGAGTCCAATAGGAAACTATTGCGGCATTCACCCGTTACGTGATCAGAGGCCTATGTGCGAATTAAGGTGGTACCACGGGTATCTTCTCGTCCTTAAATGAGAAGGTACCTTTTTTAATATAAATAAATACAGGAGGGAAAAAAATGGCTAATGTATATGATGTACTTGTGGAAAGAGGATATATAGACCAGGTTACCTATGAAGACGAGCTTAGGGAGTTGTTGGAAAAGGAACAGGTAACCTTCTATATAGGTTTTGATGCCACTGCTGACAGTTTAACCCTAGGCCATTTTATTCAAATAATGGTAATGATGCATATGCAAAGGGCAGGCCATAGACCTATTGCCTTGCTAGGTGGAGGCACTACCATGATAGGAGACCCATCTGGTAGAACAGATATGAGGCAGTTGCTTACTAAGGAAGAAATAGACCGCAATGCAGAAAAATTCAAGGCACAATTTGAAAGATTCCTAGACTTTAGCGACGGAAAGGCCATTATGGATAACAATGCAAACTGGCTACTGGATTTAAACTTCTTAGAATTTATGAGGGAGGTTGGAGTCCACTTTTCTGTAAACTACATGCTTACACTAGATGCCTATAAAAATAGAATGGAAAAGGGATTAACCTTCTTTGAATTTAGCTACATGCTCCTACAATCCTACGACTTCCTACACTTATATAGGAAGTACAATTGTAAACTTCAAATAGGCGGCAGCGACCAGTGGTCCAACATATTAGGAGGATATGAACTAATTAGAAAGCTTGAAAAGGATAAGGTATATGCCATGACCTTAAAACTACTTACTACTGCCTCCGGTGAAAAAATGTGTAAAACAGCTAAAGGGGCCATATGGCTAGATCCAAACAAGACCAGCCCCTATGAAATGTACCAGTACTTACGAAATACAGATGATAGGGATGTGGAGAAATTCCTAGCCTTACTAACCTTCCTACCTATGGATGAAGTTAAAAGGCTTGGTTCCTTAGAAGGAGCAGAAATAAATAAGGCCAAGGAAGTTTTAGCCTTTGAAGTAACTAAGTTAATCCATGGAGAAGAAGAAGCTATAAAAGCTCAAAAAGCAGCCAAGGCACTATTTGCTGGTGCTGAGGAAGAAGGTTCTATACCCTTTACTGAATTTGATAAATCCACCTTTGAAAAGGGAATGGGTATATTGGATCTTCTAAAGGAAGTAGGCCTAACTAAATCTAATAGTGAAGGAAGAAGGTTAATTGAGCAAAATGGAATTTCCATGAATGATGAAAAGATAAAAGAAATAGATAAAATTGTAACAATCAATGATTTTAATGATGGAAAACTAATGTTAAGAAAAGGTAAAAAAGTATACCATCAAGTTAGGATTAAGTAGTAAAATACAGGTTCCTGCCATAGGACCTGTATTTTTTTTACCTTCCAATATTATGAATCCCTTCCATCCATTGTGGGTTTATTTGACATAAATTTAATGTTATACTCCTAAATAACCATTACTTGAAAGGGGGATAGATTAAGTCATTAATCTTAAACCTTAAAAGGAGGAGTAAAAATGAAAAATTTTAAAAGAATTATAGTATCATTAGTGGCAGTATTAATTTTATCCACATCAATAGGACATGCTGAAGGCTTTAATTATTCAGTTAGAACAATTTTTAACAGTGGAAACAACAAGTATGTAGTTAGATATGGAAATATTTCAAATAAATACTTAAATAGCATACTATCCCAATTAAGAGAAATTTGGAATATTGATGATATAGAAAATAAAGAAAAGCCTGAAACACCAGAAATCCCAGAGGAAAAACCAGAAGAACCTAAGGCACCAGGAACACCAACAAATCCACAACCAGAAACACCAAAGAACCCAACAAATCCACAACCAGAGGAACCAAAAGAAGAAGAGCCAAATAGACCAGTAGAACCTGGCAATAGTTCAGTTAGTGCCATTGAAAGGGAAGTTGTTAGACTGGTAAACATAGAAAGGCAAAAAGCTGGACTAGCCCCCTTAACATTAAGTGAAGAACTATCCAATGTAGCTAGGATTAAATCACAGGATATGGCAAATAAAAATTACTTTAGCCATACTTCTCCAACCTATGGAGATCCCTTCCAAATGATGAGAAGCTTTGGAATTCAATTTAGAACTGCAGGAGAAAATATAGCTAAAGGATATAGAAGTGCTGAATCTGTAATGAATGGCTGGATGAACTCCAGTGGCCATAGAGCAAACATACTAAACCCAAGCTTTAGGACTATTGGTGTGGGTTATGTGGAGGCTAATGGTACTACCTATTGGACTCAAATGTTTACTGATTAATATTATTGTAAAAAAGAAGTTAGAACTCTTTAAAGTTATAACTTCTTTTTATTCTTTAATTATATCTATGAAGTTTTTGGTTATTCTAGCTGTATATCCCCATATTATATAATCCTTATACCTATAAAAATGTACAGTATGTTTCCCCATTCTCCACTTATAATTTTTCCCATTTGGTATTAGATTGTAGGGGAAATCGTCCTTAATAATAGGGTCCAAATCTATATAATAAAGCTTTGGAGGATTGTCTATAAAGAAATTCACTGGAACTGTAAATATATGGTCTACCTCGTCTAAATTTGGATTTATATTATTTATATCTATACCTTCTATAGTAGCTAAAAAAGAATATATAACTGTATTGTCACGGGAAACCAAATAATCCAGCTCCCCTATAATAATAATATTTTCTTCATCTATATTTAATTCTTCTGCAGTCTCCCTTATAGCAGCTTCCCTATAGCTTTCCCCATCTTCCACCTGCCCTCCTGGAAAGGATATTTCCCCAGGCTGCCTTTTTAAATTATTGGACCTAACTTCATATATTAATTCCCACCTGCCTTCAATATTGATTAAAGGCAAAAGAACAGCATATTCTTTTTTAATATCCAAAGGCTTAGGTGTTCTTCCACTTACCTTATTTATTATATAATTTATATCTATCATTGAATCCCTCCAAAGATAATATATAAGGGACTTACCTGTCCCCTTTATATTATAGCAAACATTCTTATTTTGAATTTCTGTCATCGTATAGTACCTGATCCAAAACTATGGCTAAAGACAGTATAAAAGCATGGTCTTCTTCCTCTAATATTTCCACAGCATAGGTATCGGAAAAGGAAAACCACTTTTTACTTACCCATGCAACGGGTCTACCATTTTTTAATATATTAAAATTATGGGCAAATATATCTCCATCTATTGTAAAGTCTCCATACTGGCTTTCTATGGTAAATCTTGGTTTAAATAGGGTTAGCTCCTTCTTTAACCTAGCAAGTAGCCTATCTCCCCTATATATATAGTATTCTGGTAGGAGCCTCCATATTTTCTGCTCAATATATATAAGCTCCCTGCCCTGTGAATCATATATCCTTAGCTTATTACCAAAAGAAAATAGCTGCCCTTCTACTTGAAATCTATCGTTACCATATTCATCCTGAATTTTAAACCTATCGGCGAAAGAAAATATTTTCTCCCTTACTAGATATCTCATAAGCCACCTTCTTTCATTTTATTAAGTATATTATAATATATTGGGGATTTACTATCTATAGGCATAATATAAGCTAAACATTATTAAGTTATTTAACAAATATATAACCTATTATTAACAAATAAATATATACAGTAAAAAATACAAGGGGATTGCAATTGCAATTAAGGACTAACCTATCAACAAACTTTAGGGTATTGGTGAAATAAACTGTATAAATATACATGTATATCTATATTATTTTTATTAATACTTGTTATACTGTTTATGATAAAATATCATTAAAAAACAAAGGAGTAGTATTATGAAAGGCAGAAAATCTTGGAATGAATATTTTATGGAAATAGCTGAAATTGTTGCCAGCCGCTCCACCTGCAATAGGGCTGAAGTAGGCTGCTTAATTGTTAATGATGATAATAGGATTGTGTCTACTGGCTACAATGGTTCTATTTCAGGTAATCCCCACTGCAATGACGTGGGACATGTTATGAGGGATGGCCATTGTATTGCAACTATTCATGCTGAAATAAATGCCCTTATATACTGTGCTAGGGAAGGTATAGCTGTAAAGGGATGTAAGGTGTATGTAACCCACTTCCCCTGTCTAAACTGTACAAAGGCTCTTATACAAGCTGGTATTAAAAAAATATATTATAGAAATGATTACAGGGTAGATGAATATGCCTTAGAACTACTTAAAAGAAATAAGGTAGAAATAGAAAAAATATAAGAGGGTCATTAGACCCTCTTATATTCCCAGAGCTTCTTTAGCCAGCTTATCTGCCTCTTCATTATATTTATTTCCTGCATGGGCCTTTACTTTAAAAAATTTTACATCTAATTTATCCTTAATGGAATCATAGTAGACCTTATACATTTTAGTACCGTATTTATTGGTTTTCCATTCACCCTTGGCCCACTTTTCTATGCCCATATAATCATAGTATAAAAATAATGTATCCTTCCCCATTTTAAGTGCCTCTTCCATGGCAACCATAGAGCCTTTAATTTCTCCTGCCACATTTCTCATGTCAACTAAGTTAGGATCCTCTTCCTTGCCTGAAAGGGTAATTTTGCTATCCTTTGAAAATAACACTACCCCATAGCTGTATATTTTATTTTCAGCATCATAGCTGCCATCAACATAGGCAAGGGCTTCGTTTTCCTTTAAGTCACCAAGGCTTCTTTCCTCTGCTGGGTCACTATCCCCATTGATAAAATCTAGGGCCTCTTCATAGCTGGCAAATTTTTTATAAACTGCATTTGAATATCCCTTAACCTGTTCTTCACATTTCTTCCATGTATCAAATATCCCTACCTGTCCTCCATTCTTTACTGCATAGTAATACTTTGCCATTTTATTCCTCCAATTAAATAATATTGCAACCTAGGGTGTTTTTAGCTTCCTTTAGTGCAAATTGATGGGCTTCTTCATCAAAGGTGGCCACTCCCTTTTTATATATATTTACAGTATATCCTAAATTTCTTCCATCGGCTGCCGTATATAATACACAAATATTAGTGCATACCCCTACTAAGTATATTTCATCCACATTTTTCTCCATTAAATATAGATCCAGGTCTGTACCAAA
>JAAYFE010000226.1 GCA_012728365.1 Tissierellia bacterium
AAAATAATAGATTTTAATCCTGACACCTTTGTCTATGTATCCTGCAATCCAGTAACTCTGGTTAGGGACTTAAAGGTATTTATGGAAAGAGGCTACAGGGTAGAAAGGGTAAAACTAATGGATATGTTCCCCAGAACTCCCCATGTGGAGTCTGTGGTCTTGATAAGGAGATAGGTGGACTAAAATTGCCTGCAGTAATACGGAAAATAGGCTTGGTATATAGAAATCAAGGTTCAAAGTTTGAACCTTGATTTTTTCATTGAAATACTAAAGGACATTAAAGAAAAATGTAGAAATATTAAGTAGGGGTAAATTGATGAATTATTGAAATGTATGCTACTGGATTGTAGTTCAATTAAATTGTCAAATAGCAAATGGATTAAAGGGGAGAAGGTTTTGAGTAAAATAAAAGACTTTTTTATAAGATTTGATGAAAAATGCATAAGAATGTCAGACCTTAAATTTACTTTTTGCATATTTGGTTTAAAGATGGCCTTATTTTTAATAACTATTCCTCTAGAATTAATGTTAATAGGGACAGAAGGGATTGAAAATTATCCAGTAGAGCCTACTTTGGGTATTGATTTTCTAGATTTCATATTGATACTCATGCCACGCACACTCGTGACTTCAGTCGTGAGTTAGTGGCAGAATACATATGTTAATAGTAATTGTGGTCCCATATATTGAAACTATTATTTTTCATGCTGCCCCCTTGGGAATCTACTGGAAATTAAAGGATAGGTTTGACATAAACAAATATTGGGATTTTTTAATTGGGGGCTTGTGTGGTTTAATTTTTGGAATATTGCACGGTATAACTTATTCATCAATAAGATTAAAAGGTCTTAATTTTACAATTATAGGCTGGCTATATTCATACATATTTTTTAGATATAAAAGATTGGGCAAAAAAGCCAGGTATGGCATTTGGATAATACATGCCTTAAATAACTTAGTTGCAATTTTACCACTCTTGATGATTAATTAGTAAATATAAATTATCTTACCATTCCGACAAAAATGTGATATTATGATACCATCCATATTTTTATTATGAAGGGGTTTTGGTGTGAAAAAAAAGGTTATTTTACTGACTATAATAATAATATTTTTAAGCAATTCTTTTTCATCAAGTAGCTATCTGCATAAAAAAGTTATAAAAATAGCTGGAGATAATAACTACCCGCCCTATGAATTTATAGATGATAAGGGAAATTTCAGAGGCTTTAATGTGGATATGATGAGGGCAATAGCCATAGAGTTGGGCCTTGAAATAGAATTAATACCTATGAATTGGCAAGATGCCTTAGATGCCCTAGAAAGAGGAGAAGTTGATGCAATACAGGGTATGACAAGGAGTAAGGCTAGAGAAGAAAAGTTTGACTTTTCATTGCCTTTAGTTATTAATTCACAGGCTATATTTGTTTTGAAGGAAACCAATTATATTTCTAGCATTGAGGATTTAAAAGGAAGAAGGGTATCCTTTCAAAAGGGAGATATTAGTTATGAATTAAGCCAAGAGGTTGAGGGCATTAAACCCTACAGCAGAACTAATCAGGAGGAAGCCATAGACCTTTTATTGGATGGCAAAGTAGATGCCTTCATAGGTAATAGGCTTACAGGTTTATATTATCTGCAGAAAGAAAGTAATTTTGACAAGGTAAAAATAGTTGGAGAACCTATGCATGAAACTGAGTATTGCATAAGCGTGCTAAAAGGCAATGAGCATTTATTGGAATTGTTTAACCAGGGTATAGAAACTATAAAGAAGAATGGGACATATGACAAAATTTATAAAAAATGGTTTGGTGAGACCTTTGTAGATAAAAGCAGATATTTTAAAAATTTATTATATATTTCCATAGCTATTTTACTTGTTGTTTCTGTAGTGGCCTGTGTCAATTTGTATTGGAATAAGAATCTAAAGAAGAAGGTTGAAGAAAGAACCAGGGAATTGAATACATTAAATGAGGAGCTGGAAGAGCAAAAGAGAGAAATCGAAAAAAGCAATATGCTAAGGGGAAAAATTCTAGAGAGCATATTAAGTGGAATTATAGTGTTTGATAACTATGACAGGGTCATTGAATATAATAAAGCAGCAGAAAAGATATTAAATAAATCATTATCTTTTAAGGAAGCTTGGGAAAACCTTAACCTGCAGGAAGAATACGGATTAGAGGGTTATGATATTGCAAAACAAGGGCAAGTAATAACTGGCAATAAGGAGATTGTAAGCAATAATAAGAAAACATATATTAATTATAACTTCATACCAGTAAACAAATTAGGTGCAGGTATAATCCTTTTAATAAATGATCTGACAGATATAAAAAGATACCAGGAGATGGCCAGTTATAATGATAAAATGCAAGCCCTAGGCCAACTTGCAGGGGGAATTGCCCATGAAATACGAAACCCTTTAACCTCAATAAATACATTTATTGATTTAATACCCTATAAATTAGATGATGAACAATTTAAAAAGGATCTGGTTACCATTACCAAAAAAGAGATAAATAGGATGAATGAACTGATATCCCAGCTAATTGATTATACAAAGCCTGTGACAAGGCAGCCTACTTCATTCTTCATAGATGAAGTCTTAGAGGAAGTACTGATTTTGTTTAGCAATCAATTTAAGAAAAAAAGAATTAGTGTTGTAAAAGATATAAGGAAACTATCTGTCTTTGCAGATAGAAATCAAATTAAGCAGATATTAGTAAATATTATATTAAACAGCATTGAGGCAATGGAAGAAGGAGGTAAAATTTATATATCATCATTCAAGGGTGATGCAGAAGGAATCATTGAGATAAAAGATAATGGGTGTGGAATAGCTGAAGCACATATGGATAAAATATTTCAGCCCTTTTTCACCTTGAAACCTAATGGAACAGGCATTGGTTTAGCTATTACAAAAAAACTAGTAGAAGAAAATGAGGGTGATATATTTATAGAAAGTGAAGAAAATAATGGTACAAAGGTAACTGTATCATTACCTGTATCATAATTGGAGGGATATACATGGATAAGGTACTTATTATAGATGATGAACCTGGTATTTTAACGGCTTTAAAATTTGCCCTTGAAGATGAGTATAAGGTGGATATAACAACTAATGTAGAGGAAGGCTTAGAAATTATAAAGGACAAAGATATAGATATAGTTTTGTTAGATATTTATTTAGGTGATTACAATGGATTAGATGTACTAGGGATGATAAAAATGAATTATCCCAGTGTTATTGTAATATCTATGACAGCTTATGGAACTATTGAATCTTCTGTTGAAGCTATTCAGCGAGGTGCCTATTATTATATAACTAAACCTATAGATATTAACAGTTTGAAGATTTTAATGAAAAAGGCCTTAGAGTATAAAAATTTGAGCAAGGAAGTAGAAAACCTGAAAAAGGAAAAAGCCTCAGAAGAGTTTGATATGAAAGATATAGTATTTACAAGTAAGGCAATGAAAAATGTGTTTGATGTTATTAGCAGGATTAAAGATTTGGATATTAATGTACTGATATCAGGGGAAAGTGGTACAGGAAAGGAGCTAATAGCTAAGGCTATTCATTATTCTAGTAAAAGAAAGAACAAACCTTTAATTAGTGTCAATTGTGCAGCCATACCCTATAATTTATTGGAATCAGAACTTTTTGGCTATGAAAAGGGTGCCTTTACAGGTGCCAATCAAAGAATGAAGGGTAAATTTGAGTTGGCTAATGGTGGTACCCTGCTATTAGATGAAATTGGAGACATGGAAATTGGAATGCAGGCAAAAATTTTAAGAGTATTAGAAGAGAGAATGATCACACCCTTAGGCAGTGATACTCCTATTCCTTTAGATGTTAGAATTTTGGCTGCTACCAATTTAAACTTAGAAGAAGAGGTTGAAAAGGGTAATTTTAGGGAAGATTTATTGTTTCGTTTAAAAGTAATTACTATAGAGGTCCCTCCTTTAAGAGATAGAAAAGAAGATATTCCCGGCTTAACCCAATACTATTTAAATAAATATTCTAAGGAATTTAATAAGGAAATAAGGGGAGTTTTACCCAGTGCTGTTGAAGCTTTAGAAGCTTATAACTACCCTGGGAATGTGAGAGAGCTAAAAAATATAATTCAGAGGGCAGTGGCCCTTGCAAACAATGATTTTATTGGTTTGCAAGATCTGCCTGCTGAATTATTATCAGATTTGGAACTGAAAAAAAGTAGGGATTATATACCGGTTTATATTGGTGAAAAATTAGAAGATGTAGAGAAAAAGTTGATATTGAAAACTTATGAGTTTTTTCATGGGAATAAAAGAAAAACAGCTAAAACTTTAGGTATTAGTGAAAGGAGTTTATATAATAAATTAAGTAAATATGGAATAGATTAGTATGAAAAAAATTCATACTATGAAATTTATTCATGCTGATTCATTTTATAATAAAAGCTTGAGATTATTAGATTGTGGTATAAAATCTGATAATTTCAAGCTTTTGTTCTTTTTTGGCAAGGCAGAAAAAGCTGGCATGCTTGTTGCAATATATATTTGCAAAACTAAAATATAAAAATTTTTAAGGAGGGTTTTCTATGAAAAATAAAAAGTCTCTAGTATTTATTACTTTATTATTAGTTATGGCAATTGCATTATCTGCTTGTAGCAGTGGAGGAAGTGAAAATACAAATGCTTCTTCAGATGGTGATATAGTTATAGCTCATGCAGGTCCAATGACTGGTGATTCCGCACAATTTGGCGATATGAAAAATAAAGCTATCCAGTTAGCTATTGATGAGGTAAATGAAAAGGGTGGAATTAATGGCAAAAAGGTTGTTTTACTGACTGGTGATGATACAAGTAATCCTAAGGAAGCTCCTAATGTGGCACAGAAGTTTGCCCAAGATGATAGAGTACTTGCAGTAATAGGCCATTGGAATAGTTCATGTACTCTTGCTGCCAGGGGAATTTATAATGCAGCAGGCATACCACTTCTTGCAGACTCAGTAAACAAGGCTTTAACAGATGGAACTACTCCAACTGCCTACAGAATTTCCTTAACAGATACAACACAAGCACAATCCTTAGCAAAGTATGCATATGAAAAATTAGGTAAGAGAAGAGCTGCAATCCTATATACAGCCAATGACTTTGGAACAGGCTTAATGGAAGACTTTGGTAAAGCCTTTGAGGAGTTAGGTGGAGAAATAGTTGCTACAGAAACTTATTTTGAAGGTCAATCAAAGGATTTCAGTCCTCAACTTACAAAGATAAAGGGAACTAATCCTGATCTATTATTCATAGCAGGATATTATGTTGAGACAGCATTAATTGCCCAACAATCTAAAGAGTTAGGGTTGGATGTTCAAATGTTAGGTACTGAAGGTATTAGTTCAGAAGAGTTAATAAAGCTAGGTGGAGATGCAGTAGAGGGTATAATTTTTGCAGGCTTTTTCCATCCAGATATAGAGTATCCTGGTACAAGGGAGTTTGTTGAAGCTTTTAGGGAAAGGTATGGAAAAGACCCTGATACTTATGCAGCTTTAGCTTATGACTCTGCCAAGCTTATCCTTGCAGCCATTGAACAAAATGGAGCAAGTAGAGAAGGTA
This sequence comes from Tissierellia bacterium, assembly GCA_012728365.1. Lineage (GTDB taxonomy): Bacteria > Bacillota > Clostridia > Tissierellales > Tepidimicrobiaceae > JAAYFE01. Next base: position 5,596 of record JAAYFE010000226.1, read on the forward strand.
TTATGAAATTCTTAGATGAAGTTGAAGACTTCCCTGGAGTAGCAGGACCTATATCCTTTGATGAGAATCATGATGTAGTTAGAAATATAGTAGTACTAACTGTAAAGGATGGTAAAATAGTACCAGCAGCTGAGCAGGCAGATTAATAGTTCCATATTTCTAATTTAAAGGAAGGTGTAGCTTATGTTTTTAGAACAACTAAGTAATGGTATTGCATTGGGAAGCCTATATGCTTTAACAGCAGTAGGCTATACCATGGTATATGGTATAATACGCCTAATCAATTTTGCTCATGGGGATATTTATATGATGGGTGCTTTCTTCACATATACTGCTATAGTATATTTCAATCTACCCCTTGTGCCTTCATTTATAATAGGTATGGCATGTGCAGCCTTACTAGGAGTTTTAATTGCAAAATTTGCGTATACTCCTGTTTTTAAAGCACCTAAGATAAACCTTTTCCTATGTGCAATAGGTATGGCCATATTTTTAGAAAATTTTGCCATGCTGCTATGGGGACCTGAAACCCAATCCTTTCCCACTATAATTCAAAACCAGATCTATACCTTTGGTGGGTTAAAATTCACTAAGTTACAGGCTGTTATATTATTGATTTCCATATTTCTAGCTTTAGTTTTATCATATATTGTTAAAAAGACAAAAATTGGCAGAGCCATGAGATGCGCTTCTCAGGATATGGTGGCAGCCAGATTAATGGGAATTAATACAAATAAAATTGTATTTATTACCTTTGCTTTAGGTTCTGCCTTAGGAGCTGCTGCAGGTACCCTAGTTGCCATGTACTATAAGGCTGTATATCCTATGATGGGATTTTCAGCAGGATTAAAGGCCTTCGTAGCAGCAGTTATAGGGGGAATAGGAAGCATAACTGGAGCCATGTTTGGTGGTTTAATTATGGGTGTAGTGGAAAGCTTAGGAGCAGCTTATATTTCTTCAGGATATAGGGATGCTATAGCCTTTATCATACTGATTATTATACTTCTATTTAAACCTACCGGGTTGTTTGGTAAGACAGTGAAAGAAAAAGTATAGTAAGGAGTGAAAAAGTTGGGAAACTTAATAGATGTCTTAATAAAGTTATCCATTGCAACAGTTATCCTATACTTTGTCATTAAAATTTTATCTAAAGGCTTTGATAAGATCACAGACATGATAGTAGCAATGGATAAGGAAAAGAACAGAAAATTAATATATTTGATTGTTGGCATCCTGTTAGTATTACCTTTTTTATTAAGTCGTTACCCTTATATTTTAAGGACTTCTATAATGGCTATTATGTACGTGGTACTTGCGCTTAGTTTAAATTTTGTATTAGGTTTTGCAGGTCAGCTTTCAATGGGACATGCTGCCTTTTATGGCATTGGTGCATATGTCACAGCCCTACTAATGGTAAATTTTAATGTTCCATTTTTACTTGCATTTATTGCTAGTGCCATAGTAGCAGGTATTTTTGGATTTCTTCTAGGGGTGCCAACTTTAAGACTTAAAGGAGATTATCTGGCCATAACAACTATTGGTTTTGGAGAAATACTGAGACTGGTTCTTGTAAACTGGGTTGAAGTAACCAGAGGGCCTGCTGGTATTCCTGGTATTCCTTCTCCAAGCTTCTTTGGATTTACAATAAATAATAATATTGGATACTACTATATAATCCTATTACTAGCCTTTTTCACAGTATTTGTATCCAATAGACTGTTGAATTCAAGACTTGGACAAGGTTTTATTGCAGTACGTGATGATGAAATAGCTGCTGAAGCCATGGGAATTAACTCTACCTACTTGAAGATACTTGCCTTCGTATTAGGGGCAGCCATTGCAGGTATGGCAGGAAGCTTCTTTGCTACTTTTGTTCATTATGTAAATCCAGATAACTTTACCTACATGGAATCAGTTACCATATTATGTATGGTTGTTCTAGGAGGTCTAGGAAGTATACCTGGAGTAATTTTAGGAGCTATTGTTCTTACCGTACTTCCAGAGGCTTTAAGAGGTATAGCTCTATATAGATATGCAATTTATGGACTACTTTTAATACTCATGATGATTAATCGTCCAGGTGGAATGATTAATATGGATAGATTAAAGGGAGGTAGGAAGGATGAAAATTCTAGAGGCAGTAGGAGTAACAAAGTCCTTCGGAGGTCTTACAGCAGTAGATAACGTAGATTTCCACATTGAAGAAGGAGAAATAGTAAGTATTATAGGTCCAAATGGAGCAGGTAAAACAACTTTTTTTAATCTAATAACAGGAGTTTATGAACCTACTAAGGGTGTAATTAAATTTTTAGACAAGGATATTCATAATCTAAAACCTTATGAGATTACATCTAGAGGCATATCACGTACCTTTCAGAATATAAGACTTTTTAGTAGCATGACAGTTTTTGAAAATATCATGATAGGTCAATATTGTAAAACAAAAGCCAATATTTTAAATGTAATATTTAAGACTAAAAATGCTATTAAAGAACAAGAGGAAGCTAGAGAAAAGGTTGAAAAAATAATTAAATTTTTAGAATTAGATTCTGTTGCAAACGAGATAGCTACTAGTTTACCTTATGGTGTACAGCGCAAGGTTGAAATAGGTAGAGCCCTGGCCACAGAACCAAAACTTTTATTATTGGATGAGCCAGCTGCAGGAATGAATAGCCAAGAAAAGGTAGAAATGCAAGCATTAATTAGAAAGATTAGGGATCAAGGATATACTGTACTTTTAATTGAACATGATATGAAGCTGGTTATGGGTATATCTGACAGAGTGGCTGTTTTAGACTATGGAAACAAAATAGCAGAGGGAAAACCCCACGAAATTCAGAGAAATGAAAGGGTCATATCTGCCTACTTAGGAAAGGAGGTAGGTTAAATGCTTGAAGTTAAAGATCTAGATGTATTTTATGGAGGAATTCATGCACTTAAGGGCATTAATTTTGAAATAAACGAGGGAGAGATTGTAACCTTAATTGGTAGCAATGGAGCTGGTAAAACTACCATTTTAAATGTTATTTCAGGAGTAGTAAAGCAAAAAAATGGAGATGTAATTTTTCAAAATGAAAAAATCAATAATTTAACAACAGAAAAAATAGTTGAATTAGGTATAATCCATGTTCCAGAAGGTAGAAGGATATTTACGGCTTTAAATGTTGAAGAAAATTTATTAATGGGAGCCTATCTAAGAAATGACAAAAAAGAAATTCAAGAGGATTTAGAAAATGTTTATGAGCTATTTCCAAGGCTAAGGGAAAGAAGGACACAAATGGGTGGCACTTTAAGTGGTGGAGAGCAGCAGATGTTAGCTATTGGTAGAGCCTTAATGTCAAAACCAAGATTGCTAATGCTAGATGAGCCATCTATGGGTTTAGCTCCAATAATTGTACAGGAAATATATGAAACTATCGAGAAACTAAATGAAGAGAGAAATTTAACAGTTCTCTTGGTAGAACAAAATGCAAATTTAGCTTTACAAGTAGCCCATCAGGCCTATGTCATTGAAACAGGGGAAATCGTTTTACAAGGTACAGGTAGAGAGCTTTTAGGTGATGATAGGGTAAGGAAGGCTTATTTAGGAGAAGAATAATAATTTTATATAGGGGGTAGTGACATGTCAAAGCAATATATTTTAGCAGTACCAAATTTTAGTGAAGGCAGAAGGCAAGAGGTCATTGATGCCATTGCAGATGAAATAAGGAATAGAAAAGGGGTTACATTGGTAAGTGTTGAACCGGAATATGATTTTAATAGAACGGTGCTTACCATATTAGGAGAACCAGAACCATTGAAGGAAGCTTTAATAGCTATGGCTGGAAAGTCCTACGAACTAATTGATATGAGAGAGCAGGAAGGATCCCATCCACGAATAGGGGCACAGGATACTATTCCACTATTTCCTTTTAAGAATATTAGCCTAGAGGAAGTTGTACAGTTGGCAGAGGAAATTGGTAAAGAATTATTTGAAAAATATCAGGTTCCAATCTATTTTTCAGGGCAAAATGCCAGGACAGAAGATAAAAAAAGTATATCTTTCATAAGAAAGGGACAATATGAAGGTTTAAAAGCCCTGTTAAAAGATAAGAATCACCCAGATTATGAAGCTAGAAAACCAGATCTATCCATAGATGGGGAACTAAGTGATAGATATGGGGCTACTATAGTATCTGCAGATATGGAAGGATTAACAGCTTATAATGTTTTTTTAGCTACAGAAGATTTAAGTATTGCTAAAAAAATTGCCAAGGCTGTTAGAGGACCTAGTGGAGGTTTTTCAACTGTAAGAGCCGTAGGAATTAAATTTCCTGAGAGAGATGGAGTAGTAGTTTCAATGAATATGTTTGACTGCAGTAGTACCCCATTGTATAGAGTTTTTGAGCTAATAAAACAGGAAGCAAGCAGATATGGAGTAGCTGTAACTGGATCTGAGATAGTGGGACCTGTAAAACTTAATTACCTATTAAATAATTTAGAGTATTATTTAGGCTTGGAAGGCTTAAGAATGGAACAAATCCTGGAATACCACTTAATGGAGTAAAAGAACTAAAGCAGAAAATCTTAACCTTAAGATTTTCTGCTTTTTTATCATGTCTAAGAATAATCCTGAAATTTATCACTATTGATAACTAATAATCACACTTTCTTACATTGTATTAAAGCTTATTCTCCCTCATAAAGTGTGCATTGGTTCCGTTGATTTCAAAGAATTCCTGGCTAGCCCTTTGGCCTATGCCTTCCGGATACTGTTTTATTTCATTTAGGTATTTATCCTCATCTATGGTAAGTATCTTGCCATCCCTATATATAATCCTTCCATCTACCACTGACAGGCATACTTCATCTCCCCTGGCACTATAGACTAGATTTGGGACTATATTCCTCATTGGATGGGTATATAGGGGAAGCATGGTGGGCTTATTTAGGTCTATGGCGATAAAGTCAGCCCTTTTTCCTACTTCCAAGGAGCCTATTATGTCTCCCAGACCAATGGCCCTGGCTCCTTCGATAGTTGCCATTCTTAGGGCTTTCCAGGCAGGCATTACTTCAGGATCCTGATATTTAATTTTGTTAAAGAGGGTAATAAGCTTCATTTCATTTATAATATTGTGGCAGTTGTTTCCTGGAGCCTGATCCGAGCCTAGGGCTACACTACCCCCAGCATCTTGAAAGGCCACTGATGGGCAGACTATACCATCTATAATTCCTATGGAGCCAGGACAAACAATCATAGAAGCGCCACTTTCAGCAACCACCTTAGCTTCCTCATCAGTGGCATCGGTCAGATGGACTGCTATTAAGGTTTCATCTAAAAGGCCATTTTCCTTTAGCCATTGAATTGGCCTTTTGCCATATCTTTTCATAATCTGATAGGTTTCCCTGTCCCCCTGCTGGACGTGCATGTGGATTTTTGTATTCCTTTCCTTGGCAGCTTTTTGTACCCTTAATAAAAGTTCCTTACTTATAAAATCTGCCCCCTGGGGTCCAAATAGTATCCTAATGCGGCCATGGTCCTTCTTATGCCATTTGTCATATAACCTTAAATTTTCTTCAAAGGATCTTTCACCCATATCCTTATCAAATTCATACAGCTCACCAGGCTTATATACCTTTCTCTTTGCTTCCCTGATAGTGTAGGCAATATTGCCCCTTGCCCCTACCTTATGTATGAAGCTGCAGACTGCTTCCATATTGGTTTCAAAATCCCCAATGGTGGTGGTGCCAGCTCTGATAGCCTCAATAATTGCCAGGCGACTGCCAGCATTTCTTTCCTCTTCACTTACAGCATTGTCAAAGGGCTGGAGGCCATACATCATCCAATTGCTTGTATCCTGGGCCAGTCCCCTCATAATGGCTAGGCCAGTATGCATATGAGCATCTATAAATCCAGGAAAGACTGCATGGTGTTTCAGCTCTATTACTTCCTCTGCCTCATATTCCTTTTCTACTGCTTCCCTGTCTTCTAAGGCAATTATCTTTCCCCCATCTACCACCATGGCTCCACTGGCCCTATATCCTACCCCTTCTCCCTCCATGGTATAGAAGTGGGGTGCCTTAACAATCATGTCCACCTTTTTCATATTATTCACCTCTTTAGCCAATAATTATATTATCCTCCCCTTATGACATTATAGGAGACTAGTTATGGTGTATTAGCTTTAATTATACCAAATATTCCATATATTTTTAATTGTTAATCCATTCTCTCGGATTGAAGACTTGGATTCTATTATAGGTACATAGTTGAATACAATATGGGCATTATACTGTAAAACTGAGAATATAGTTATAATTTATTAGAAGTGTATTAATAAAATAAAAATGTCACTATGAGGAAATAGCTAGCTGAAATATCAGATAATAGCCTTAATTTGCTACCAAGGAATATGAAGACCTTTATAAGGAATTGAATCTAGGATATTAAGAATTCTATTTTAGCCTCTGAATAAAAAACCATAAGAGAATTGCATAGATTGTTACAAAATTAGATACTATTTAGCTTTCTTTAAGTTGCTTATGGAGCTAAATTTTTATATTATGTTATATATATAACAAACTTATTTAGCACTAAAGTATCAAAAATCAGGAGCGATAAGATGAAAAAGAATCTGTTTAGCAAGAAGAGTGGAAGAATACTGGGATTAATGGCTTTTATTGCAACAGGAGGAGGTTTGATAGTATCTACAGCTATTAAAGAAGAAAACTTTTATAAGACAGAAATATTAGTTATATTTGGATGCTTCTTTGCAGTAAGCCTAGTAGATCATTATAGAAAGCTTTTATGGTGCTTTAACCCAGGGAAATGAAACCTTCTTGATAGTGATGGTAATAGCATAGAGGGAAGATATGAAGTTGTAGATAGTATACTGGAAGATCTAGGGAACAAGTCTACTATTTTTGTTAGGGTCAAAGATGATTTTAAAAGGATTTCAACTAATATTGTGGATGATAATAATGAAAGGGCCATAGGTACATATTTAGGGACTGACCACAAGGCATACGAAACAGTAATAAATGGTGATTTATACATAGGAGAGGCAGAAATACTAGGTGATAACTATTACACTGCCTACAAGCCTATAAAGGATAAAAATGAAAATGTAATAGGCCTCTTGTTTGTAGGCATACCCACTGAAAACTTGGATAACATTATAAATGCCCATGATGTAAAGATGAGTAAAATCAACATATTAATTATAATATTAAGGGCTATTTCCCTGGGAGCATTAATTGCTTTGGTTAGTGCATCTGTATCCGATAAGACAACACCTATAGCAGATAAAAGGGGATATATACCTATCCCCTTTTGCTATTATAAGCCCTTGTATTTAAAGCTTATATCTGCATCAAGAAATCTGTTTATCTCACGATACCTATTTATTGGTTCCAGAGTATCAATAAATAGTAGGTGTATGGTCTCCCAGGCAAAAACCCAGCCTCCAATTAATAGGCTTTCATGGAAGACCCTTGAAACAATATTATCTTTTCCAGCATTGCTTAAGGCTCCATAGGTGGATAATAGAACAAAGGATATTAAGAGCAATATTGTTGAAAATCTAATATATCTTTCCAGCCTTTTCTTTTCAAAGCGTTTTAAGGAATTATAATAATTTCTATAGCTTATACGGATTAACTCTTCCTTTTCCCTATCAACTTCACCATTTTCCAAGGTAAAGGCAATTTCCAATTTCCTCCTTAAGGGTATTTCCTCAGAACATAAATCTAGAAATTCTGCCAGGTCTGGATGCATATCACGTTTTTTAAAGGCAGAACTATCCCATTCATGGAAAAAATCTAGATAATCATCAAGGGCAACATCTATAATTATACGGCCTGTTTTAGGATTTTTTCTATATAGGGTTTCATAACTATCAGTTTTTTTCATTTAATCACCTTTATATTACCTTTATATTATAGAATTAGTTAGTATTATATTTACCATAAACCCATTATACCAAACTATTTTCACCAATCAATATAGGGTTTTGATGCCAGCACCTTGTGAATAACCAGGGTCTTAACTGGGTTATTTTCTACAAATTTTATAAGATCTTCAGCATCAGCATAGACTAGTACACCGAAGGTTTTTACACCATTTTCTTCAATATAGTTTAGGGCAGCTTTGTAGTATTCATATTTTTTTTCAAACTCAAGTACCTTTACAGCTTCTTCCCTATCTACTAGATACTTTAGTAGGCTTTTATAGTGGGTTTCATAGGCTGTTGGGAATAATGATTTTGCCCTGATTGCCCTATTATTATCTTGGTGGTACAAGTCCCCTAGTTGAAAGAGTGGATACTTTTCTTGATCTGGTACATAACTAGTCCTTACCCCAGCATTGAGATCAGTTTTAAATCCTGTTATATATTCAGCTTTTACGCCTTTAGGTGATGTCCTTACGGCAACCCAAACAATATTAACCTGAATAGGGTCATCCTCATTATAATCTTGCTTTAGCTCCCAAAGTTCTTCCATAGTCAGGTCTTCTTCAAAAGTAATATAGGCAGACACATAGGATGCAGGGCTTAG
>JAAYFE010000031.1 GCA_012728365.1 Tissierellia bacterium
ATATTAAACAATATGGGATACTTTGATGAAAGAAATGAAGCAGTTAAAAGGGCAATATCCACATTAATTAAGGCTGCTCATAAGCATGGTAAGACTGTATCCATTTGTGGTCAAGGACCATCCCAATATCCAGAATTTGCTGAATTCCTAGTACAAGAAGGAATAGACAGTATTAGTGTAAATCCAGATACAGTGGCATATACAAGGAGACTTGTAGCTTCAGTTGAACAAAGAATGATTTTAAATAAAATAAGGGGTATATAGGGTTTATATATAGAAGGGATAATATAGCATTGAGGCAACTCAATGCTATATTTTTTTGAGGGCTAAGGCTTCCAAATATTGAAAAAATTGGATTGTTATGATATTATCAAGACAAAATATTACATAATAGGCTATATACAAAGGTAAGTTGATGAAAAGGGGAGTGATTAGCTTGAAGAAGGATTTATTTGTGTCCTTTCTCTGTTTAGTAATTATATTTGCAATAATTCTTTTACAATCTCCATTATTACCCTCCTTAGGAGCAGAAAGTGATGTAAAGTACAAGCCAGGTACCTATAGGGCAAAGGGAATAGGAAGAGATGGTGAGGTTGTAGTAGAGGTTACTTTTTCAACTGATAGGATTGTGTCTGTAAAGGTAATAGAGCATCAGGATTTAGCTGGTATTGGTGATATAGCAGTAGAAGAAATTCCAAAAAGGATAGTAGCTGAACAAAGTATAGGGGTAGATGTGGTAAGTGGTGCTACATATACTAGCAATGCTATATTAAGGGCAGTAGAAGATTGTGTAAGACAAGCAGGTGGAAATGTAGATGCCCTGTTAAAGAGAAAAACAGATGATACTTCTCCTAAGGTTGAAGTAGTGGAATATGATATAGTAGTTGTTGGTGCTGGTGCTGCTGGTACTGCTGCAGCCTTAGCTGCCAGTGAAGAAGATCTAAGTGTACTTCTACTTGAAAAAACAGCTGCCCCAATGGGAGCCAGTGTTTTTGCAGGTGGCTTATTTGCAGCTGACAGTTCCTTACAAAAGGCAGCTGGTAAGGTAGTGGACAAGGAATGGCTTTTTGACCAGTACATGAAGGCCTCATCTGGATATATGAACTCTAGATTAGTTCGTACAATAATTGAAGAATCTGGTAGAACGGTAGATTGGTTAATTGAAAATGGATGTAAATTGAATTTAGTTGATGCAGGTACTGGAGGTAGTTTTGCCCATGTAGGCATGCCTGCAACCCTTCATGGCTATGCAGAAGGAGGAAAAGTTGCAGTAAACAAATTAATTGAATCCTTCAAAAATAATGGCGGACAGGTAATGTTTTCCACACCAGCTACAGACCTTATAAAAGACAGTGAAGGTAATGTTAAAGGGGTGGTGGCTAAAAAGGAAGATGGAACTATCTTGGAGGTATATGCTAAGGCTGTTATACTTGCTACTGGAGGATTTGGCGGCAATGAAGAAATGATGAGGCAGGTCTTTGGAGATAAGTTTACCCTTGGTGAAATTACACAGAATGTAGGCGATGGTATTAGGATGGCCTGGGATGCTGGTGCAGACGAATATGGAACTGATGTAGCCCAGTATTTCTGGCAGAAATTTAGTGATGATGAGGTCAAGACCTTAATTAATGTTCTAGGATATGATTATTTTGCCCTTACAGATTTTACATTTTATCCTCATTTAAGGGTAAATACACTAGGTCAGCGTTTTTGTGATGAAACTATGGCTTCTAATTTTGCTATTCATGGGGCACAGCTTCACATGCAGCCTCATCAGACAGAATATTTGATTTTGGATTCCAGTGTACTAAGGCAAATAGCAGAAAAAGGATATGCTTCAGTAGAGGAACATTATGGTATTTGGAAAGACAACCGTCAATTCTTTATGGAATTTAATATGCCAACAGATACAGATCAGTTAATTAAGTGGGAAAATACTCCAATAGACTATAGTCCATTACTAGATGCAGCTGTAGGTACAGGTGTTGTATTTAAGGGAGAGACATTGGAAGAATTGGCAAAAAATATGGGTGTTGATGTTAATAACTTTATAGAGAGTGTAAATCAGTATAATGAAGCTGCTGAAACAGGTGTTGACAATATGTTCTTTGCAGAGGCTGACCGCCTGGTTCCAATTAAGGAAGGGCCCTACTATGCAGTAAAATATGTTGCCCGCAATTTAGGTACCCTTGGTGGAGTGAGAATTAATGAAAAAATAGAAGCCCTTGATAAGGATGGACATCCAATACCTGGCTTATATGTGGCAGGAGCAGATGCAGGTGGCATGTATGGAAAATCCTATGTAGACTTTGAAGGTGGTACCCTAGGCTTTGCCTATACATCAGGTAGGCTAGCTGGAGAAAATGCAGCTAAATATGTTAAGGAAAGGTATAAATAGGCTGGATTATTCAAAGTAAAAGAAAAATTCTCAAAAAAAATCAAAAAAATTAATAAATAGTATAGCATAATTAATTAAATATGATATAATATATATGTAAGAATTGCAGATAGGCAGAAATATTAGAGGGCCATTAATAGGCCCCCTTTTATTTTTTGTAAATAATAAGATGTAAATATTTCAAAAATTAGAAAAATATAATACTGGGAAAATGTTTTCATGCTGTAAAAACTCAGCTTTATTTAGTTTTTTTGCCACATAAGAGGGACTTGCCTAAATATTATTAATTTAGATATAATATAGCAAAGTCAAAAAATGATGAAAAGGAGGATATTATGTCGAAAAAACAAACACAGCAAAGTAAACAAGAAGTAAAAGGCTTTCTAAAAACTGTTGAAAGATTAGGTAATGCTCTACCTCATCCAGCAATGATATTTTTTATTTTAAGTTTAGCTATTGTATTGATTTCAGGAATAGTTGCTAAAGTTGGGGAACCTGTTACCTATTTTGATGCAAGAGCAGGAGAAAAGGTAACAGTTGAAGCTGTATCATTGTTGAATGCTGAAGGCTTAAGATATATATTTAATAGTGCAGTTAAGAACTTTACAAACTTTGCACCCTTAGGTACTGTACTTGTAGCCATGCTAGGGGTAGGAGTTGCTGAATGGACAGGCTTAATTAATACATCTTTAAGAAAACTGCTAACAGCTGTACCACCTAGACTATTAACTGCAATTATAGTATTTACAGGTATTATGTCAAATATAGCTTCAGATGCAGGCTATGTAGTAGTAATCCCATTAGGAGCCTTACTGTTTGCCAGTGTAGGCCGCCATCCAATTGCAGGTCTTGCTGCAGCTTTTGCAGGAGTATCTGGTGGATTCTCAGCTAATCTTGTATTTGGAACTACAGATGCTTTACTTGCAGGAATTACCAATGAAGCTTTAAGAGGTGTAGGTATTGATTATGAAGTGCTGACAACTGGTAACTGGTACTTCTTAGTTGTATCTACCTTCTTACTAGTAATTCTTGGTACAATTATTACTGAAAAGGTAGTAGAAAAGAATCTTGGACCTTACAATGGTAAGTTTAAAGTAACTAATGAAGAAGTTACAGCTATTGAAAATAAAGGGTTAAGAAATGCAGGTATAGCACTATTAGTATATATTGTAATTATGGCATTATTAATGCTACCAAATGGCCCCTTAAGAACTCCTGATGCAGAAGGAAAATTAACACTAAATGAATTCTTAAGTAATGGTCTTATACCAGCAATATTATTATTGTTCTTAATTCCAGGCCTTGTATATGGTAAAACTACTGGTAAGATTAAGAATAGTAATGATTTTGTAGCAAGTATGACTGATGCCATGAAGAGCATGGGTTCCTATTTAGTATTAGCTTTCTTTGCAGCACAATTTATTAGCTACTTTAGCTATTCAAAAATAGGAACTATTATTTCTGTTAAGGGAGCTCAGTTCCTAGAAAGCATAGGATTTACAGGATTGCCTTTAGTAATTGTATTTATTTTAATTACAGCATTCCTAAACCTATTTATGGCTTCAGCATCAGCAAAATGGGCTATTATGGCACCTATATTTGTTCCTATGATGTTCCAACTGGGCCTAAGTCCAGAATTAGTGCAAGTTGCATACAGGATTGGAGACTCTACTACAAATATTATAACTCCACTTATGAGTTATTTTGCCATGATAGTTGTATTTGCTCAAAGATATGATGAAGAAGCAGGACTTGGTACACTGATATCAACAATGATACCATATTCAATAACCTTCCTAATATTCTGGACTATATTGCTGGCAGTTTGGATCCTATTTGGTTGGCCACTAGGACCAGAAGGAGCTCTATTATTTGTGTAATATAGTGTATAATATAAGAGGTAAAATAAAAATATGAGGCCTTAAGTGCCTCATATTTTTATAATCTTAGGAGGTGTACTTATGATTAATGAAAAAAGATTATTGGACAGGTTTTTAAAGTATGTACAAATTGACAGCCCTACAAAATTTGAAAGGGACTTTGCAGAACACTTAATTAAGGAAATGGAAAAAATGGGCTTAGAAGTATATATGGATGATGCTGGAGAAAAGGTAGGCAGCAATTCTGGTAATGTAATAGGAAGATTAAAGGGAAATACTGATGGAGAGACAATTTTATTTAGTGCCCATATGGATACTGTATCTCCCGGTAAAGGCATAAAGCCAGTAATTAAGGATGGAGTTATCTATAGTGATGGAACTACAGTATTAGGTGGGGACGATAAGGCAGGAATAGCTGCCATTTTAGAAGCTGTTGAAACTGTAATAGAAAAGGATATTCCCCATGGGGATATAGAAATTGTATTTTCCATATACGAAGAAGGAGGCTTATATGGAGCTAAAAACTTGGACTACAGTCAGTTGAAGGCTAAAAGAGGCTTTGTATTTGATAGTGGTGGAGATCCAGGAGAAATAATTATCCAAGGGCCAGCCCAAAATAAAATAAATGCAAAATTTATTGGTAAAGAAGCCCATGCAGGGGTAGCACCAGAGAAGGGAATTAGTGCTATACAAATGGCAGCAGAAGCCATTAGCAACATGAAACTTTTGAGAATAGATGAGGAAACTACAGCCAATATAGGGATTATTTATGGCGGTGAGGCCACCAATATAGTAACTAAGGAAGTTAAAATAGAAGGAGAAGCCAGAAGCTTATCAGATGAAAAATTAGAAAAGCAAACGGAGCATATGGTAAAGTGTTGCCAGGCTGCAGCTGAAAAATTTGGAGGCCAAGTTGAGGTACATGTTGAAAATTCCTATGGTGCATTTAAAATAGACGAAAAGTCTGAAATAGTAGAAAAGGTAAAAAAAGCATGTACAAATATTGGACTAACACCACATACAACTTCTTCAGGTGGTGGCAGTGATACAAACATATTAAATGCCAATGGCATAGAGGCTGTAAATTTAGGTATTGGAGAGAAAAAGCCTCATACACTAGAGGAACACTTGCATATTAAAGACCTGGAAAATGCTGCAAAACTAGCCTTAGAAATAATAAAGGTACATGCATAAGCCTATAATCCCTCCTAATTTTTAGAATAACTTTATACATAGGAGTTATCCTAATAGTATAAAGTTGAGGAGGGATATATATGAGCGAAAAGGACATGTATACAGGGCAAGATATAAAAGGCCAAACCCAGGAAAGGCCTGGTAGAGAATTTAAGATGGATCCTGAGCCAATTTACGATGATCCTGAGTACAAGGGTTCAGGCAGGTTAAAGGATAAGGTAGCCATAGTTACTGGTGGAGATAGTGGAATTGGTAGGGCTGTTAGTGTAGCCTATGCAAAGGAAGGCGCTAAGCTTGTAATAGTGTATAATATAGCAGATAAGGATGCTAATGATACTAAAAAGGCTATAGAAGGCTACAATGGAAGTGCTTTATTGATAAAGGGTGACTTAAAAGATAGGAATTTTGTCAAGGAAGTGGTGAAACAGACCATTGATAATTATGGGAAATTAGATATATTGGTAAACAATGCTGCCGTTCAATATCCTCAAAATAAATTTAAGGGGGCAGTTACTTCCTTTACCCGTTCTTTGGCCTTGTATTTGGCAGATAGGAAGATCAGGGTAAATCAAGTAGCTCCTGGACCTATATGGACACCTTTAATACCTTCAACCTTTGATGCCCAACATGTAGAAAGTTTTGGAGAAGATACTCCCCTTGGAAGGCCAGGTCAACCTGTTGAATTAGCTGAAGCCTATGTTTTTTTAGCTTCAGACGGTGCTACCTATATAACTGGTCAAACTATTCATGTAAATGGTGGGCATATAATAAATGGGTAAGGTATAAAATAATTTAAAAAACAATTCTCAAAGAGACAAAACTTTGAGAATTGTTTTTTATTTTCCTTTATGGTTATAAAATATATGAAAGTTATTATAATTTGGATATAATTATAAATTATAAAGATAAATTTTAATTATAAAAAAGTATTTAGGTAAAATGAAGGGAGAGGTATATAATGAAAAAGGTACTTGTTTTTGGTAGTAAACATTGACCAAGCTGTGATCCAGCGAAAGAGTTTCTTTCAGATAATAATATTGACTTTATTTATTTGGACATTACAGAAAACATGTTAAATCTAAAAAAGTTTTTAAAATACAGGGATACTAGGCCGGAATTTGATGAAATTAAAGAAGCAGGAAGGGTTGGCTTGCCCTGTATAGTTATAGATGGGGAAAAGATTATATTTGATGTGAAGGAAATATTGACTCTATTATAATATTAATAAGGCAGGGAGCAATCTTTTTTAATCATTTTGTAAACAAATTTTTACTATTTAACCTCAAGACTAATATAAAATAAAAATAGGGATGATACTATATTTGTAGACCCTATGAAAGGAAGGGATAGTATGCATAGAAATAGACTACTAACACTAGCTTTAATACTAGTTCTTGCAATAGCCTTAACAGCCTGTGCAAATGAAGATACTCCTCCTTTAGAAGAACAAAAAGCTAAGGCAAAAGATGAGCAGATTGCAGAACTTCAAGAAGAAAAAGAAAAGCTAGAAGAGAGGATCAGGGAACTAGAAGGGGATAAGGATTCTAGCCTCCTTTCAAGAACTATAAAAGCGGTGGAACTTATAAAGGAAAAGGACATGGAAGGATTGGCTGAATTTGTCCATCCTACTAAAGGTCTTAGATTTAGTCCCTATGCCTTTGTAGATGTGGAAAAGGACCAGGTCTTTACTAAGGAAGAAGTGGCAAAGTTAAATGAGGATAGTGAAACTTATACTTGGGGAAATTATGATGGTTCTGGTGAGCCTATAGAATTAAACTTCAATGATTATTATGATAGGTTTATATATGATGAAGATTTTGCTAATTCCCACATCATAGGTAACAATACAGTTATAGGCAAGGGTAATACCATAAACAATATAAGTGAAGCTTATCCTGATGGCCATTTTATTGAATTCCATTTTACAGGAATTGAAGAACAATACGAAGGTATGGATTGGAGAAGTTTAATACTGGTGTTTGAAGAAGTTGAAGGTCAGTGGTATCTGGTAGGAATAGTCCACAATGAATGGACAATTTAATTTAATAATGTTCAATGAAGACATACTAGGGAGTTTATCTCCACAGTATGTCTTTTTTATAGGAACAAGGACACAGCGCAATAGACAAGTAGCAAGGCCATAATAGTGTTTATCATTTTATTATTTTTTCTAATAAATCTTTGAAACAATGAGCCAAATAAGGACCAACATAAGTTGGATATAAGGGCCACAAATGAAATAGCTATACAAAATAGTATAATTTCAAATACAGATCTATAATATGGAATTATGAAGGTTGAAAGGGTAGTAAGGCAAAATAGTATGCCTTTTATATTTACAAACTGTAGCAGCATTCCTGAAATAAATGTATTTGTAGCCTTTTCATAATCATTATCTGTATTAGGTTCACTTTTATATATTTTCCATGCAAGATATAGGATGTAAACGGCACCTATAGTAGTCATAATAGGTTTAATAGATGGAACAATTTTATATAGGCTTAGGCTAAATATACCAGATAATGCCAGTATTGTGATGAAGCCAGCAAATACCCCAAAAATAAATGGAAGACTTTTCTTAAATCCATATTTTGCTGCATTTGACATAGACATAATAGTATTTGGCCCAGGAGTAAAGGTTGTAACAATAACATAGGAAAAGAAGGCAGTTAAATTAGGCATAATATTACCTCCATATTAGCTTAGATAGTTTTCTAGTTATTACTTTAATGATATTCTTATGGTTTTTTATTGTCAATAATAAGCTATGGAAATATATAGATAAAATAGGAAATCTACTACTCATATGTATTATTTTACTAATTAGTTCCATAATAAATTAGAGAAAAAGAAATGGAGGTATATTATGGGAAAGGTAATGAGAACTATGGATGGAAATGAGGCTGCTGCATACATATCCTATGCTTTTACAGAAGTGGCGGCCATTTATCCTATTACACCATCATCCCCAATGGCAGAGCTGGTAGATGCCTGGTCCAGCCAAGGGAAGAAAAATATATTTGGTCAGGAAGTTAAAGTAATAGAAATGCAGTCAGAAGCTGGAGCAGCTGGTGCTGTGCATGGATCACTGCAAGCAGGTGCCTTAACTACTACATATACAGCCTCCCAAGGACTACTGCTTATGATACCCAATATGTACAAAATAGCAGGAGAGCTACTACCTGGAGTATTTCATGTAGCAGCCAGGGCCATATCTACCCATGCCTTAAGTATATTTGGAGACCATCAGGATGTAATGGCAACTAGACAAACGGGCTTTGCAATGCTTTGTTCAAACAGTGTACAGGAAGTAATGGATTTAGCAAGTATTGCTCATCTTTCTGCCATAAAGGGTAGGGTACCCTTTTTACACTTTTTTGATGGATTTAGAACTAGCCATGAAATACAGAAAATAGAAGTTATAGAATATGATGATTTAAAAAAATTACTTGATATGGAAGCAGTGGAGGATTTTAGAAATAGATCCTTAAATCCAGAAAGGCCAGTTTTAAGAGGTACAGCCCAAAATCCTGATATATATTTTCAACAGAGGGAGGCAGCAAATCCTTTCTTTGAAAGGATACCAGGTATTGTAGAGTATTATATGGAAGAAATAAATAAAATTACTGGCAGGGCTTATGGACTATTTAATTATTATGGACATCCAGAAGCCGATAGAATAATTGTAGCCATGGGCTCTGTATGTGAAACCATAGAAGAGGTAATAGATTATTTACTGGATAAGGGAGAAAAGGTGGGATTAATTAAAGTACGCTTATATAGGCCCTTTTCAGTAAAGCATTTCTTTCATGTACTTCCAAGGACTGTGAAGAAAATAGCAGTGCTGGATAGGACCAAGGAACCAGGCTCCTTAGGTGAACCCTTATATTTAGATGTAAAGGCAGCTTTTTACAATTCAGATATAAGACCATTGATTGTTGGAGGCAGATATGGATTGGGACAAAAAGATACAACTCCTGGGCAGATAATTGCCGTATATGAAAATTTAAAAAGCTCAAATCCAAAGGATGGATTTACCATTGGCATAGTAGATGATGTAAGCCATACTTCCCTGAATATTAAGGAAGAAATTGATACATCGCCAAAGGAAAATATTAGATGTAAGTTTTGGGGGCTAGGTTCCGATGGTACTGTAGGAGCCAATAAAATGGCCATCAAAATAATAGGGGACAATACAAATTTGTATGCCCAAGGCTACTTTGAATACGATAGCAAAAAATCTGGTGGGACTACCATATCCCATTTAAGATTTGGTAAATCACCTATTAAATCTGAATACCTGGTATATGATGCAGACTTTATATCCTGCCACAATAAATCTTATATTTATCATTATGATGTATTAAAGGGCTTAAGGGCTGGAGGTACCTTTGTGCTAAATTGCCCTTGGAAGCTAGAAGAATTGGATAGCCATCTACCAAACGAGATGAAGAAATTTATAAAGGATAACAATATTAATTTCTATATTATAGATGCAGAAGGAATTGCCCAGGATATAGGTTTAGGCAGAAGAATAAATATGATAATGCAGGCAGCCTTTTTTAAGCTGGCCAATGTAATGCCTGTAGATGAGGCTGTAAAATATCTAAAGGAATTTGTTGTAAAAACTTACGGTAGAAAAGGGGAAGAAATAATAAAATTAAACCATGAAGCCATTAACAGGGGAATAGAAAGCTTAATTAAAGTAGATATACCAGATTATTGGAGGGATGCAGAAGAAGTTGAAGAAGAAATAAAGGATGAGCCTGAATTTATCAAGAAAATCCAAAGGCCAATAGCCAGACACCAAGGTGATAAGCTTCCAACATCTGCCTTTATAGGTATGGAAGATGGAACCTTTCCAATGGGTACTTCTGCCTATGAAAAAAGGGGAATTGCCCTAATGATTCCCCAATGGCAAACTGATAATTGTATACAGTGTAATCAATGTTCCTATGTATGTCCCCACTCAGTAATCAGGCCTTTCCTGCTAGATGAAGAAGAAAAGAAAAATACTCCTTATAGCTTTGAAACTAAAAAGGCAGTAGGAAAGGGATTGGAAGGGTATGAGTTTAGAATTCAAGTTAGTCCCCTTGATTGTACAGGATGTGGCAACTGTGCAGATGTATGTCCTGCACCTAAGAAGGCCTTGGTCATGGTAGATGCAGATAAGGAAATAGAAAGGCAGAAGGAAAACTGGGAGTATGCAGCAAATAATATAACTTATAAGGATCATTTAATGAGCAAGAAAACTGTAAAAGGTAGCCAGTTTGCCCAACCCTTGTTGGAATTCCATGGTGCTTGTGCTGGATGTGGAGAGCCTGCTTATTTAAGAATTGCAACCCAGCTATTTGGTGATAGAATGATGATAGCCAATGCTACAGGCTGTTCATCTATATGGACTGCCAGTGCACCCTCTATTGCCCATACTAAGAATAGAGAAGGAAAGGGGCCTAGTTGGGCTAATTCACTATTTGAAGATAATGCTGAATATGGTCTTGGAATGTATTTAGCTGTAAAACAAATTAGGGATCAGCTAAAGGACCTTATGGAGGCAGGTATAAGGGAAAATATAGGTGATGAAATAACTTCCTTATTTAAAGAATGGATAGAGAACATAGATGAAGGAGAAAAAAACAAGGAAATATCAGAAAAGGTCTTAAGGATAATTGATAATGAAGAGTATAAGCAAAATCCCATAATCCAGGAAATACTTGAGAAAAAGGACTTTTTAGTTAAGAAAAGCATCTGGATAGTTGGTGGAGATGGCTGGGCTTATGATATAGGCTTTGCTGGCTTAGACCATGTTATTTCAACTGGAGCAGATGTAAATATACTGGTATATGATACAGAAGTGTATTCTAATACAGGTGGCCAGGCTTCAAAAGCAACACCTACAGCTTCAGCAGCTAAGTTTGCATATTCAGGAAAGAGGACTAGGAAGAAGGACTTAGGCTTAATGGCCATGACCTATGGCAATGTATATGTGGCTCAAATAGCCCTAGGTGCAAATATGAATCATACTTTAAAAGTATTGTTGGAGGCAGAATCCTTCAAAGGCCCATCATTGATAATTGCCTATGCTCCTTGTGTAGGCCATGGTATAATGCTTGGTATGGGCAAATCTGTAGCAGAAGAGAAAAGGGCAGTTGAAGCAGGATATTGGCATCTATATAGGTATGATCCAAGGCGTAAAGCTGAGGGACTTAATCCATTTGTACTGGATTCAAAGGAACCAGTAGCATCTTATAAGGATTTTATAATGGGAGAAGTAAGATATACACAAAATATGGCAGCATTCCCAGAATTGGCAGAAGAACTATATAAAAAATCTGAGGAGGAAGCCAGGGAAAAATATGAATTTTATAAAAAGCTTTCTGAACTAAAATAGGATAAATTAATTTAGCACCATTGACATTTTAAATTTAATATGCTATTCTTATGAAGAAAATGGGAACCTTTAAGCTGAACCAGAGAGTTCAGAAAGGAAAGCGTAAATAGGTGACTTATGCCTTCCTTTCGAGGAAGGCTTTTTTTACGCAAACAGTTCCTTTAACTTAGTCCAGAGAGACAAGAAGGAGGTAATATTATGAAACACTTAATTGATCCTATGGATTTTTCCATAGAAGAATTAGAGGATTTATTTCAACTGGCAGAAGAAATTGTAGACAGGGAAGATGATTTTAGGCAAGTTTGTGCAAACAAAATATTGGGCACCTTATTTTATGAACCTAGTACAAGAACAAGACTTAGTTTCGAAGCTGCCATGATTAGGCTAGGAGGCCAAGTTATTGGCTTTTCCAGTTCAACTTCCAGTTCTGTAATGAAAGGGGAAAGCATCCCTGATACTGTTCGTACTGTTGGCTCCTATGTAGATATTATTGCTATGAGGCACCCCAAGGAAGGAGCCCCTAGATATGCATCCAAATATTCACCAGTTCCTCTCATAAATGCTGGGGATGGTGGTCACCAGCATCCAACCCAAACTCTAACAGATCTATTTACCATTAGGAAATTAAAAGGCAAATTTTCCAATCTTACTATTGGCCTATGTGGAGACCTAAAATTTGGCCGTACAGTTCATTCCCTTATCAAAGCTATTTCAAGATATGAAAATATAAAATTCATATTAATCTCTCCTAAAGAATTACAAATACCCCAGTATATTAAAATAGAAATACTTAAACAAAATAATATACCCTTTATGGAAGTGGAAAAATTAGAGGATGTAATCCACAAGCTGGATATTCTCTATATGACAAGGGTACAAAAAGAAAGATTTTTTAATGAAGAAGACTATATACGCCTAAAGGACAGCTATATTTTAAATAAGGAGAAATTAAAGCTGGCTAAAGATGACCTATCTGTCCTTCATCCACTACCAAGGGTAAATGAAATAAGTTATGAAGTAGATGAGGATCCAAGGGCTTGTTACTTTAACCAGGTAAAGTATGGAATGTATGTTAGAATGGCCCTTATTATTAAGCTATTGGGGGTGATGTAATGCTTTATATAGATAGTATTCATAGGGGAATTGTCATAGACCATATAAAGGCTGGTTGTGGCTTAAGTATATTTAAATATCTTAAACTAGATGAGGCAGATTATACTGTAGCCTTAATCATGAATGCTCCCAGTAAAAAATACGGTAAAAAGGATTTAATTAAGATAGAAAACACAATTGATATGGACTTAACAATCCTGGGCTTGATAGACCCAAATATTACCATAAATATTATAGATGACGAAAAAATAGTTAAAAAAATAAAGCTATCCTTGCCCAAAAAAGTAGAAGGCTTAATTAAATGTAAAAATCCTAGATGTGTTACCTCTGAAGAAAGGGACATAGAGCATAAGTTTGTCCTTGTAGATGAAGATAAGGGAATTTATAAGTGCGAATACTGTGAACAAATATATACCTGGGAGGAATAGTATGGATATATTGATAAAGAACTGTAGAATTGTTGATGAGACTAAGGATATGGAGGGGGACCTATATATTAAAGGTGGGAAAATAGCCCAGTATGGTGAAAATATAGAAGCTGACTGTAAGATCATAGATGGGGCAGGACTTGTAGCCATGCCTGCCTTTATAGATATGCATGCCCATTTTAGGGAGCCAGGATTTACCTACAAGGAGGATTTGTATACAGGAAGTCAGGCTGCCTTAAAAGGAGGTTATACCTTTGTAAATCTAATGGCAAATACCAAGCCCATATGCAGCAGCATGGATATAGTAGAGTATGTCCTTAAAAAGAGCAAAGAATTGGACCTAATAGATATACATCAAACAGTTTCAATCACTAAAGATTTCGATGGTAAGACCTTAGATCATTTAGATGCTATAGATGATAGGGTGAAGTTTATATCTGATGATGGGTTAGGGGTACAGTCAAACCTTACCATGTATAAGACCATGCTTAAGGCTAGGAAAAAGGGCCTTATTATAATTGCCCATGAAGAAGATGAGGAAATAGTAGATATTGATACTAGACTATCGGAAAATATAATGACCCTTAGGGATATATATCTGTCAAGTATCACAGGTGGAAAGCTGCATTTAGCCCATGTTAGCACTAGGGAATCCATAGAAGCCATTAGAAGAGGAAAAAAAGAAGGCCTTAAAATTAGCTGTGAAGTTACCCCCCATCATATAAGCCTTTATTCCAATGCCTATAGGGTAAATCCCCCCATAAGGGAAAGGGAAGATGTGGAAGCCCTTATAGAAGGAATAAAAGATGGAACGGTAGATGTAATTGCCACAGACCATGCACCCCATTCCTTGGAAGACAAGAAAAAGGGTGCTCCGGGCATATCAGGCTTAGAAACAGCCTTTTCCATATGCTATACCCATTTAGTTAGATCAAATATTATTTCACTAAATAGACTATCCCAGCTTATGTCAGCCACCCCTGGAAAATTAATAGGCATAAATAAGGGGAAAATAAACGAAGGTTATGATGGGGACATAGTATTAGTTGAC
>JAAYFE010000032.1 GCA_012728365.1 Tissierellia bacterium
AATAAAATAAAATGTTATAGCTTAATTTAGTGACCCCAAAAACAAATAGCTTATAAAAAATTGGTGAAACAAGCAACTATGCACTTTTCATAAAATATGGGGAAATTTAAAAAAATTTTCCTACAGTAACTTGACACTATCAAATATTTGCAATACACTTGTTTTTGTCCATGTCATATGTTAACCTTATATCATAAGGAGGTTATCATATGGCAGATGTAATACATGGAAGGGGTTATGTATATTCAATTAAATATCACATAGTATGGTGTACCAAGTTATTTTGTAGCTACTATATCAGAACACACAGAAGAGCAAGAGATGTTAATTAATAAAACTTTTGGCTGTGTGAGATATGTTTATAATTATTTTTTAGCTATGAGAATTGAGTTATACAAAACAGAGAACAAATCTTTATCTTATAGTAAATGTTCTAAGTTGCTTACTCAACTAAAAAAAGAGAAAGAATGGCTAAGAGAACCTGATAAATTTGCATTACAAAATAGCCTTAAAGATTTAGATACAGCTTATCAAAATTTCTTTAGAGGAAATAAAAAAGACAACAAAAATCAAGGTTTCCCTAAATTTAAAAGCAAGAAAAATCATTATCAATCATATAGAACCAATTTTACAAGCAATAATATAGAATTAGATTTTACAAACAATAAAATCAAATTGCCTAAGCTTGGTTGGGTAAAGTGTAAACCTCATAGGAAATTCACTGGAAAAATATTATCAGCAACAATAAGTAAAGTGCCTAGTGGTAAATATTTTGTTAGTTTAAATGTAGAATGCGAACATGAAGAATTGCCTAAGAATAACAGTGCAATAGGATTGGATTTAGGTATATCAGATTTGCTTATTACAAGCGATGGAGAAGTATTTAAAAACAACAAATTAACCTATAAATATGAAAAGAAGTTAGCAAAATTACAAAGACAATTAGCAAAGAGACAAAAACGCAGCAATCAACATATTAAATCAAGGATTAAGAGAATTAGGCATAGCCTAACATAGTAGGGTAGGGACTATCCGAATTTACGCCTGTGGAGATAGTAGGTTGTAAGACTTAAGAAACAGGAAATTCTAATCGTGAGGTTAGAAGCCTACGACTTTAGTCGTGGGAGGTTCACGGAAATTAAAGGAAAGGGGATTAAAATGGATTATAATCTATATGTGGTCAATGTGGAAGGAGCCATATATAAAGGTGATAAATGGCTGATTATAAAAAGGAGTGAAGAGGAGGAACATGGTCCAGGCCTGATGACCCTAGTGGGGGGAAAAGTAGAAATAAATGGGGTACAGGATGGAGTTTTGGAGGACACCCTAAGAAGGGAAATAAGGGAGGAAGTAGGCATAGAGGTTGCAGAGGATATGCATTATTTGGAAAGCAAGACCTTTTCAATGGGCAATGGGCAACTAGTTGTAGATGTGGTTTTTGTATGTAAATATGAAGCTGGAGAGGCCAGACCAGTTGATAGACATGAGGTAGGGGAAGTATACTGGATGGCTTGTAAAGAGGTATTGGAAAGCAAACAAGCCCCTATCTGGTTAAAGGAAAGCATAAAAAAGGCAGAAGGTGTTAGGCTTAAGGTTGGCTGGGTATAATATGATGCAAGGGGGTTGAGTGTATGGATTATACAAAACTATATATTAATGGTGAATGGATTGAGTCCAATTCAAAGGAATTTATTGAGGTGGAAAACCCTGCCAACAGAGAAATCATTGGCAAGGTGCCTAGAGCCAACAAGGCCGATGTGGACTATGCAGTAAGATCTGCCAGGGAGGCCTTTGAAACTTGGCAGTATACAGATTTGTCTACTAGAATTTCCCTGGTGGAAAGACTAATAGAAGAACTATACAAGAGGGCAGATGAATTGGCAGCCATGATAGTAAAGGAATTAGGCAGGGGCATGGATTTTGCACTAAATATGCATACCCTACCCTTTATTAAGGATGGAGAAAACTATGTAAGGATAGTGAAGGAATATGAATTTGAAAAGGACATGGGAGACCATCTCCTTCGAATGGAGCCAGTAGGAGTAGTAGCTGCCTTAACACCCTGGAACTATCCCTTGGGACAGGTTACTAAGAAGGTAATACCAGCCCTATTGACAGGCAATACCATCATATTAAAGCCAAGCCAAAACACACCCTTAGTTACCTATATATTGGCTGATGCCATAGACAAGCTAGGCTTTCCTAAAGGTGTATTTAATTTAGTTACAGGAACAGGGGCAGAAGTAGGCAATATGCTAGTAGAGCATGAGGATGTGGATATGGTAACCTTTACAGGCTCAACTAAAACAGGCAGAGAAGTTGCCCAAAGGACCATGAAGACCATAAAGAGGCTTACCCTAGAGTTGGGAGGCAAATCACCTTCTGTAATTCTCAAGGGAGCAGACCTAGAATTGGCCCTTAAGAAAACCCTGGATACTGTCTACAACAATACAGGGCAAACCTGCAGTGCCCTAACTAGATTATTGGTACCAGAGGATGAAAAGGAAAAAATAGAAGAAATGGTCATCAGGATTACCAAGGAATATCCCTTTGGGGATCCGGCCCTGTCTCCAAAGAATATAGGTCCGGTGGTTTCAGAAAGGCAATTTCTCAAGGTCAAGTCCTACATTGAAAAGGGAATTGAAGAAGGGGCCAGACTCATATATGGTGAGGTGCCCCAGGACTATGAAAAGGGCTATTACATTAAGCCAGTTGTATTTTCAGATGTAAAGAATGATATGACAATAGCCAGGGAAGAGATCTTTGGTCCTGTCCTATGTATTATTCCTTATAAGGATAAGGAAGAGGCCATTAGGATAGCCAACGATACAGAGTATGGCCTATCTTCTGCCGTATTTGGGCCAGAGGATGAGGCTAGGGAAGTGGCCAACAGGATAAAGGCAGGCAATGTCATTGTAAATAAGGGACTATTTACCCGAAATGCACCCTTTGGAGGATTTAAGCAATCAGGCCTAGGTCGTGAAGGTGGCATATTTGGTGTGGAAGAGTTTTTAGAGCCCAAGGCCATATTTGTATACAATAAGTAAATAAAACTTCCAAGCTGGGCAGCCTAATTAGACTGCCTCCTTGGAAGTTTTTTATTCTATAGTATTAACTAAGGTTCCAATCTTTTCTATATAGCACTCCACCACATCCCCTACCTTTAAAAACCTTGGTGGGTCAAATCCCATGCCTACTCCTGCAGGAGTACCTGTCAGTATTATATCTCCAGCCCTTAGGGTAAGTCCCCTAGATAGGTCGGAAATTATATAAGGGATATGAAAAATCATATGCTTGGTATTGGACTTCTGTCTTACTTCACCATTTACCTTGCAGGCTATATCCAACTCTACAGGAAAGCCTATTTGAGATTTGTGTACAATATAGGGCCCAACAGGTGTAAAAGTATCTAAACTTTTACCCTTAAACCACTGGCTGTGCTTTCTTTGAATATCCCTAGCTGTTATGTCGTTGGCAATGGTGTATCCAAATATGTAATCCTCTGCCTTTTCTATGGGTATATCCCTGCCATCCCTACCAATTACAATGGCCAGTTCCACCTCATAGTCAATTTTGTTGCTATACTCCTTTGGTATTATGACCTTGTCTCTATGGCCTATACAGGGATAGGCTATTTTGGAAAAATAAATTGGATATTTAGGAACAGCAGCCTCTCCACTAGGAAGACTTTTTACTTCCAAAGCATGTTCCTCATAGTTTTTACCTAGACAAAATACATTCCTTCTTGGATAGGGAATAGGTGCAGTAATCTTTACTCCATCATAGGGGATTTTTTCAAGACCTTCCTTGGACAAGATAGCCTTAAGATCCTCTATAAGGGAATCAGAATAAGTTTCAATAAATTCCAAGAGGTTTTTAGGTACTTCTTTACCTAGTTGATTTAAAAGAGCATCCATAGGAACAATTGAGTCCTTATCCACTATTCCATAACCTTCCTTGCCCTTATATAGATAGGATATGAACTTCATACAAAGCCCCCTTTCTCTTTGAATTTACATATATTTTAACATAGATGAAAGATTAAGGAATTTAGATTTTAATAAAAATACAAGAAGATTACATTTGCAGCCCATAGTTAAACTTATGAGCCAATTGAGGTAAAAAATATACATTGTTTGGGACAGTTTAATAGTAATCCAGTGTATTTTTTATTAAAGTATTTATTTTTTCTAATTGTACCAGTACTACTGTTCTTATATTTTGGTAATATAAACAAATGATATAATAAATAGAGGATATTATCTTTTAAATAGGGGTGATATGATGGATCCTAATCTAATATACATCATGTATGGAGACCAACCCAAGTCCATGATAAAAAGCCTATTGGATGAAATAGATCTAGAAAAGGAAATACCCAATAAGGACTCTTTAATAGGCATCAAGCCTAATTTAGTTCTGGCCAAGCCCTCCTCTTCTGGAGCCACCACCTGTCCTGACTTGGTTGAAGGCTTAATAGAGTATCTAAAGGCTAAGGGCTATAAGAAGATAGTCATATTGGAAGGGGCCTGGATAGGGGATAAAACCCAACTGGCCTTTAAGGTTTGTGGATATGAGGATTTATCTAAAAAGTATAATGTACCCTTAATAGACTTACAAAAAGACAGCTATAGTGAGTACCAGGTAGATGGCATGACTCTTTCAGTTTGTGACAGCATAATGAAGGTTGATTACCTAATTAACATGCCAGTCCTAAAGGGCCATTGCCAAACTAGGATTACCTGTGCCCTAAAGAATATGAAGGGCTGTATTCCAAATAAGGAAAAAAGGCGTTTCCATACCATGGGCTTACACAAGCCTATTGCCTACCTGAACAAGGTAATAAAGCAAGACCTAATAATAGTAGATGGCATAATAGTGGATTTAAACTTTTAAGAAGGGGGAAACCCTGTCCAGATGAACAGGGTACTAGTTGGTAAGGATCCAGTACTAATTGACAGCTATGTTGCCCAATTATTAGGCTATGATGTAGAGGATATTCCATATATAGG
>JAAYFE010000033.1 GCA_012728365.1 Tissierellia bacterium
GAACAAGCCATAAATATGTATCCTAAAGGGCGGCAGAAATATTAGGAAAACCTGTAGAGGAATTAAATATTATAACTTGCCACTTAGGAAATGGGGCTAGTGTTTGTGCTATTCAAGGTGGAAAATCCATTGATACAAGTATGGGCTTTACCCCACTAGAAGGCTTAGCTATGGGAACTAGATGTGGAGATATTGACCCAGCTATTATACCATTTTTAATGGAAAAAGAAGGCCTTACCTTTGAGGAAATAAATAATGTATTAAATAAGAAATCAGGTGTATTAGGAATTTCAGGGCTAAGTAGTGATTTCAGAGACTTGGAAGAAGCAGCAGAAAATGGAAATGAAAGGGCCCTATTGGCACTTAAAGTATTCTGTAACAGGGTAAAAGAGTATATTGGAGCTTACTCAGCCCTATTATGCAACGTTGATGCTGTAGTGTTTACTGCAGGTATAGGTGAAAACTCACCAACAGTTAGATACTATGTATGCGAAGGTCTTGACTGTATAAATATTAAATTAGACTCAGAACTAAATAGTAAAGTAAAAGGAAAAGAAGCTATAGTGTCAAAGGTTCTAACTAGTGTTCCAGTACTTGTAATTCCAACAAATGAAGAATTAATGATTGCAAGGGATACTGTAGAATTAGTTAAAAAATAATATTTCTTGACAAACACACACCTCCTTATATATAATAGTTTGTGTTAGTTTATGGGGTGAAACTTATGTAAATAGACCTATTAGAACTCCGTGATGAAAATGTGTCCAGTCTAGTACTTAGGGGTGACATAAAAAAGGATGGAATAGACATCTATGGTAGAAAAATTAAATTCGTAGAACCAATACAATATGATGGAGAGATATATAAGGTAGATGGAGATTATTTTATTCACCTAAACATAGCATATAAGTACAAAGAAAACTGCGGAAGATGTCTAGAATCCTTTATAAAAGAAGGCAGGATCATTTTATCAGGAAAATTGGAAGAAAAAAATGATAAAAATATGGAAGAAGGTGAAGGGGAGGTCATATATTACTCTGAAGATGAATTAGATCTTCAAGAGGAAATATTGACTACTATTGTTTTGGCCCTTCCAATGAAGCCTCTTTGTAAAGAAGCTTGTAAAGGTATCTGTCCTCAATGTGGTACAAATTTAAATATTGAGGAATGCAACTGTGTTATAGAAGATATTGACCCAAGGCTTGCAGTATTAAAAGATTTGAGGCTAAAGGAATAAGGAGGTGTTTTAGGTGGCAGTACCAAAAAGAAAAACTGGAAAAGCTAGAAGAGATAAAAGAAGAGCATCAGCATATAGATTAAATAGGGTTACAATTACAGAATGCCCACAATGCCATGAGCCAAAATTACCCCATAGGGTTTGTAGAGCTTGTGGATACTATAAAGACAGGGAAGTATTAGAAGTAGAGTAAAAGATAGTGAATAAATCACTATCTTTTTTTCTATAAATATTGCATTTTTAACTGTTCTATAATATATTAAATATCAGTGGCACTTAAGGAATATTAGGAGGATTAATATGAAAATTATAGTAGATGGCATGGGAGGAGATAAAGGCTATAAGGAAGTTGTAAAGGGTTCTATTGATGCTGTTAAAGAACTAGGAGTTGAAATAATAATAGTAGGTAAGGAGGACATAATAGAAGAAGAATTAAAAAAATATGATTATCCAAAAAATGCAATAGAAATATTAAATGCAAATGATATAATAACCAATGATGATGAACCAGCCTTGGCCATTAGGAGGAAAAAGGACAGTTCAATGGTAGTAGGCTTAAAGGCTTTAACAGAGAACAAAGGTGTAGGTTTTGTGTCAGCTGGAAGTACTGGAGCCTTACTTGCTGGGGGGCTTTTTATAGTTAAAAGGATTAGAGGTATTGAAAGAGCAGCCTTAGCAGTACCTTATCCTACTACAAAAGGCATGTCTTTACTTATAGATGCAGGAGCTAACGTAGATAGCAAGCCAGAGTATTTAAAACAATTTGCAATTATGGGGTCTATATACTGTGAAAAAGTATTAGGATATAAATCCCCAAAAGTTGCCTTAGCAAATATAGGCATAGAAGAGGCAAAGGGAAATGCCCTTGTAAAAGAGGCTTACAACCTTTTAAAGGAATCAACTATAAACTTTATTGGTAATGTAGAAGCAAGGGATCTTCCTCAAGGGGTTTGTGATGTAATTGTATGTGATGGCTTTGTTGGAAATATTATATTAAAATTAACAGAGGGTATGGCCATATCTATATTTTCTATGATAAAAGAAGAGTTAACTAGTAATTTTAAATCTAAAATAGGGGCCTTACTTCTAAAATCCCAATTTAGCTCCTTAAAGGATAAAATGGATTATAGAGAATATGGTGGAGCTCCTCTTTTAGGGCTTAAGCAACCTGTTATTAAGGCCCATGGAAGCTCTGATGCTGTAGCTATAAAAAATGCCATTAGACAGGTTAAAAATTTTGTTGAAAATCAGGTTATAAATTTAATAGAAGACGATATAAATAATTAAAAATGCAATAATTTGGAGGTGTTTTATATGGTGTACGAAAAGGTAAAATTAATAATTTCAGAGCAATTTAGCATTGATGAAGAGGAAATAACTATGGAGACTTCCTTTAAAGATGATTTAAATGCAGATTCTTTAGATTTAGTAGAGCTTATAATGGCATTGGAAGACGAATTTGAGCTTGAAGTTGATGATGCCGAAGTTGAAAATATACAAACTGTTGGAGATGCAGTAAATTATATAAATGAGCTTTTAGGAAATAAGTAATTTTAAATTATTTTGAAATTAATTTGGAGGTTATAGTGTGAATATATCACCAGAACGAAAAAAAAAGTTAGAAGAGCTACAAGCTATTATTAATTATAAATTTAAAGATTTAAATCTTTTAAATACTTCCCTAACCCATAGCTCCTATGCCAATGAAAACAAACAGGCAGGTGTAGTTAGTAACGAAAGGTTGGAGTTTCTTGGGGATGTGGTAATTGATTTAGTTGTAAGTGAATACCTTTATAAAAGGCTTACTGAACTACCTGAAGGGGAGCTTAGTAAAAGGAGAGCTTCGGTGGTTTGTGAATCTTCCTTAGCCTTTGCTGCCCATAAAATTAAATTAGGTAAGTTTCTCTTATTGGGAAAGGGAGAAGAGGCTACAGGAGGCAGGGAAAGGGAGTCTATACTGGCAGATGCCTTTGAGGCATTAACGGGGGCCATATACATAGATGGCAAATATGAGTCTGCCAGAGACTTCCTTTTAGGCAATTTTGAACAGGAAGTTATATATGCCTTATCTAAAGGAAGTCTCTTTAAGGATTATAAAACTGAATTGCAAGAAAAATTACAAAGAAAAACCAAATCTAAAATTGAATATGTGGTGGTAAAGGAAGATGGGCCAGATCACAGAAAAAAATTCTATATGAATGTGATTGTAGAAAACAAAGTTATTGGGAAAGGAATGGGGAGGAACAAAAAAGAAGCTGAGCAAAATGCTGCTAAGCAAGCCCTTATGAATTTAGGTGAGCATTTTGAGTAAAAACTATTATATAATTCCCATATTTGTTCCCCATTTAGGCTGCCCCCATGACTGTGTTTTCTGCAATCAAAAGAGGATTACTGGACTTTCTACTGATGTAACTGAAGATTATGTAAATAAAACTATTATGGAATATTTAAATACTTTCCCTAAAAGAAATATTACTGTGGAAGTGGCTTTTTATGGTGGAAGTTTTACAGGAATTGATAAAGCTATTCAAAGGAAACTTTTAGCAGTTCCCTTAAAGTATAAGGAAGAAGGGAAAATTCAAGGCATAAGGCTGTCTACAAGGCCAGACTATATAGATCATGAAATACTAAGCCTTTTAAAGGAATACAAGGTAGATACAATAGAATTAGGTGTACAATCCTTATGTGATGATGTTCTTGAAAAAAGTGGAAGAGGCCATAATAGCAATCAGGTCTATGTGGCCTCTAAACTAATTAAGGATTACGGTTTTAATTCAGGCCTTCAGATGATGATAGGTCTTGTGGGGGATAATAGGGAAAAGAGCTTGTACACAGCAAGGGAATTTGTAAAACTTAACCCTTATTGTGTTAGAATATATCCTACCCTAGTTATTAAAGATACCTTCTTAGAAAAACTGTATCAAAGGAACTTATATAAGCCACTAACTTTAAATGAAGCAATAGATATAACTACAGATATACTTATGTTATTTCAGTTCCATAATATCCATGTAATCCGTGTAGGATTGCAGCCTACAGATAATATTACTTTAGGGAAAGACGTTGTAGCAGGTCCTTTCCATCCATCCTTTAGGCAGTTGGTAGAATCAAATATTATTAGAATAATACTTAAGGAATATTTAGATGAAAAAATTAGGTCCTATTTTAATGATACCTTAATAATAGAAGCAAATGGAAAAACTGTTTCCTATATAGCTGGTCAAAAATCCTCTAATATTGACTACCTAAAAAAGATCTATGGTTTTAAAAAGGTTAAGATATATAATAATAATGAGCTAAATTTTGATACTTTAAATATAACCCTTGGAGGCTATACGGAACAATTAGATAGAAAAACAGGAATAAAAGAGCATCTATCAAAGTTAAAACTTATTGAAGGGTGATTGTTTTGCATCTTAAAAAGATATTCATACAGGGATTTAAATCCTTTGCTGATAAAACAGAAATAGAATTTAAAGACGGTATTACTGCCATAGTAGGACCCAATGGTTGTGGAAAGAGCAATGTTGCCGATGCAATCAGATGGGTTTTAGGTGAACAAAGTGTTAGAACCTTAAGGGGTAGTAAAATGGAAGATGTTATTTTTTCTGGTACAGACAAAAGAAGAGCCTTAGGTTATGCTGAAGTAACAATAGTGTTTGATAATTCTGATGAAAAGGTGCCTGTTGAATTTCAGGAAGTAGCTATTACGAGGAGAATGTTTAGGTCTGGAGAAAGTGAATACTATATAAATAAGAATCCCTGCAGGTTAAAGGATGTTAGAGAGCTTTTAATGGATACTGGTATAGGAAAAGATGGTTACTCCGTAATTGGACAAGGCCGTATTGATGAAATTTTAAGTACTAAGCCTGAAGATAGACGTCATATATTTGAAGAAGCGGCAGGCATAGTAAAATACAAATCAAAGAAGATGGAAGCTGAAAAAAAGTTAGAAAAAACTGACAATAATCTAATTAGAATTGAGGATATAATAGGTGAGCTAGAAATTCAATACGAAAACCTAAAGGAACAATCAGAGAAAGCTCAAAAATATATGGAGCTTTCTAATAAAGTAAAAGAAATTGAAATCAATCTAATGCTAAGAAAAATTGAAGAATTACAGGGACAAATAAGTAAGTGCATGGAAGAAAAGGAAGTAGTACAAAGACAAATAGACCAACTGGAAGCTCAAAGGGAAAAAGTAGAGGAAGAGTCAAATTTACTCAGGAAAGTTATGGACTCTAAAGGTCTGAACATTGAAAAGCTTCAAAAAGATAAGGAAAATATAATGTTTGAAATAAATAACAATAAAAATAGACTAACAATTTTAGAAGAGAAGAAGAAATATTATTTAAAGGATGTTGAAAGGCTTGCAAAGGAAATAGAAGAGCTTAAATTAAAATATAATAAGCTTAAGGAAGATAAAAAATTATTATCAAGTACAACTAGCCTAAGTAAAGAAGAGTTGGAAAATTTTAAAGAAGATTATAGATTAAAAAGTGAAAATCTTGAAAGGTTAAGTGAAAATATAAGGAAAAGAGAAAAGGAAATAAATTTAGAAAAGGACAGGGTAATTACCCTTTACAATACAATTGCTGATAAAAAAAGTAAATTAAATAGTATATCTAGCTTTAGGGACAATATAATTAAGAGGATAAGCCAAATAGAAAAAGAAATAGCTACTCTTTGTGAAAAGAAAAAGCAGGAGCAGAAAACTATTAAAGAAATGGAAATAATTGAGAGCAATAAGAAAGAGGAAATAGTTGCTATTAATAAAGCTTTAGTCAATTTAAAGTTAGAAGAAGAAAAATATAAAGAAAAGCTGGACAACCTGTATAAATTAATAAATGAGAACAAAATAACCTTACAGGGTAAAATTACAAACTATAATTTGTTAACCAATATGGAAGAAGATTATGAAGGATATTATAAAAGTGTTAAAAACTTAATGTTAGCCTATAAAAAAGACAAAACCCTTAAGGATAGGCTTATAGGAGTAGTTGCAGATCTGATAAAAGTAGATACAAAATATGAAAAAGCTGTTGAGGTTGCATTAGGTGGTAGTCTTCAAAATGTTGTAACTAAAGATGAAGATGATGCTAAATTCATTATAAGTTATCTACGGCAAAGAAAGCTTGGAAGGGTTACTTTTTTACCCCTTTCTACTATTAAAGCTAAAGCAATAAATATAAGCCATAAGGATAGGGAAGTCTACAGTATTATAGGGTTAGCTTCAGAGTTAGTTCAATATGATAGCATTTATAAAGATATTATAGAATATCTACTAGGTAGAACCATTGTAGTAGAAAATATAGACTATGCTACTAAAGTTGCTAAAGGGTTTAATTATTCTTATAAAATAGTTACCTTAGAGGGAGATGTTGTAAATCCGGGTGGCTCCATAACTGGTGGTAGCATGCCCAAGGTGAATAATCTACTTAATAGGAAGCATAGGATTAATAAAATTAAAAGGGAAATAAATGAACTTACACAAGTACAATCTAATTTAGAAAAGGAAAAAGCCTTTGTAAAATCAAAAATTGATGAATATATGAACTGGATTAAAGAAAAAGAAAACATTTTACAAGGTATTAATATTGAAATAATAAAAATAGAAAATGAAATAAATAAACATTCTGATGAACTTAAAAGAAATGAAGAGATGGTATTAAAATATAATGAGGAAATAAATAGGTTAAAGATAGAGCTTAGATCCATAGATGAAGAGGAAAAACATATTAACGAAGAAATAAGTACATTATCAGCTAAAAGAGAAGCCCTTGAAAAAGAAATAGTTAAGTCTATGGAAGTTTTTGAAGAAAGGAAAAAAACATTAGAAGAAGTAAAAAAGGAAGTTACAGATGCCCAAATAAAAATCAATATACTGGAAAATAAAATGGCAAATACTGAAGAAAAAATAATAAATGCAGAATTAGAACTAAAGAATATAAATGACACTATTGAAAATAAGAAAAAAGAGAGGGAAATAAATTTAGTCAATATAGATAGGGTTTCAGCAGAAATACTGCAAGTAAATGAAGAAATAGAAAAGCTATTATCAAAAAATGAAGAAAAGAATAGTAAATTAACCTTATTAAAGGAAGAAAAGGATTCATTATTGAAGGACTATTACTTAATTCAAAATAAATTAAAAGATGTATTAGATAACATAAAGGTACTTGAAAATAAGAAAAACCATTATTCCATTAAGGAAGCAAAATACAGCACACAGTTAGATAATATATTTAACAAATTAGAGGAAGAATATAACTTAACCTATGATGAAGCAATAGAATACAAATTTGAAATAGAAAATTTAAAGGAAGCAGAAGATTTGGTTAAAAATCTAAAGGAAGAAATAAAGGATTTAGGTACTGTGTACTTAGACGCTATAGAAGAATTTAGACAGGTAAAGGAAAGATTGGAGTTTTTGAGGAAGCAACATGGGGACCTTTTAACTGCTAAAGAAGATCTCAATAAGGTTATATTTGATATGGAAGGCAAGATGAAAAAGCAATTTATTGAAAAGTTTAAAATAATAAATGAAAACTTTGATGTTATATTTAAGAAGCTATTTGATGGTGGTACAGCCAGCATTGAATTAGTAGATGAAGAGGACATATTAAATTGTGGAATTGAAATAAAGGCCCAACCTCCAGGAAAGAAACTACAAAATCTTGACCTGCTTTCTGGTGGTGAAAGATCTTTAACAGCTGTAGCCCTTTTATTTGCAGTACAAAAAGTAAAACCATCACCATTCTGTGTATTAGATGAAATAGATGCAGCCTTAGATGAATCAAATATTAGCAAATATACAAGCTATTTAATGGAACTAGCAGAAAACACCCAATTTATAATCATAACCCATAGAAAAAAAACTATGGAAATTGCAGATGCTCTATATGGTGTTACTATGGAGGAGGAGGGTATTAGCAAAATAGTTTCTGTAAAATTAACAGATAAGCTTGAAGATATTGCAAGTTAAGGAGGAATAGATAAATGTTTAAGAATTTTTTTAGAAGGAAGAAGAAAGAAGAAAATGTAGTTGAAAAGGTTCAGGAAGTTGAAAAAGTTGAAAAGCTTGAAGAAGTAGAAGAAGATAAGGTTGAAGAAAAAGCATCTAAAGAAGTTATGGAAGTTGAGGAAGTTAAGGAAGAAAAGAAAGTTAAAAAAAGTTTCTTTCAAAGATTAAAGGAAGGGCTTGATAAGACTAGAAAGGGTATGACTGAAAGAATTGACAGCGTTTTAAAATCCTATGGAAAAATAGACGAAGAATTGTTTGAAGAGCTAGAAGAAATATTGGTTACTGCTGATGTGGGCATTAATACTACCATGAATATAATTGATAGATTAAAAGAAAGGGTTAAAGAAGAAAAGGTAAATGAAGCAGAAAAAATTAGAGAACTTCTTAAAGAAGAAATTAAGGATATAATGAATGAAACTGGACTTAGCAATAAACTAAATGTGGACAAATCACCAACGGTAGTTTTGGTAGTTGGAGTAAATGGGGCAGGAAAAACTACTACCATAGGAAAACTTTCTTATAACTTAAAACAATCAGGTAAAAAAGTCATAATGGCAGCTGGAGACACTTTTAGAGCTGCAGCAATTGAACAGCTTGAAGAATGGAGTCGCAGGGCAGGGGTAGACCTTATAAAGCATAGCGAAGGTGCAGATCCTGCAGCTGTTATATATGATGGAATTCAAGCAGCAAAATCTAGAAAAGCAGATGTGTTAATATGTGATACTGCAGGAAGACTTCACAATAAAAAGAATTTAATGAATGAGTTAAATAAAATATTTCGTGTTATAGAAAGGGAATATCCTGAAGCTGAAAAAGAAGTATTATTGGTACTAGATGCAACTACAGGACAAAATGCTATTTCCCAGGCAAAGGAGTTTAAGGAAGTATGTGATATAACTGGTGTAGCTTTGACAAAACTAGATGGGACAGCTAAAGGAGGAGTAGTTATAGCAGTGCAATCGGAACTAATGTTACCAATTAAGCTTATAGGAGTTGGGGAACAAATAGAGGACTTACAAGAATTCAATGTGGATGATTTTGTAGAAGCTATGTTTAGTTAGGATAGCCCGCTTTTAAAAGCGGGATTTTTTTCTTTAGTTTAAATAATAACATCTAGGCTATATGTATTAAAAGTATTTTTTGTTAGAACAATTATATTTGATTTAAGTTAATGGCTATGGATATTTATGAAATAATAAAAGCATTGTGATTTTATAAAATTCTAAGTAATTTAATTTGTTGAAAATATATCAATATTGTGGTAGAATTAATTCATTACTTAACCGATTTATTATTGTATTCAACAGGGAATGGGGGATTATATATGAAAATAACCATAAATGACATTGCTAAAATGGCCAATGTATCAAAAGCTACAGTGTCAAGGGTAATAAATAATAAAGAGGAAGGGGTATCAGAAGAAACTAGGAAAAGGATTTTGAAAATTATAGACGAAGTAGGCTATGTGCCAAATTCAAATGCAAGGAGTATAACTGTTTCTGAAACAAAAACTATAGGTCTGGTAATTCCAGATGTAAGAAACCATTTTTTTGCAGAATTAGCTAGAGGGGTAGAAGATTGTTCAAGTGAACATGGATATACAGTATTTTTATGTAATTCTGATATGAATATTGATAAGCAAAAAAACTATTTAAATGCTTTATTTGAAAAAAGGGTAGATGGTATTATACTTAATGCTAGTGGTGATTTTAAAGATAAAAAGTTTAGAAACAAATTTTATAAAATAGACATTCCTGTGGTACCAATTGATAGGAAAACCAAGGATTTGGAAAGATACAAGGGAGTATTTATTGACAATGTAGAAGCTGGATATAAGGCTACAAAATATCTGCTTTCTGGCGGCTATGAAAACATAGCCTATTTGGGAGGAACTTATGGTATTGATACTACAATGAAGCGTTTTGAAGGCTATAGAAAGGCAATTGAGGAAGCTGGTATAAAACTAAATCCTGCCTATGTAGTATATGGAGACTATAGTATTGAATCTGGTTATGAGAAAACATTCACCTTAATTAAAAATAATAAGGAAATTAAAGGCATATTTGCAGGTTCAGACATAATTGCAATTGGTGTTATTAAAGCTTTAAAGGATATGAATATATTGGTACCAGATGAAGTAGAAGTCATAGGAATAGATAATATTGATATTAGTCAGTTAATTACTCCTAGTTTAACAACTGTGGCACAGCCTGCTTATGAAATTGGATATAAAGCTTGCGAGAAATTATTAAATTATATTAATTTTAAATTAGACAAGGAAGATGAATATTTACCAACTAAACTTATAGTACGAAATAGTACTAGAAAAAGAAC
The DNA here is from genome assembly GCA_012728365.1 of Tissierellia bacterium. Classification (GTDB taxonomy): domain Bacteria; phylum Bacillota; class Clostridia; order Tissierellales; family Tepidimicrobiaceae; genus JAAYFE01. Next base: position 10,596 of record JAAYFE010000033.1, read on the forward strand.
ATAACTTGTGACTAATTACATATTAAAAGTAAATATCTTACATAAAATATGGTATCTTATAGTGCTTAAGATACCATATTTTTTAATAAGGGAGGTTTATTATGAACAGGCAACCTAATAAGGATAAAAGATCAAATAGCCAAGACAGGAATATTTTTCGTGGATTAGCATATTTTTCTCAAATTACTGTAACCTTGATAACAACAGTTCTAGTAAGTGTCTTTATAGGCAAGTATTTAGATACTAAGTTTAATACTAGCCCTTGGCTTCTACTTGTTTCTACTTTACTTGGTATAGCTGCAGCCATTATGAATTTATTCTATATGGGAAAAAGATAATTAAAATTTTAAATTAGTTTTGGACAATTACCTTCAATATTTTTATTAACTATTTTTAAAAAGTTTTCCAGCCTTGTTTAAACAGTTAAAAACAGGCTGGAAAATTTTTTTATTTATAAATGTAAGACCATAGCCTTTCCTACTTTTATGAAAATAAGTCATAAATTTTAAGGACAAACTATATAAATATAAGGACAGGCATTATAAAAAGAAGGGAAGAGAGGGGTAATAATGAACTGGTATAAGCAGAAGAAGGAGGAAGTAATAAAAAATTTAGGTGTAGATATTGAAAAGGGCTTGACGGATTTGGAAGTTGAAAGAAGACTCCAAAGATATGGACCTAATGAATTTAAAGAAAAGCCAAAGGAAAGCTTTTTTTCTAAACTTATAAATCAGTTTGCAGACTTTTTAGTACTTATTTTAATTGGAGCAGCTGTGTTTTCCATATTTATTGGGGAAATAAGGGATTCAATAGTTATAATTTCTATTGTACTTATAAATGCCCTATTGGGAATTTACCAAGAAGGTAAAGCTGAAAAGGCCTTAGAAGCACTTAAAGAAATGACAGCTCCTACTGCTAAAGTTATTAGAAATGGACACTTAGATGTAATTCCCACATCAAATTTAGTTCCGGGAGATTTGGTTGTACTTGAGGCAGGGGATATAGTGCCAGCTGATATAAGATTAATTGAAAGCTCCAATTTAAAAGCCGACGAAGCATCATTAACTGGGGAATCTGTGCCAGTAGATAAAAATAGTGAAATATTTTTTGAAGAGGATGTACCCTTAGGAGAAAGGGAAAATATCTTATTTATGGGTACTATTATAACCTATGGAAGAGGAAGAGGTATAGTAGTTGATACAGGCCATAATACAGAAATTGGGAAAATTGCAGAAGAAATTCAATCTTATGAGGAAGAGTTAACACCACTTCAGAGAAAATTAAATGAACTTGGAAAATATTTAGGCATAATTACTATACTAATATGCATAATTGTCTTTGGAGTTGGAATATTTCAAGGTAGAAAAATAATAGAGATGTTTATGGTAGCAGTTAGTTTGGCTGTTGCTGCAATACCTGAAGGCTTACCTGCTATTGTTACCATTGTTTTAGCTTTAGGTATGAATAAGATGGTTAAAAGAAATGCCATAGTAAAAAAACTATCAGCCGTTGAAACCCTTGGAAGTACCACTATTATATGTTCAGATAAAACAGGTACCTTGACCCAAAATCAAATGACAGTTACAAGGATATTTACAAATAATAAAATATATCATGTAACTGGTGTAGGATATGAACCAATGGGTGAAATTTTATTTGAGGGTAATAAGGTGGGCGTTGAAGATGGCTTAAATTTACAAAGGCTTTTAACAATAGGAGTATTGGCTAATGATGCTGATATAAATAAAATAAATGGAGGCTATAAAGTAGTTGGAGACCCTACAGAAGGAGCCTTAATAACCTTAGGTCATAAAGGAAACATATTTAAAAAAGAAATGAATAAAAAATATCCTAGAATTGAAGAAATACCCTTTGACTCTGCAAGAAAGATGATGACAACCTTTCATAAAAATTATATACCAGGGAAAATAGTATCCTTTACTAAAGGGGCACCAGATATAGTTATTAATAGGTGTAAATATATAAATATTAATGGAGAGATAATGCCTTTAGATAAGGAATTTAAAAGAAAAGTACTAGATGTGAACAATTCCTTTGCTAAAGATGCTTTAAGGGTATTGGCTTTAGCTTACAGGGAGTTTAATAGTCTGCCAAAGGATTTGTCTTCTGATAACATAGAAGATGACATGACCTTTGTTGGACTAGTTGGAATGATAGATCCGCCTAGACCTGAAGCTAAGGATGCAATACTTAAATGTAAGGGGGCAGGCATAAAGACCATTATGATAACAGGAGACTATAAAGATACTGCCTTTGCCATTAGTAAAGAACTTGGTATTGCAAATTCAATAAATCAGGTTATAACTGGCCAAGAATTAGATGAAATTTCAGATAGACAATTAAAGGAAGTAGTTAAAAATACTACTGTATATGCTAGGGTAACACCTGAGCATAAGGTGAGAATAGTTTCTGCTCTTAAAGCCAATGGTGAGATTGTAGCTATGACAGGAGATGGTGTTAATGATTCAATGGCCTTAAAAAAAGCAGATATAGGTATTTCTATGGGCATTACTGGTACAGATGTAGCTAAGAATACGGCAGAAGTAATATTAACAGACGATAATTTTGCTAGCATTGTAGCAGCTGTAGAAGAAGGTAGGGTTATATTTAGCAATATAAGGAAGTTTGTATTTTTCCTCTTGTCCTGTAATATTGGAGAAATTTTAATAGTTTTTATTAGTATATTGTATAATCTACCAGTTCCCCTATTACCCATACAATTGTTATGGTTAAATTTAGTGACAGATAGTTTTCCAGCCTTAGCTTTAGGTATGGAAAAGGGCGAAGAAGACATAATGATGTTAAGACCAAAGGAGCCAGACTCTCCTATAATTGATAGGTATATGATGGTGGATATTATTATTCAAAGTATAGCCATTGGTATAACAAGCTTACTAGCTTATACTTGGGCATTGAAGGCTTTTCCCCACAACTTAATCAAGGCTAGAACCATAACCTTTGCTACCTTAATTACTGCAGAGCTTTTAAGGGCTCATTCTAGTAGATCTGAAAGGCATCTTTTATTTGAAATAGGTGTATTTTCTAATCCAACAATGGTTTATGCTACTAGCTTATCCTTTTTACTATTGCTGGCAGTTATATATGTGCCGATTTTACAGCCAATATTCCATACCATTTCACTAGGACTAATAGATTGGGGAATTGTATCAACTTTTGCCTTCTTTCCATTATTAATAAGTGAATTATATAAAGCTTTATTCATTAGAAAAAGTACAGCTAAACCCTCTAGCCAACTTAGACAATCTAAAACTAATTTTGTAAAATAGTTTAATATCTTTTGTTTTTAACATTTTGAAAGCTGCTGTACACTTTCTTGTGCCCCTAATATCATTAAGTGATATTAGGGGAATTATTGTTTTTTACGTTTAACTTATAAATAAACTTTACAAAAATTTTACCTAAATTTTACCTTTTTATTATTGTATTTAGTAAATTTTGGGTATATAATCATAGCCTAAAAACATAAGAAATTTATATTTTAATTTCAAATAAATATATAGTTAATGAACTAATACAATGGGAGGATTAGAATGAAGAGGTTTAGTAAATTGCCAAAGGATGTAAAAACAGTATTAATTGTTGCAGCTATAGTTATTTCAATAAGTGGATTAACAACCATATACGCCAATGTCAATGCCCATAGCAGATTGGAAACTTTAAAAAGAGATTCTCGTTTAAACTTTGTTTCTTTAGATGAATTCAAAACTTTCATGACAGAAAAAGAAGTAACTGCCCTGGAATATGATGTAGAAATGGATATCCTTACAGGTACTTTAAAAGAAGAAGCTAAAATAAAATATGGGATAACTGGTAGTGGTAGGGTAGCTTTAGGAAACATATCAAAATTTATAGAGGAAAACCGGATTACCAATGAAGTTATATTAGAAACCATTAAAAATGCAGAAAAACTTTACTTTGCGAAACCTACGAAAACCTTTATATCTATGGTAGTAAGTGTTGTAATATTGTCTGTATCCTATTTAATACTTATCAAACCTATGAGGAATAGTGTCATTACAAATCCGCCTACTTCTAGTGCTCCTAGGATGATTAGAAGAAACTAAGAAGGTCTTGAAGTTTATAAATGATAATTTATCAAAAGGTATCTTATTAAATTTAATGGATCAATACTATCCAAGCTATTAAGCCTTTAAATATGAAGAAATAAATAGGAGATTAAGATTTGGAGAGTATAAACAAGCTTATGTTTTTGCACAAGAACTAGGGGTAAAACTGGTATAAGAAATTTATTTTAAAGACAGATGTAGATTTTTCAAAAAAATGGATATAATTATATGATGACAGGTTGAAAATTTAGAAAAAAAGACAATACTTGACATAATTTGATAAGATGATATAATATAATAGTCACATTTCATACATCAGTTATGTGGGAGTAGATGGGTGCTGGTGTGCCCTCTGGTCTTCAAAACCAGTACGAGGGGTTAGAAGCCTCTTGGGTGGGTTCGATTCCCACATACTCCCGCCATTTGATATACCTATTCTTAAAAACACTATAGCTATTTCATTTATGTACCAGCCAAATTCATAAAGTCCGTATACAGTTATTGCAAATTCAAAAAGGTACTGATGAAAGAGAATATAAAAATAATTCAAGACAATAAGTGCAAGGTAGCTGAGATATTAGAAATTACATGCTTGACATCATTTAAATAAATGTTATAATAAAGTAGTAGTCAATATCTGCATACCCTATTCCCCTAGGACATTATAGCCACATAGGTGGCTTTTTTGGTTTTTTGAAAACTTTATAATGGAGGTGGAATTTTGAATCTGATAAAATGGCTAGATAAAAATTTAGAGAAAGCTATTCTTTCTATATTTTTGTTGCTAATGATAGTAGTTATGGGTGCACAAGTAGTAGCAAGATATGTATTTAATTCCTCCTTATCATGGTCTGAAGAATTAACAAGATATTTGTTTATATGGTCGGCATTTTTAAGCCTTCCATATACTATAAGATATGGCATTGCTCTTAAAATTGATCAGCATTTAAATATTTTTTCAAAGGGTGTAAGTAGAGCAATAAATATAATTGGCCACATCTTAATGTTATTTTTCTTTCTATTTATGTTTTTTCAATCAGCTGATGTTGTAGGTATAAGTTTTAATAGTGGTCAAAAAAGCCCTGCCTTAGGTTTACCAATGTATGTTGTGCAAATGTCTTCTTTTATAGGATTTGGTCTTGCTATAGTAAGAGTGGTACAATCATTATTTATGTATATTAGAGAAATTAATAAAATTTAAAAGGAAGGGAGGAAGTTTTTTGCCTTTAGTCTTATTTTTTTTAATATTTGTACTTTTATTAGCTATAGGATTACCAATTGGTGTTTCAATATCAATGTCTTCTGTTCTGCCATGGATTTTAAATTCAAGATTTCCAGCAAATGCACCCCTTGTCATTAGGGCTATGATAAGTGGAGTTGATAGTTTTCCCTTATTAGCTGTACCTATGTTTGTTATATCAGGAGTTATTATGGCCCGTGGTAAGATTTCAGAAAAGCTATTTAATATGTTTGCTTTTTTCGTAGGTAAAAAGACGGCTGGATTGCCAGTAGCTGCCATTCTCACCTGTTTATTTTATGGTGCAATATCAGGTTCTGGTCCTGCCACAACGGCAGCAGTAGGCTCTATGACCATACCAATATTGGTTAGCTTAAATTATGATAAAACCTTTGTAACATCTATGCTGGCTGTAGCTGGTGGCCTTGGGGTAATTATTCCACCCAGTATTCCTTTTATTTTTTATGGAATGGCTTCGGGAGAATCTGTAGGTAGGCTATTCATAGCTGGAATATTACCAGGAATACTTATAGGATTTATACTATCAGTTTATGCAGTTATTTATTGTAGAAATAAAGGGGAAGATAAGGAAAAGCTAATTGAATTTACAGATAATCTTAGAAATAAAGGTTTTTTCAATGTATTTAAGGATAGTTTTTGGGCCCTGTTATCTCCAGTAATAATCCTTGGAAGTATTTATGGTGGTCTTGCTACACCTACAGAAGCTGCTGTAATATCAGTATTTTACTCCTTATTTATAAGCTTATTTGTATATAAGACCCTTAAGCTTAAAGATCTTCCATCCTTATTAATAGAAAGTATTAATTCCTATGCACCTATTTGTTTTATATTAGCAGCAGCCATGGGATTTTCACGGGTTTTAACCTATCTAAATGCACCACAAATTGCAGCTGATATTATTAGGTCAATAGCATCAAGCAAGATGAGTGTATTAATTATAATAAATATATTGTTATTATTTGTGGGTATGTTTATGGATACAACTCCAGCAATACTAATATTAACCCCAATTTTATTACCTATAGTACGTAGTTTTGGAGTAGATCCAATACATTTTGGTATTATAATGGTAGTAAACTTAGCAGTAGGCTTTGTAACTCCTCCAGTTGGTGTTAATTTATTTGTAGCTAGTAGTTTAGCAAATATTCCAGTAATTGAAATAGCGAGAAAGGCTTTACCCTTCATAATAGGATTTTTACTTGCCTTAGTTCTTGTAACATATATACCACAAATAAGTTTAATATTAGTATAATTCTAAATAAAGGGGTGAAAAAATTATGAGAAAATTTATTACCTTTATTTTAATTTTCTGCATATCAAGTTTAGTATTAGCAGCTTGTAATAATGGAGATGCTGATAATTCAACCTATTCTTTTGAATTAGCCATGGATAGTCCAGAAGATACTGTCACATATTTGTTTGGTAAGAAATTTGCTGAACTAGTTGAGGAAAAATCTAAGGGCAAAATTAAAATAACAGTATATTCAAGTGGGCAGCTTGGTGGAGATAGGGAAATCTGTGAAAGTGTTCAAAATGGTGATATAGCTTTTGTAGTTCAGAATACAGCACCGCAGGTGAATTTTGTTCCGGAGCTGGCAGTGTTTGATTTACCTAATTTATTTCCCAATACAGAGGTTGCAAGAAAGGTTTTAGATGGGCCCTTTTTTGATACAATAGCTGAAAAATATGAAGAAAGTAATATAAAGCTACTTGCATATGCAGATCAAGGCTTTAGGGTGATGACTACTAACAAAAAAATAGAAACAATTGAAGATTTTAAGGGGCAAAAAATTAGAACCATGGAAAATCCTTATCATTTAGCCTATTGGGAAGCTCTTGGTGCAAATCCAACTCCAATGGCTTTTGCAGAAGTTTACCTTGGATTACAACAGGGCACAATCGATGCACAAGAAAATCCATATGAAGTTATAGTTGCCAATAGATTTTATGAACAACAAAAATATATTATAAATACGAACCACCTAATACATCTAATTTCATTAATAACAAACCTTCAACTTTTTAATGATTTACCAGAAGAAGACCAACAAATCATATTGGAGGCTGCTGAGGAAGCAAAAGTATGGGCTAGAGAACAGGCTGATTTAAGAGTAGAAAGTAGAATTAATACTATAATAGAAAATGGTGCTGAAATTATTGAACTTGATGATAAATTAAAGGGAGAGATGGCTGTTAGGGCAAATATAGTGTATACTAAGATTAGAAGTGAAATTGGAGATGAATTGGTGGATTCTATATTAAAAGCTGTTTCAGATGTACTGTAATAATAGAAAGGATGAGTTTATGACTAATAGAATTCAGGGAACAACTAAGCTAATGGGTCTAATTGGGTATCCCCTTAAACATAGTAAATCACCGCATATGCACAATACTGCCTTTGAAGCTTTAGGATTGGATTATGTATATTTGGCTTTTGAAATTAAGGATGGTTATCTAAAAGAGGCCTTAGATGCATTAAAGATCTTAAATGTAGAAGGTTTTAATGTTACAATGCCCCATAAAACAAAAATTATTGAGTACCTGGATGAAATAGCTCCTGATGCTAAAATTATTGGTGCAGTAAATACTGTAAAATATGAAGAAGGAAGGTTAATTGGTTACAATACAGATGGTAGAGGTTTTGTGAAGTCTTTGGAAGAAAAAGGTGTGGAATTTAAAGGGGAAAAAATTGTACTAGTAGGTGGAGGAGGAGCTGCAAGGGCTGTAGCAAGCCAATTAGCCTTTGAAGGGGCTGGAGAAATAGTACTATTTAATAGGACTCTGAGTAAGGCAGAGGAAATAGTTGGGAATATTAATAAAAACGTACCAGATTGTGAAAGTAGGGCTCTAGAATTAAATGAATCTCTCCTAATAGAAGAAATTCAGGATGCAAAGTTGTTAGTAGATTGTACTTCTTTAGGCATGAAGGATACTATTGACCAATCAATAATTTCTTCTCCTGATTATTTGCCAAAGGATTTATTTGTTGCCGATATAGTATATGGCCCTTATAAAACTAAGCTATTAAAAATTGCAGAAGAAGCAGGTTGTAGGTATATGAATGGACTAATGATGATGATATGGCAAGGTGCAATAGCTTTTAAAATATGGACTGGTAAAGATATGCCAATAAAATTAATAAAAGAAGAAATATTGGATAAGTAGGAAGATGTAAGGTGTGATATTATGAGAGTGCAAAGTAGAAAAAAGGTGGTAGTAAAAGACATTTTATTTGGTGGAGATAGGATATTGACATGTATTCCCTTAGTGTCTAAGAATAAGAAAAAATTAATTGAAGAAGCTAAAGAGGTTTCTTTATTGCGTCCAGATGTAATTGAGTGGAGGGTGGACTTTTTTGAAAGTGTAAATGATGTAAAAAGCGTAATTGATACGTTACTAACCTTATCAGATATAATTGGTAAGATTCCTTTAATATTTACATTAAGACATTGGAAAGAAGGAGGAAAATCTAACTTACACCAAGTAAAAAGAATAGAGATAATCAAGAAGTCTTTGGAGACTAATTGCATAGACTTATTAGATATTGAAATAGATAATGATATGGGCTTTATAGATGAAATAAAGGGCATAATAGATAAAAAGGAGACTAAGTTAATATTTTCTTATCATAATTTTGAAGAAACACCTGGAGAGGAATTTCTATACAATAAGATCCTGGAAGGACAAAGACTTGGTGCAGATATAGTAAAAATAGCTGTTATGTCCCAAAATTATGGAGATGTATTAAGGTTATTAAATATTACATATTGGGCAAGAAATACTATTGATATTCCTTTAATTACAGTATCTATGGGAAAGCTTGGTGTAGTAACAAGGCTTATTGGTGGCTTATTTGGTTCAGATATGACCTATGCAGTTGGAAAAGAAGCATCTGCTCCTGGGCAAATAGCAATAGAGGATATCAATATAGTTTTAAATATACTTAATAGAAGTGGCTTTTAGCGTACAAAAATATATAACCCTTTATTTGCCTGTATTTTATATGAAAAAATAGAAAAACTATATAAGAGAATATATTCAACGAGGTGAATAAAGTGGTTAAAAAGAGAGTTGATGAAAATGCTAAAAAGGCCTTGGAAGAACTAAAATTTGAGATTGCAACTGAATTAGGAATAACAGATGCTGTTAGAAAGGTTAAGTCTAAGCCAATAAAGAATATTTATGCTACCGGTCGTGTTGCAGACATTATGAAAAGAAAAACTATGGAAAATGATGATGATTTTACAATAGGATAGTGTTGACTATCCTATTTGTTTTTTGAGAAAAATCCTGAAATCATCCTTTTTTTATAATTTCATGTTATAATTATACTGGTATCACTCGTTAGAGGGGGATTGTAATGAAAAAAAACATAATGGTATGTGTTACTCAACAGAAAACTTGTGAAAGGCTTATATTAAAAGGAAATGAGCTGGTAGAATCAGAGGAGGATAAACTTTTTGTTATACATGTTGTAAATGAAAAGGAGAAGTTTTTAGAAAGTTATAGTGATGGGGAAGCACTAGAATATTTGTTTCAAGTCTCTAAAGAATCTGGTGCGGATTTAACTGTTCTTAGGTCTAAGAATATATTAAAAACCTTAATAGATTTTGCTAAAGATAATGAGATAACCCACATAGTTATGGGAGTTTCACCTGTGGACAAGGCCTTAAGCAGTGGAAGTATAAGGTTAAAACTTCAAAATGAGCTACCTGATGTAGAGTTTATAGTAACTTAACACTTCTTTTTAAAGAAGTGTTTAATTGTTTTGGCACATTATAAATCATATTGAATAGATTGATACTATAGGGTAAAGGAGGAAGGAAATATGGAAAACATAAGGCGAATGTTTTTTGGTGGTAATACTACTGCGGGATTTTATTCCCTTCACAACAATATTATAAACGAAAACAGGAAAAAACTATATATATTAAAAGGAATGCCAGGAGGGGGAAAGTCTTCCTTAATGAAAAAAATAGGGGAACATTTAATTGCTAAAAATTTTACTGTAGAGTTCCATCATTGTCCAACAGATCCAACTTCTTTAGACAGTATATTTATATGGGAACTAAGAACTGCCATAGTAGATGGAACAGCACCCCATATAATAGAACCTGTATATCCTGGTTTAAAGGATGAATTAATAGAATTGGCACAATTTGTGGATAGGAAGAAGCTAAAATCAAAAGAAAAGGAGATAATAGAAGCTAAAGCTGCCAACAAAAGGGCTTATTTTAAGGTTTTTTCATACTTAAAATCTGCAAAGCATATTCATGATATAATAATTGAAAATAATAAGCAAGCTGTTGATTTTAAAAAGGTAAATAAAAAGACTAAATTAATAATCGAGGAGATATTCTCAAATAATAAAAATGAAATAAAAGATAAAATATTTAAGGAAAGGCATGCCTTTTCTGCTGCTAATTCACCAAGGGGATTAGTTGATTATACAGATACTATTCTGAATGGTATAAAAACTATTTATTATATTAAAGGAGAGAAGGGAACTGGAAAATCAACCTTAATTAAGAAAATATATGAAATGGCTCTTATAAAGGATTATACTGTAGAAGTATACCGCAATGCTTTATTTCCAGAAAAGTATGAAACCTTAATCATAAAAGAATTAGATTCTTGTATAACCTCTAATGAAAATGCTGAAAAGTATGCAACAAGTATTATAGATTTAAATGAATTCTTTAATGAAAAAGCAATGGACAGAAAGGATTATGAACTATATGATTATTTGCTTGAAAAAGCTACCTTAAGCCTTAAGGAGGCTAGTAAAAATCATAATATATTGGAAAAAATATATATTCCTACAATAGATTATGAGGGAATTAATAAAGTAAAGGATAGCTTACTAAAAGAAATTCTATCTTTATAAATTAAGAAGCTTTCTTTTCGTCTAGACGAAAAGAAAGCTTTATAGATTTAAAGTTTTTATTATTTCATCATAGAAAATATTAAATACCTGCTCTAAATTGTTTTTGCTACAGCTTCCTTGTACTAAACTTTCATTGCCACCGCCCTTTATATCTGTTTTCTTAAGAACTTTATTGAATATATATTTTAAATTTATATTTAAGGCCTTATTCCTGACTATAACAAATTGATTATTTTCTTCATTTTCTATTGCTAAGAGTGAAATAACATTTTCATGGTCTTTTAAAATATTTGATATATTTTGGATATCCTTTATATTTTTATCTGGGAATTTTTTAATTATAATCTTTATACCACCATAGTTTTTTCCTTCATCTAAAAGGGATCTAGCTTCATATTCATAAATTTTTTCCCTTAATTTTCTGTTTTCCTTTTCTAAATTTTCTTTTTCCTCATAAAGCTTTTCCACCCTTTTTTTAACATCCTTATCCTTAATAGATAGCATATTGCTAATATCTTTTATATAATTACTTTTCCAGCTATAGTCTTTTAAAGCCCTGTGGCCGCAAACAAATTCCACTCTTATATTTCCTTTATAAGATTCCACCTTCCTTATTTTTATAAGCCCAATTTCACCAGTACTTCTTACATGGGTACCACAACAGGGAGAAAAATCTATTTCATCTATTTCTACAATGCGAATATTTGAGTTTATATTTGGGTCCTTTCTAACAGGAATTTTATCCATATCTTCTTTCTCAACAACATAGGTTTTGATTGAAAAGTTAGAAAATACAATTTTATTAGCAAAGGATTCAACCTTCTCTATTTCCTCATCACTTATCTTAGGTATATTAACATCTATATAAACATACTCTTTCCCTATATAAAAACCAATGGTTTCACCATTAAATAACTTGTAAAAAACTGAAGATAAAAGGTGTTGCCCAGAATGTTGCTGCATATAATCAAAGCGTGTATTCCAATCAATAGCCATTTTTACCCTATCACTATGAATATTTTCCCCTAGTACGTGTATTATATCATCCCCATCTTCATATACTTCTAAAACCTCTATGCCATTAATTGTACCCTTATCTCCTGGTTGTCCTCCTGCTAAATTTGGATAGAAAATGGTTTTATTAGTTTTTAAATAGTACTTATTATTATCATATTTTTTTTCAACAATACGAGCTTCCAATTGGCGCAGATATGGGTTTTCTAAATATACTTTTTCAGTCATATAATCACCACACCTTTAGTTGTTTATAAATATAATACCATTAATTTTCTATTAGGTACAATATGAAATGAAACTTATGGTATAATCTAATTAAAATTAAGAGGGGATAATTATGGATAATGAATTTCTGGGATATATGCTTGGGGATTAATTCTTATTGTATTTTAACTAGGATAAATAGAAAAAGAAAGAGGTAGCTTATGAAAAGACCTTTTGTCTATATATCTATACCCTTTATGTTGGGCATAGTTTTTTTCTATTTTATTGATATTAGTTTAAATTTTATTTTGACTATAATTATTTTTGCAATTTTATTTAATTTATTAATATATTTTCATAATGAAAATACTATAAGTGGAATTGGTATGATTTTATTATTTTTTATATTAGGCATATTTTTAGCCTATATTAAGTTTAACAGTAGTGAACTTTTGAAACATAAAGGGAGTATATTACAACTAGAGGGAATAGTAGAAGAAATAAGATACATTGATAACAATAAAGGAAAGGCTATAGTAAGGATAAAAAATATAAAAGGAGAGGATTTTAATAAAAATATATCTGAAAAAATGCGACTAACTATTATAGGAAATAATGAAATAGAGCTTTATGATACTATAATTTTTAATGCTGAAGTAGTCGAACCTTTATCCAATACTAATCCAAAGCTGTATAATTATAAGTTAAATCTTCTTTCTAATGGAATATTTACAACAGCTACCTTAAGGAATAATAACTTATTGGAAGTAAAAAAGGGTTATCATAGCTTTTTACAGAATCTAAGGTTAAATTTTATAAATAAAATTGAGGAAGTATTTGATAAATATCTTTCAGATAGAAATAACTCTTTGATGAAATCCATAGTCTTAGGTGATTACTCATATATTGAAGAAGATGAAATAAAGGGTTTTAGAGACTTAGGCATAGCCCATGTAATTGCAGTTTCAGGTCTTCATATTGGGCTTATTTCTGTTGTAATTATTTTTACCTTATCTTTTGTGGGGATAAATAAGAAAATTAGTATTTTAATTGCTTTACTTGCTATATGGATTTATGGTTTTATAATTGGTATGCCAGCTTCAGTTTTAAGAGCAAATATAAGCATTTCCCTCTTATTAATATCTCATATATTGGCTAAACCCTATGATTCTATTAATACATTATCTTTTGCCCTTTTAGTATTGCTTTTAATTAATCCTTTTTGGTGCTTTAATTTAGGCTTTCAGCTATCCTTTATAGCTACCTTCTTCATATTGTATTTAACACCCAAGGTAAAGGTAGCTACTATAGCAGCCCAGGTTGGAATATTGCCTGTTTTAGCTTATTATTTTAATAGGTTACCAATAATTGCAGTCCTAGCTAATCTTATTTTAGTACCCCTCTTTACTCTAAGTTTAAGTCTTAGTATATTTTTAATATTGTTTTCATATATAAGTACCCATATATCTAATGCATTAGGTACAGTAATAAATATTATATTGAATTTAGAAGCTGTAGCAGCAGAAATCCTATATAGTTTTCCATTTTTAAGCTTTAGGGTTCCCTCGCCAGATATTATTGAAATTATCAGTTATTATATTGTTTTATTCTTAATTGTTAATGGCAAATTTTTAAGAAAGTTACATAAAGGGATAGTTAAAACTATATTTTATTATCTTGTACTTGTGGTACTATTTAATTTAGCATATCTGTCTATAAATGACTCTTTAAGTATTGAATTCATTGATGTGGGACAAGGGGATAGTATACTTATAAGGACTAAAAAGGGTCATTATTTAATTGATACTGGAGGAAATGCTTTTGGTGATTATGATATAGGTGAAAATATTTTGCTTCCCTATCTAGAAAAACATGGTATATTTAATCTTAATGGAGTTTTTATCACCCATTTCCATGAAGATCATTCAAAAAGTTTACCTTATTTAATGGACAATATAAATATAGAAAGGGTATATATTGGTTATATAAAGAAGGGCAACGAGCTTTATGAAAATATAATTTTAAAAGCTTATGAAAAAGATATTCCAGTTTATATTATACAAAAAGGAAACCATATTAAACTAGGCAGGAATACCCATATATTTGTATTAGGTCCTAGTGAAGAACTGTTGAATACTTATAAGGACCAAGATAATGAACTTTCCCTTTGTTTATTACTAAAACATTTTGACAAGGAAATTTTATTTACTGGTGACATAGAAAAAGGGGGAGAAAAAAATTTGATAGAAAGTTTAAAAAAAGATGTTGATTTTTTAAAGGTTCCCCACCATGGAAGTAATACATCTAGTTCAGAGGAGTTTTTAAAAAGTGTAAAAGCTAAAGTGGGTTTTATATCTGTAGGTAGAAACAATATATATAATCATCCCCATAAAGAGGTTTTAGATAGGTATGAAGCTTTGGGAATAGATATTTATAGAACCGATGAATGTGGTCTTATAAATCTAATTTTAGACAAGAAATATTTTTATATTGAAGGCTTTATAAAAGAAAAAATAAGTTTATATGATATACTTGAAAAATATACAATACATATTTTAATTGGAATTTTATACTTATGTATCCAGTACTTAATGGTAAAATATTATCTACAAACTATGAAGGAGTTGGAAAGAATTGAACTATAAAGATTTTATACAAAATATGAAAGAAGGGAAATTAAAGACAGTATATCTATTTTATGGTGAAGAAGAATATATGATGGATTATACTTTAAAAATACTTAAAGAAACATATATTACTGAATCTCTAGAGACCTTAAACTATATAGCAATGGAAGGTGAAGACATAAATTTTGAAAAGATATTGAATGCTTGTGAAACTTTGCCTTTTATGTCAGAAAAGAAGCTTATTATAATTAAGGAGCTACCCATATTAACAGGAAAGAGGAATTTGCAAACAACAGAATCCATAGATGGAAAAACTTTAGCTGATTATTTACTGAATCTTGGCAATTATGTAGTTTTAATATTTACTGTAAAGGATAAGGATGTTAAAAAATCAAGTCCAGTATATAAATCTATTAGGAAGGTTGGGGACGTAGTAGAATTTAATAGATTAAGGGGGAAGGACCTTAATACATGGGTTGAAAACTCTTTTACATCAAGAAAAAGAAGGATCTCTAAAACTAATGTAAACTATTTTATTAAGCAGTCTTTTTATTTTGATTCCAATAGTGAAAAAACTTTATACGATTTAGAAAATGAAATTATAAAAATATGTAATTATGTCAGCATTAATGGTGAAGTAACTAAGGACATAATTGATAATGTAATGGCCAAAACATTAGAGATGAATGTATTTAATTTGTTAAATGAAATAAGCAATAAAAAAGGTGCAAATGCTATTAGAATATTTAATGAAATGTATATGTCAGATAAACCAGTACTTTTCATATTACATATGATAGTAAGACAACTTAGGAATATGCTTCAGTATAAAGTCATAAAGAAAAAGGGCTATTCTGAAAAGGAAATTTTTGATAAGATGAAATTATCTAAATTTGAATTTAACAAGGTGGCAGAACAAAGTGGAAATTTTACAATTATTCAATTGGAGGAAGCTATGAAATATTGCCTAAAGGCTGATGAATCTATTAAGCTTTCTTTTATAGATGAGAGGCTTGCTATGGAAATATTAATTTCAAATTTATGTTTTAAAATATAATAAAAAACTTCGGCAACCCCGAAGTTTTATTTATACAGCTTCATTTAATTTGTTGTTTAGTTTTTTAGTTAATCTGCTTAGCTTTCTTGAAGCACTATTTTTGTGGATAACATTTTTATGAGCCGCTCTCTTTAATTTTTTATCTATAACTTTAAGCAATTCCTTAGCTTCATCAAAATTTCCATTTTCTAGAGCTAAATTAAACTTCTTAATATAAGTTTTAATTTCAGATTTTCTTCTTCTGTTTAGCTCTGTTCTTTTTCTTGTTATTCTAATCCTTTTTTCAGCTGATCTTGTATTAGCCAATAGATTCACCTCCTCTATCTTAACAAAAGTTATTTTACCATGAAGAGAGATTAAATGCAAGGATATTTAGATTTTACGTACATAAAATTCTCTTTTTTATATAAAAATAAAACAAAAGAGGAGGTGTAGTATGTTTAATATTAGGACAGATTTAGCTGTAGAGAGTAGAGAAATCTATAAAGAAGCTTATAAAGAGGAAGTGCCTGGAGTTGATATTGAAACTGAAGAGAGTGAAAATTATACCATAACTAGGGTAACAATAAATAATGAAGAAGGG
This sequence comes from Tissierellia bacterium, assembly GCA_012728365.1. Taxonomy (GTDB): domain Bacteria; phylum Bacillota; class Clostridia; order Tissierellales; family Tepidimicrobiaceae; genus JAAYFE01. The sequence goes on from JAAYFE010000033.1 coordinate 27,338, forward strand.
GAAAAAAAATTAGGAAAAGCAAGGGGGACCTATATTAATATTGATGTTCCAGGGCTTAAAAACACAGATCAGGAACTAAAGGATGAAATAAGTAAAGTTTTTGCTAAAGAATTAAAGTCAATTTGTAAAAATGACGAAAATACTAAAACCCTTATTGTAGGCTTAGGAAACTGGAATATAACCCCTGATGCTTTAGGTCCAAAGGTTGTAGATAAGGTATTAGTTACTAGACAATTTTTTGTAGCATATAATAAGGAGAGGGATGAAACGGTAGCCAATGTATCTGCCATATCTCCTGGAGTAATGGGACTTACTGGTATAGAAACAGGAGAGATTGTTAAGGGGGTAGTGGAAAAAATAAAACCTGATTTAGTAATAGCAATAGATTCTCTGGCTTCAAGAAGGATGGAAAGGGTAAGCACTGTAATTCAAATCTCAAATACAGGTATTAATCCTGGCAGTGGCATAGGCAATAAGAGAATTGGACTTACAGAGGAATATTTGAAAGTGCCAGTTATTGCTGTAGGGGTACCTACAGTAGTAGATGCTGCTACAATGGTAAATGATACCATGGATTTAATTATTTCCTCCATGAAGAAACAAGCAAAAGTGGGCACTGACTTTTATTCATTATTAGATGATATTTCTAAAGAAGAAAAGTATAGTCTTATAAAAGAAGTATTAGAACCTTTTATGCCAAATGTAGTAGTCACTCCTAAGGAAATAGATATTTTAATAGAGGACTTGTCTATAATAATAGCTAATGGACTTAATATGGCCCTCCATCATGGAATAGGGCTAGAGGATGTAAACAAGTATATAAGATAGACAAAATTCCCTCTCTAAAACAACTATCATATATGTATAGTTTTATGAATATAAATTATATATTGATACATATATGGAGGAGTGTTTTTATGAGAGGGAAGGATAGCAGAATTAACTATATTATATTTGCTTTAATTTGCCTCATTGTCTTTAATGTAGGAAGCTTATTAATAAGTTGGGCTGAAGCTAGACCAGTAAATGATGAAGTTAAAGAAGTATTTGATCATGAGTACTATGAAGAAGATGGAGGTTTATTTATTTCACTACTAAGTAGAACAAGCTCCATTATAAATCTATACAAGAATGAACAGTATAAGAATGCAGAAAGTCCCTTTAATTTAATTGGTTTGTTTAGGAATACAATAAACAGATTTATCAGGGCTCAGTTTCCTGCTATATTAAGTTTCAACACCGACTATTACAATGATATAAATGAGGATAATATAGAAGATTTTGAAATGCATTCTACCATAGTAGAAGATTTTATAATTATTGATAAGATTGAGGAATATGAGGATTTGATAATTGTAAGGGAAAAAGATGGAACTATTTCTCTTGAAAATATTCCTGATCCAATAAATGTAGAGGCTTTTGAAGCAGAAGATGAAAGGCCTTATATACTTATATACCATACCCATGGTACTGAAGCCTACTCTTCTTTAGAAACAGGTGAACATCATAGTACAAATTTAGACTATAATGTTACTACAATTGGGAAAATTATTGCTGAAACCATGGAAGAATATGGTCACAAGGTTGAGCATGTTTCTAAGTACCATGATATACCATCCTACAACAGATCTTATTCAGAATCCTTAAAGACCATTAGTGAAAAAATTGAAGAAAATAGCAATTTAAAAGTCCTCCTAGATATACATAGGGATGGTTTTGATCATAATGATCCTAATGTAAAGGCAAATTTAGATACTTTGTTGGATAAAACAAAGATTAATATTGATGGAAAAGAAGTGGCAACATTTTTCTTTGTTATAGGGCCAGATTCTCCCAATAAGGAGGCAGTACTTAATTTTGCTAAATATATTAAAGCTATTACAGATGCGGTTTATCCTGGTCTTTGTACTGGCATATTGATTAAACCCATTGGAAGATATAATCAATATTTATCAGATTATTCAGCTTTAATTGAAATAGGCAGCAATCTGAATACTATGGAGGAAGCAAAGGAGACGGCTAAACTTGTAGGAGAAATTTTAAGTGTGGCAATAGATAAAATAAAGAAGTAAATATCCATAAATTGAAAAAAATGTTATAATAACTAATAGAAACTACGGAAAGGGGTGCACATATGAAAAAAGAAAAGACCAATAAGGTAAAAAAAGAAGCCATTGAGTGGATAAAGAGTATATTATTAGCCATTGCCATAGCTATGCTGATAAAAACCTTTATATTTAATACTACTTATGTATTAGGGAATTCCATGTATCCAACTCTACATGAAAGGGATAGATTGTTTGCAAACAAGATACCTCTTTATTTTTCAGGGCCAGATAGGGGAGATATTGTTGTTTTAGAAGCACCGGACCATCCTAACAAAGATTATATTAAAAGGGTAATAGGCATTGGAGGAGATACTGTAGCCATAATAGATGGAAAGGTTTATTTAAATGGAGAATTACTTAAAGAAGATTATATAGAAGATGGAGCTTATACCCATGTATATTCAGAAAACTACTGGGAAGTTCCAGAAGGATATGTATTTGTCTTAGGAGATAATAGGGAAGAAGGGGCTAGTAAGGATAGTAGATATTTTGGATGTGTACACTTGGAGTCAATAAAAGGAATAGCAAGTTTCAGATATTATCCTTTTAACAATAGATTTGGTAAGATAGAGTAGTATAATTTTAAGCTTTCTTGAAATAATACTAATGGTGATTACTTTGGAAAGCAGGGTGGAAAAAAATAAAAGAATTAAAAGGGAGAAGCGATTAGCTTTTCTAAAATTTTTAATCATACTATCTGCATGTTTAATACTTTTTTATGGCATAAAGCTAGTAAATGATGAAATAATTTATTTAGGTTATATAGAAAATCCAACTATTTTTAATTTGAATATTAGAGAAAGAACATTAGCCTTATTTGGAGAAAAGTATTTTGTTGATTTAAAAATACTAAAAAAAATTCCTTAAAAAGACCGTTATTACGGTCTTTTGTTTTACTTATAGGAGTAATTCTGCTATAATAATAGTTTAGAGTTATACACTTCTAAGGAGGAAAAACATGCAAAAGGTGAAACAAGAAAATATTAGGAACTTTTCAATAATTGCCCATATTGATCATGGTAAATCTACATTAGCAGACAGACTAATTGAAAAAACAGGACTTTTAACATCAAGAGAGATGGAAGAACAAGTACTTGACAGCATGGAACTGGAAAAAGAAAGAGGAATAACTATAAAATTAAAAAATGTAAGATTAAACTACAGAGGGGAAGATGGAGAGGAATATGTACTTAATTTAATCGACACTCCAGGCCATGTAGATTTTAACTATGAGGTTTCGAGAAGTTTAGCAGCCTGTGAAGGGGCTTTACTAGTTGTAGATGCTACCCAGGGAGTAGAAGCTCAGACTTTGGCTAATGTTTATTTAGCTTTAGAGCAGGATTTGGAAATTATTCCAATTATAAATAAAATTGATCTACCTAGTGCAAGGCCTGACGAAGTGAAAAAAGAAATTGAAGAGATAATTGGAATAGAGGCAGAAAATGCCCCTTTAATATCTGCTAAAGAAGGAAAGAATATAGAAAGTGTATTTAAGGAGATCATAGAAAAAATCCCTCCTCCAAAAGGGGATAAAAAAGCACCTTTAAAGGCCTTAATATTTGACTCCTACTATGACAGTTATAAAGGAGTAGTAGCCTACATAAGGGTTTTTGAAGGTAGTATAAGGCCAGGAATGAAAATAAGGATGATGTCTAATAATAAAAAATTTGAGGTAACTGAAGTAGGAGTAACTACCTCTAAACAAATTCCAGTAGATAGCTTAGAAGCAGGGGATGTCGGTTATCTAGTAGCAGGTATTAAAAATGTTAAAGATGCAAGGGTAGGAGATACAGTTACAGACCATGAAAATCCAACGGCTGAGCCACTACCAGGCTATAAGAAGGTTGTGCCTATGGTATATTGCGGTATATATCCAGCAGAGGGGGAAGATTTTAATTCTGTAAGGGAAGCCCTTGAAAAACTACAAGTTAATGATGCAAGTTTAGTGTTTGAGCCTGAAACATCTGAAGCTCTAGGCTATGGATTTAGATGTGGTTTCTTAGGCTTGCTCCATATGGAAATAATACAGGAAAGATTAGAAAGGGAGTTTGACCTAAATATAGTTACTACAGCACCTAGTGTAATTTATAAGGTAAGGACAAAAAAAGGTGAAGAATTGTCCATACAAAATCCTACTAATATGCCTGATATGACTGAAATAGAAGCAATGGAAGAACCAATTGTATCTGCATCAATTATGACTCCAACAGAATATGTAGGGGCTATTATGTAACTATGTCAAAATAGACGGGGGACTTTTATAAATATGGAGTATTTGGAAGAAAATAGGGTCATTATGCATTATGATTTACCACTAAATGAAGTAATATATGATTTCTTTGATGCATTAAAGTCAAGAACAAGAGGCTATGCTTCATTGGATTATGAATTAAAGGGATATAAAGAATCAGATCTGGTAAAATTAGATATATTAATAAATGGAGAATTAGTAGATGCACTGTCTATAATTGTTCATAGAAGTAAAGCCTATGAAAGAGGAAGAAAAATTGCTGAAAAATTAAAGGAAGAGATTCCAAGACATCAATTTGCCATACCCATTCAAGCGGCCATTGGTTCTAAAATAATAGCCAGGGAAACAATTAAAGCATTGAGAAAAGATGTATTAGCTAAATGTTATGGTGGAGATGTATCAAGAAAGAAAAAGCTTCTTGAAAAACAAAAGGAAGGCAAGAAGCGTATGAGACAAATAGGTACCGTTGAAGTGCCTCAGGAAGCATTTTTATCTGTTTTAAAATATGACGAATAATGCACACTTTTAGTGTGCATTAAATTAATTTAAGAAGGTGAAATTGTTGAAGAAAATTGCTATTTACATCCATATTCCTTTTTGTAGCAGCAAATGTTATTATTGTGATTTTATTTCTTTTCCTAATATGGATAATAGAGTTCATCAGTATGTGAGGTATTTACTAAAGGAAATGGATATGTATAAAGATGTAATGAAAGAATACAAAATAGACACTATATTTTTAGGAGGAGGGACTCCTTCTTATATAGACCAAAAGCATGTGGAAGGAATACTTAAATATATATATGATAACTATAACTCAAGTGAAATTAAGGAAATTACAATAGAAGTAAACCCTGAAACTGTAACTTATGACAAACTAAAAGTTTATAAAAGTATTGGAATAAATAGAATAAGCTTAGGGTTGCAGACTACGAAAGATAAAATATTAAAAGAAATAGGTAGAAGGCATACATTTGAAGATTTTTTGAAGGCCTACGAGGCAACAAGAAAAGCAGGCTTTGAAAATATAAATGTTGATTTAATATTTGGTCTTCCTAACCAGACTGTTGAGGATTGTATCAATTCATTAGATGCTGTAGTAACCTTAGGAGTAAAGCATATTTCCTATTATAGTTTAATTATTGAAGAAGGTACTTTAATGGATAAGTGGCATAGGGAAGGCAAATTGAATCTTCCTGATGAAGATAGTGAAAGGCAAATGTACCATGAAGCAATTAAATTTTTAGAAAGCATGGGATATAAACATTATGAAATATCTAATTTTGCTAAAGAAGGCTTCAAATGTAGGCATAATTTATACTATTGGAAATTGGAGCCTTATATTGGATTTGGTATCTCCTCCCATTCCAATATTGGATATAAAAGATTTTGGAATTATAAAGATTATAATAAATATATAAACTCTTTACAGATGGGGCATTTTCCAGTTGAAGGAGAGGAATATATTGATGAAAATATGAAAATGTTAGAATACATGATTGTGGGATTAAGGCTAATAGAAGGTGTTAGTAAAGAAGAATTTAAAAATACATTTAAAATAGAAATGGATGATATATTTGGACTTGTATTGGATAAACATAAAAAACAAGGCCTTTTAACTGAAGAAAATGGAAATATAAAGTTCACTAAAAAAGGTTTAGACCTATCTAATATAGTTTATGTAGATTTGTTGCCTGATTAATTTTATTTAAATAAGGTATTGACAATTTAGATTTGTTTATGGTAACTTTAAATTAGCACTCAAAGCCGAGGAGTGCTAACAAACATCGCCAGATGTTAGAATAGAGGGGATAAAATGTTAGATGAAAGAAAAATAAAGGTTTTGTGTGCTGTTATTGATAGTTATTTACGAGAAGCAGAACCTGTAGGGTCTAGAACCATATCAAAAGAATATAATTTAGGAGTTAGTTCTGCAACTATAAGAAATGAAATGTCTGATTTAGAGGAGTTAGGATACTTAAGCAAACCCCATACATCTGCAGGAAGAATACCTTCAGACAAAGCCTATAGGTTTTATGTAAACAACATATTAAAGGAAAATAAAATACAAATTGATATAGAAAAAAAAGAAAAAATAAAAAGGGTATTAACAAGAGAATCTAAGGAACTAGATGACCTAATCCAAAATTCAGCTAAAATTTTATCTGCCATAACTAGCTATACTGCCTTAGCCTTATCACCACAAATAAAGAAAATGAAGCTTAAACATATTCAATTGGTTCCTTTAGATGGAAGAGAAATACTGATAATATTAGTTGGAGATTCAGGAATAGTAAAAAATACTATTTTTAGACTTGACCAAGACATATCTCCTGAACAGGTAGAGAGAATATCTAACTTTTTCAACCATAAGCTAAAGGGTCTTACAATAAGTGATATAAGAAAAACTGTAACAGTTGAAGTATTTAGAGAGTTTTATGAGTACAAAAACTTACTAGATAGTATTATACCTATAATTATAAATTCCCTTGAGGACAATGATAATGTTGAAGTGTATCTTGATGGTGTTACAAAAATATTTGATTTTCCTGAATATAAGGATATGGAAAAAGCTAAGTCTTTTATATCCTTTATTGAAGATAAGGACCAATTGTTAAATGTGCTTTTAAACAACACTTTAGAAGAAGGTATAGAAATTACCATAGGAGAAGAAAATATATACGATACAATAAAGGATTGTAGTTTAATTACAACAACCTATAAATTAGGTGATATGATCATCGGGAAAATAGGTGTCATTGGGCCTACAAGGATGGATTATTTAATGGTAATTAGCTCATTGAAGCTATTTTCAGATAATTTATCTGAAATACTGGAAATGCTACTAAAAAGATAGTAAGTGCAAGGTACCTTGCACTTACTATCTGTTAATTATAAAAACTTAAAAAGGGTGATTAAATGGAAAATAAAGAAAAAAAAGAAGAAACCATAAAGGAAGAAAAAGTTGAGGATCAGGAAACTAAAGAAAAATTAGAGATAGATTTTGATAAGGTAGAAGATAAAAAAGAAATGGAAGAAAATGAGAAAGGAAAATTAGAAGAAAAGGAAAAGGTAATAGAGGATCTAAACAATAAGCTTTTAAGGTTGCAGGCAGATTTTATAGATTACAAAAATAGGGTTGAAAGGGAAAAAACAAGCATTTATGCTAATGCAGCAGAGGAAATTATACTTCAGATCTTGCCTATATTAGATAATTTTGAAAGGGCCTTACATAATATGGATGATGATAATACCTATTATGAAGGGGTCAAAATGATATATGACCAGCTTATTGATGTACTTAGTAAAAATGGCTTAAAGGAAATAGATTGTGAAAATAAAGCCTTCGACCCTAATTATCATCATGCAGTTTTAGCTGAAGAGGTTGAAGGTAAGGAAGAAGGAATTATAGTGGAAGTTTTACAAAAAGGATATATGCTAAATGATAAAGTCATAAGACCTAGTATGGTTAAAGTAGCTAAATAATTTAAGCATTAAGGAGGGATTTTTATGGGAAAAATTATTGGAATTGACTTAGGAACTACTAATTCATGTGTAGCTGTAATTGAAGGTGGAGAGCCTGTAATTATTACCAATATAGAAGGAAATAGAACTACTCCATCAGTAGTAGCTTTTACTAAGGATGGAGAAAGACTTGTAGGAGAAACAGCAAAAAGGCAAGCTGTAACTAATCCCGATAGTACTATAATCTCAATAAAGCGCCACATGGGAAAGGATTATAAAAAAGTTATTGATGGTAAAGAATATACACCACAGGAAATTTCTGCAATGATCTTGCAAAAATTAAAAAGTGATGCTGAAAGCTACCTAGGAGAAACTATTACAGATGCTGTTATTACAGTACCTGCATACTTTACAGACAGCCAGCGTCAAGCAACAAAGGATGCAGGACGAATTGCTGGATTAAACGTAAGAAGAATAATTAATGAGCCTACAGCAGCTGCCTTAGCTTATGGATTAGACAAAGATGAAGGGCAGCAAAAAATTATGGTATTTGACCTGGGAGGAGGAACTTTTGACGTTTCCATATTAGAAGTTGGAGATGGAGTTTTTGAAGTATTGGCAACTCGAGGAAACAACCATCTTGGAGGAGACGACTTTGACCAGGCATTAATTGATTATATTGCTGAAGAGTTTAAAAAGGAACATGGAATTGATTTAAGACAAGACAATATGGCCCTTCAAAGACTTAAAGAAGCTGCAGAAAAGGCTAAAAAAGAATTGTCTTCTACATTAAGTACTAATATAAACTTACCCTTTATAACAGCAACACAAGCTGGACCACTACATTTAAATATGGATATTACAAGGGCCAAATTTAATGAACTTACAGAACATTTGGTGCAAATGACCTTAGAACCAGTAAAGCTAGCCTTAGAAGATGCAGGCCTTACAAAGGATGATATTAATAAGGTTCTATTAGTTGGAGGTTCTACCAGAATACCTGCTGTACAAGAAGCAGTAAAGAATTTAATTGGCAAGGAGCCACAAAAAGACATTAATCCAGATGAGTGTGTTGCCTTAGGTGCAGCAATCCAAGGGGGAGTTTTAAGTGGAGAGGTTAAGGATCTACTTCTATTAGACGTAACTCCTCTATCATTGGGTATTGAAACTTTAGGTGGAGTAATGACAAAATTAATTGAAAGAAATACCACTATACCTACAAAGAAATCACAAATATTCTCTACTGCTGCAGACAATCAGACATCTGTTGAAATACATGTATTGCAAGGAGAAAGACCCTTGGCAAGGGATAATGTAACCTTAGGAAGATTTATACTTGATGGTATACCACCAGCTCCAAGAGGAGTACCCCAAATAGAAGTAACCTTTGATATAGATGCTAATGGTATAGTAAATGTAAGTGCTAAAGATTTAGGTACTGGCAAGGAACAAAAAATTACTATAACTGCATCAACAAACTTAACTGAAGAAGAAATTCAAGAAAAGATAAAAGAAGCTGAAAAATATGCGGAAGAAGACAAAAAGAGAAAGGAAGAAATTGAAATCAGAAACAATGCCGATTCAATAATTTATCAGACTGAAAAAACATTAAAAGAGTTAGAAGGAAAAATATCAGAAGGTGAAAAATCTAAAGTAAAAGCCAAACTAGATGAATTAAAGAAGGCTTTAGAAGGAGATAATGTAGAAAATATTAAAGCAAAGACGGAAGAACTAACTCAGGAATTTTACAATATATCACAAAAGCTATATCAACAAGCTCAACAATCTCAACAAGGATCTGAAAATCCTGATTCTGGAAAGTCAGATGATGATGTAGTTGATGCGGATTATGAAGTAATGGATGATGAGGATAAATAAGTTAATTGTCAAAGCTAAATCCCTTGGATTTAGCTTTGATTTTTGGTATTATGATAGAGAATGAATGAAAGTGGGTGATATTGATTGAAGGATTATTATGAGATACTTAATGTATCAAAAGATGCAAGTCAAGATGAGATAAAGGCTGCTTTTAGGAAACTTGCTAAAAAATATCATCCTGATGTAAATCCTAATGATAAAGAGGCTGAAAAGAAATTTAAAGAAATAAATGAAGCCTATGAAGTATTAAGC
>JAAYFE010000034.1 GCA_012728365.1 Tissierellia bacterium
AACCTTATTTAGTTTGTCATATAGGCCTTTGTGGGAAAAATAACGGTATAGTAAAAAGGCTACCAGGAGGAAGCTGCTTAAGAATATAAAGTAATAGGTATTATTTTCACTTTCAAAGCCTCCCAGCCTCCTATAAACAAGGGTATTTTCATCAATAAAGGCCTGATCATCCCATAGCTTTTCCATAAGTATTTCCCGGCTTACAGCCTTGGGGAACATATCCATTAATATTTCAATTAATACTGCCTCCTTCTTGGTAAGGAAAGTGGCCTTGCCCTTAAAATGTAGTTCTGGCCTTTCAGGGTAAAGGATCAGCCCTTCCAACTCCACCTTTCTTTCCTCAGATTTATCAGGAGCAAATTCACCGTAGCAGCGCCTTAGCTGGCTCTTTATTTTAGCAATAACCACATCATAATAGAAGGGTTTTGTTATATAGTCGTCTGCTCCACTTTCAATGCCCATTACCTGGTCCATTTCCCCATCCCGGGCAGAAATTAAGATAATAGGATTAGTAGATATCTGCCTGATCTTCCTACACCAATAATAGCCATCGTATTTGGGCAAGTTAATATCCAATAAAACAAGGTGGAGATTTGTCTTAATAAATAAATCTAAAATATTATCAAAGTCATCCACTTTTATGGTCTTATATCCATATTTCTCAATATGGGCACTTAGAAGCCTGGCTATGGACTCATCATCCTCAACAATCATTATCCTGTATTCCATCTCTTATAATTCCTCCTTGTATCTGAAATCATTATTTATTATATCATTTTGAAAAACATAAAAATCCCGCTTTTTTCAAAGCGGGTAGTATTCCTATACTTCTATAATAACCATGGCACTCTTTCTTGCACTTGGCAAGTATAAACTATCATCCTTCTTTATCAGCTTCTTATTTAACCAGTCCCTTACATCCTTCCACCTTTCCTTGGGAAGATTAAAGTAGTGGTAGATAAAGAACATGGCCTCATATATATTTTCAAAGGGCTGGCCAAATTCAGCCTTAAATATCCTAAGGTCATACTTAATATGCTTCCTATCTAAAATATCTACAATCTCCTGGTAGTTAGGCTGCTTTAGGTTAAGGGTGCTGATCCCCAGTTTATAGTAAAGCTCCCTTATATAAAAATCATTCTTTATATCATCAAAGGGCAGGATGGCCACCACCAACTGCCTTGTATATTGTAAAACCTTCATTATATTAGCTTCATCTACCAGGCCAGCCATATAGCTTAGGAGGATAATATCATAGCTAGAATTGAATTTAAAATCCTCAAAGGCTATGGGCTGGGCTTCTATGGAATCCAGTTCCATAGCCCTTATTCTCTCCCTTAAAACTTCTATGGCCATATTTGATTTATCAATGGCTGTAACGTCAAAGCCCCTTTTAGCAAACTCCAGGGCAAAGCTGCCTATGCCACAGCCTATATCAAAGAGGCTGTTACAGTCCTTCATATAGGGTCCTAATATTTCCAGGCTTCTTTTATAAAAGTCTGTAGTCCTTTCAGACTCTAAATACCATTTAATACTTTGACCTGTCCAATTAAACTTTGCCCTTGGATAGTTATAGCCTAAACCTCTTTGCAAGTACTCTTGCCACAGCATCTCTGTTATTTCGTGTGATTTCAATTTCTTCTACATCCTTTCTATTTCTAATGGAGTCCATAAAGGGTGTTGAGATTGGTTTTATAACCCCTAGAACCCTTTTATCACTGGATAAGACCTCATGAACCTTGGCTTGAAATTTAAAGGCTGTATTTTCAAAAAAGCCTAACTCGTCCATTATTATCAGTTTAAAGGGCTGGTTAAGGCAATAATTTAGTAT
>JAAYFE010000035.1 GCA_012728365.1 Tissierellia bacterium
AAAGAAAGGGGATAAAATGAATATTGAATATATATTAATTGAAGAATTTAAACTTAAACCCTATCAGGTGAAGAATACTATAAGGCTACTAGAAGAGGGTAATACCATTCCTTTTATTGCTAGATATCGTAAAGAAGAAACAGGAAATTTAAAGGATAGTGTTCTAAGGGAATTTAGCTCTAGGCTGGATTACTTGAAAAGTCTCAAAAGTAGACAAGAGGAAATAATAAGGCTCATAGAAAAACAAGGCAAGCTTACTGATGAACTAAGAAAGGAAATATTAAAGACCTCTACCTTACAAAGGCTAGAAGATTTATATAGGCCTTTTAGACCAAAAAGGAGGACAAGGGCTACAATAGCCAAGGGAAAAGGCTTAGAAGGTTTAGCAAATACAATATTTTTTCAGAATATTACAAATAATCAATTTAAAAGCATAGTTTTTGGGTATATAAATGAGGGTAAGGGCATTTACACTGAAGAAGAAGCTTTACAAGGGGACATGGATATTATTGCAGAAAGGATTTCAGAGGATGCCCTAATAAGACAGATCATAAGGGATATTGCAAATAGTAAAGGGGTCCTAAAAACAGAAGCTGTAGATGAGGAGGCAAAATCCCCCTATGAAATGTACTATAGCTTTAAAGAGTCTGTAAAGACTATACCCAATCATAGAATCCTTGCTATAAATAGAGGAGAAAAGGAAAAATTCCTTAAGGTTAGCCTAATTTTGCCAGAGGATGAAATTCTATCAATTATAAAGAGAAGGATCATACTAAATCCTTCCTTAGAAACGGCAAAATATCTGGAAAGAAGTATAGAAGATGGGTATAAAAGGCTTATTTTCCCATCTATAGAAAGGGAAATCAGAAATAACCTTACAGAAAGGGCTGAAAAGGAAGCAATAGAGGTATTTGCCCTAAATTTAAAACCCCTTTTAATGCAACCACCTGTTAGGGATAAGACTATAATGGGAATTGACCCGGGATATAGGACAGGCTGTAAGGTTGCAATAATAGATGAAACTGGCAAGCTGTTAGATTATACAACAGTATATCCAACTGAGCCTCAAAATAAGATAGAAGAAGCAAAAGAGGTATTAAAAGCTTTAATAGACAAATATAATATAGATATAATTGCCATAGGAAATGGAACAGGATCCAGGGAAACAGAAATGGTAGTGGCTGATTTAATAGACAATATAGAAAGGCAAGTATTTTACACCATAGTAAATGAAGCAGGAGCCTCTGTTTATTCAGCCTCAGAAGTTGGACAAGAAGAATTCCCAGAACTAGATGTTTCCATAAGAGGTGCCATATCCATAGCAAGACGATTGCAAGATCCCTTGGCTGAATTAGTAAAGATTGATCCAAAACACTTAGGCGTTGGACAATATCAACATGATCTTAATGAAAAGAAATTAGATGAAGCCTTAAAGGGAGTAGTGGAAGATTGTGTCAATACTGTTGGGGTTGACTTAAATACTGCTAGCCCATCTCTCCTTAAATATGTAGCTGGTATTTCTACAAAAGTAGCAACAAATATAATAAGGTACAGGGAGGAAATTGGCAAGTTTAGAAGCAGGGAAGAGCTGAAAAAAGTTAAAGGCCTAGGGCCTAAGACCTTTATCCAATGTGCAGGATTTTTAAGAATACCAGATGCCTTAGATCCCTTAGACAACACTGCAGTACATCCAGAGTCATACCATATTGCTAGGAAACTAATGGGCATGGATATAGATAATATGGATTTAAAGGAGCTTTCACAAGAACTAGATGTAGGAATTCTTACCCTAAAGGATATAATAGATGAAATTAAAAAACCTGGTAGGGACCCAAGGGATGAAATGCCAAAACCAATTTTTAGACAGGATGTATTAAAATTTGAAGACTTAAAAAAGGATATGATCCTAATAGGAACTGTCAGAAATGTAGTGGATTTTGGCGTTTTCGTAGACATTGGGGTAAAGCAGGATGGACTAGTTCACATATCAGAGCTATCTAACAATTATGTAAAACATCCTAAGGAAGTAGTGAAAGTTGGGGATGTTATAAAGGTAAAGGTGCTGGAGGTAGATGTTGAAAGAAGGAGGATATCTCTTAGCACTAAAGATGTGTAATATGGGGGCGTGTTTAATGTGGAGTATTGGAAATTTAACAAGCGACAAAAATGGCTTTATTGGCATTGTTAGTTCTTATTTTGGAGAAAGCGAATTAAATCTATTTAAGGGGTACATAAAAAATAATTTTATTGACGATGGAGGCTTAGTCTATGTATGTTCCTCCAATGTAAAGGAAAAATGCTTACAATTTATAGATGAATTAGAACCAGATTTTAAAAAAATAATAAATATTAATAGATTATCATTTATCTCAAGGGATGACTATTTAAATGGAAATGGAATAGATATGGATGGAATAATAGACAAAATAGAAAAGGAAGTTAATAAGCTTAGTGAAATTGATATAAATAGGAAGACCTGTGTTTATATAAGTGTAGATTC
>JAAYFE010000036.1 GCA_012728365.1 Tissierellia bacterium
GAATACTATAATAGATTTTGGATAAACCTATTAAATTGGTTAACTAGAAAATAAGAGCCAGGAATTATTTCTGGCTCTTTTCCTATAACTTTCTCTTTCTCGGCCCCATTCATCATAGTACATATCTGGGTTCATAATAGGTACCTTCCTTTATTGAATTAGGATAATAAAATCCTACTATAGAATATGAATCTTATGGACAAGTGTGAGTAAATAATTGAATTAATAGTACATTGGGACTATAGTCAAATTTTTCTGGAATTCTAAATCTTCATATAATATAATTAATATTATAATTAGTTACTCGAAATATCATAAGGGGGGTTAATATGGTAAAGGAGCTTTTAGAGAGAAAGGATGTGGATGAAAAGTATACCTGGGATTTGTCAGCCATATTTAAGACAGAGGAAGAGTTTGAAGATGCCTTGGAAAATTTTATTAAACTTAGCAATGAAATTGAAAGGGAATTTAAGGGAAAATTAAAGGATGCTAAAACAGTTAATGCCTGTTTAGACAGGATAAAAGCCATAATGGAGCTAGGGGATCTGGTGGGATCCTATGCCTATTTAGCCCTATCTGTTAATCAAATGGATACAGAAAGTCAGGCTAGACAGGCTAAAGTGTCCAATATTATGTCAGATGTTAATAGCCGCTTAAGCTTTATAGAATCGGATATAATTCAATTGGAGGAAGAGATAATAAAAGAAGCCATAGAGGAATCTAAGGAAAATGCAAAGTACCTAGAAGATATTTTAAGAAGAAAGCCCCATACCCTCCATCCAGAAGTAGAAAAGGCCTTAGCAGCCTTATCCAACATATTAAGGGCACCCTATGAAATATACAATAGGGCAAAATTAGCCGATATGGATTTTAGATCCTTTACAGTAGATGGGAAGGAATATCCCTTAAGCTTTGTATTGTTTGAAGGCAAGTGGGAGTATGAAACTGATACCAAAATTAGGCATGCTGCCTTTAAAGCCTTTTCAGACAAGCTTAAGGAGTATCAACACACCATAGCAGCTGCCTACAATACCCAAGTGCAAAAAGAAAAGGTAATAGCAAATTTAAGGGGATTTGATTCTGTCTTTGATAGCCTACTTTTCCCTCAACAAGTAGATAGGGAACTTTATGATAGGCAAATAGATTTAATAATGGAACATTTGGCACCCCATATGAGGAAGTATGCAAGGTTGATCCAGCAAATATATGGTTTGGAAGAAATGACCTTTATGGATTTAAAGCTGCCTATAGACCCAGACTTTGAGCCCAAAATATCTATAGAAGAAGGAAGAAAATATATTGTAGAGGCCTTGTCTGTTTTAGGTGATGATTATATAGAAATGGTCAATAGGGCCTTTGATGAAAGATGGATAGATTTTGTCCAAAACAAGGGCAAATCAACAGGAGCTTTCTGTTCCAGCCCCTATGGCAGCCATCCCTTTATACTAATATCCTGGACTGAAAGGATGAGGGAAGTATTTGTACTAGCCCATGAACTTGGACATGCAGGCCATTTTTATCTGGCCCACCAAAATCAAAATGTATTTAATTCAAGGCCTTCCCAGTATTGCATAGAGGCACCTTCCACTATGAATGAGCTTATTATGGCAAATTATTTAATGAAGAATACAGAAGACAAGAGAATGAGAAGATGGGTACTATCAACTATCATATCCAGGACCTACTATCATAACTTTGTAACCCACCTACTGGAGGCAGCCTTCCAAAGGGAGGTATACAAAATAGTTGATAGTGGCGGTGCTGTCCATGCCCACCTACTAAGCAAATTAAAGAGGGAAGTATTAGAGAAATTCTGGGGGGATGCTGTAGTAATCAACGAAGGGGCAGAGCTTACATGGATGAGACAACCCCACTACTATATGGGCCTTTATCCCTATACCTATAGTGCGGGACTTACTATTGCCACAGAAGTAAATAAGAGGATATTAAAGGAGGGCCAAGGGGCCATTGATGATTGGATAGAGGTGTTAAAGTCTGGAGGAGTTTACACTCCTGTAGAATTTGCTAAAAAGGCAGGAGTAGACATAACCACAGAAAAGCCCTTGTTAAACACCATAGAGTATATTGGAAATATAATAGATGAAATAATTGAATTAACAGAGGACATATAGAAGTAAAAAGTTAGAGAATAGGGAAAGGGATGATTAAGGAAAAGATATAGTATTGGAGAGTCTATCAATACTATATCTTTTTCTACTAATATAGGATTAAAGAAGTCACTTATCTATTTACCCAATATTAAATTTGTATTCAGGTATAGCAGAGAGTTAAGTTTAAATGCAGATGGTACTATAAATATGGAAACAAAGACAGTTCCTCATATAATAGTAGAGGACCCAACATATCATGAAGATTTTACTGATTAATAATTTAAATTCACTATTGACAAGCCTTAAAGTTTTACATATAATGAATGTACACCAAGTTAGTATAATATTGCATAAGGAGTAAGATATGAGAATAACACAAGAAGCAGACTATGCATTAAGGGCCATATATTATCTATCTACACTGGATGCAGGAGCTAGGGCCAGTGCCAATGTAATTGCCAAGGAACAAAATATACCCCTTAGGTTTTTGCTTAAATTGTTGCAAAAGTTAAGGGATGCAGGCTTGGTAGAATCCTTTATGGGAGTAAATGGAGGATATGCTTTAAGTAAACAGCCTAAGGATATAAGCTTTCTAGATGTTATAGAAGCCATAGATGGTCCCATATACATAAACCGCTGTCTTTATGATCCTGAAGAATGCAATAATTTAGGGGTTGAATATTGTTCCATTCATAAAGCACTTCATCAAGTTCAGGAAAAGCTTAAAAAGGACTTATCATCAATAAATTTTCAGCATATTTTAGATGAAAATGGAAGTAAGGAAGTTTAAAACTTCCTTATATTTATGCATAAAACTATACTATAAAAGTAAACCTTCACAAAAGGGATATAAATTTAAAGGGAAATTTTGAAGATGCCATAGCCATTGACCAAATGGCAGAAAAGATTGTAAAGGCAGTAACTAAATTTCAATTTGACAAAAAAGAAAAAAATTGTGTGTAACTTGACAAATTACTTTATTAATGTTACCATATATGCAATTACAATTTAATAAAAATCCTCATCCTTTTTTATAGGGTGAGGTAGAGGTTGCGACTGTTAAGAGTAGCTATGTGGGAGGCCGGAAGCCAATGACATATAGTGAAAGGAACCGTCGCCGAAGTGTCAGGCACCCAAAGCCTGATGCTGGGACTATGTCGAATAGGCATAGGACTGTCATCATAGTATTTGCTCGATACTATGATGTTGAGCTATCTCACGCTGAGCAAGAAGGGAGAGGATGTCATTGGCTTGCTATTGGAATTTTAGCACCTGACAATCCTGTCAGGTGTTTTATGTTTTTTTGTAGACAATGAAAATTAATATATAGAAATTTGACAAAAAGGAGAGGACAGTTATGAGAAGAAGATTAGTATTATTGGTAGCCTTATCTATAATAGGAGCTATGCTACTGACAGCCTGTAAAGGAGCCAGCTCTTCATCAGCTGTGGAAGATCAAAATGTATTTAGGGTAGGTCTTGAAGCTGGATATCCCCCATTTAATTGGACCCAAACAGATGATTCTAATGGAGCAGTACAAATAGATGGTAGTTCTGAGTATGCAGGTGGATATGATGTGGAAATTGCTAAGAAAATAGCAGAGGGCTTAGGAAAAGAATTGGTGGTTGTAAAGTTAGAATGGGATGGATTACTACCAGCCTTAGAATCTGGCAAAATAGATGCCATTATTGCAGGTATGTCCCCAACAGCAGAAAGGGCTAAGGCCATAGACTTTACTGACAACTACTATAAGTCAGACTTGGTTATAGTGGTAAGAAAGGGCAGCAAGTATGAAAATGCTACTTCCTTAAAGGACTTTACAGGGGCTAAAATAACTGCCCAATTAAACACCTTCCACTATGAAGTAATAGACCAAATTGAAGGAGTAGTTAAGGAAACAGCCATGGACAATTTCCCTGCCATGAGGGTAGCCCTTGAATCAGGCATGATTGATGGCTATGTTTCAGAACGTCCAGAGGCTATTAGTGCCATAGCTGCCAATGGAAATTTTGCCATGGTAGAACTGACAGATGGCTTTGAAACATCAGATGATGATACAGCAGTGGCCGTAGGATTGAAAAAGGGCAGCCCCTTAAGGGATAAGATAAATGAAATACTATCCCAAATATCCGAAGAGGAACGCCAAAGCATCATGGATGAGGCCATTAAAAATCAGCCTGCAGCAGACAATTAAGGTATCTAGACTATATAGGAAATTAAGGAGGTAAAGTATGGATTTTCAACTGGTTAAGGAGATCTTTATAGACAATTGGCCCATGTATTTTCGTGGTGCAGGCATGACCATTCTTATATCTGTTATCAGTACAATTTTAGGCTTTGTTATTGGCCTACTCATAGGGGTTGTACGGACCATGCCAGAACCTGATACTGGAGGGAAAAAGACCCTACTAAAGGTGGTCAATACCATATTTTCAGCCTATATAGAATACTTTCGTGGTACACCTATGATTGTGCAGGCCATGGTCATCTACTATGGCTCTGCCCTACTATTTGATATTCACATGAACAGATTTGCAGCAGCCATACTTATAGTATCCATAAATACAGGAGCCTATATGGCAGAAATTGTAAGAGGAGGAATTGCCTCCATTGATGCAGGTCAGTTTGAAGCAGCTAAGGCCATAGGTATGAGCCACATTCAGGCCATGTTTAATATAATCCTGCCTCAGGTAATTAGAAATATATTGCCGGCAACAGCCAATGAGTTTGTTATAAATATTAAGGATACTTCAGTGCTGAATGTAATTGGAGTAACGGAACTATTTTTCCAAACCAAATCTATTACAGGCAATAATTTTAAATTTTTTGAATCCTACTTTATAGCCAGTGTCATATATCTACTTTTGACCTTTACTATAACAAGAATTTTACGCCATTTGGAAAAAAGACTGGATGGGCCACAAAATTATGATCTTGTAGGAAATCAGATGCAGCTATAGGCTAGATAGGAGGTAAGTATGGAAAAGATATTGGATATACAAAACTTAAGAAAGTCCTTTGGAAATAATCAAGTATTGAAGGATATAAATTTTTCAGTAAATAAGGGAGAGGTTGTTTGTATCATTGGTTCATCAGGCTCTGGAAAATCAACCTTACTTCGCTGTATAAATCTTTTAGAGAGGCCAGATGGCGGAAAAATCATATATAATGGGAAAAACATATTAAACAACGGCATAAATGTAAATGAATACCGTACTAAATTAGGCATGGTATTTCAGCAATTTAACCTATTTAACAATTTAAATGTACTAGACAACTGTACAGTAGGTCAAATGAAGGTCCTCAAGCGCTCTAAAAAGGAAGCAGAGGAAATAGCCATAAGGTATTTAAAAGTAGTTGGAATGGATAAGTATATAAATGCTAAGCCCAGGCAGCTATCAGGAGGGCAAAAACAAAGGGTTGCCATTGCCAGGGCCTTGGCCATGGAGCCGGAAGTGATGCTCTTTGATGAGCCCACATCAGCCCTGGACCCAGAAATGGTAGGAGAGGTCCTTAAGGTAATGAAGGAGTTGGCTGAAATGGGGCTAACTATGCTGGTTGTAACCCATGAAATGGGCTTTGCCAGGGAAGTATCAGACAGGGTCATATTTATGGATAAGGGAGTCATAGCAGAAGAAGGAAGACCGGAAGAGATTTTCAACAACCCAATCCAGGAAAGAACCAGGGAATTTTTAAGGTCTACCTTAAAGGCTGTGTAAAGAAGGCACTAAAAGGTCCGCTATTTTATGAAAACGGACCTTTTAGTGCCTTCTTAATCTGTTGGATCTTCAATTAGGGTTACAACAATTACCTCATGGGAGTGGCCAGCATCAACAGTCGTTCTTCCCACTGCCATGTGCACGTGCTTATCTCCTCCAACATCAATGGCAGGGCCTGTCTCAATTGCCACAGCTTGTCACCCCCTTCTACTACATACTATTAAGGACTTGTCTATTTGGTGATAAAAATTTAATATTAACTTATAATAGAAAAGGGGTGTACTTATGATTGATATAGCTTTTGTAGGGACTGGTGGCAATATGCCCATGCCCCATAGATTTTTATCCTCCCTCCTTCTTAGCTATAAGGGGAGAAAGGTGCTGATAGACTGTGGAGAAGGAAGCCAAATATCCATGAGGCTACTTAAGTGGGGCTTTAAATCCATAGACCTGGTGCTAATAAGCCATCTACATGGAGATCATATACTAGGCCTGCCAGGCCTTTTGTCTACCATAGGAAATAGTGGGAGACATAAGCCCATCACCATCCTGGGGCCAGAGGGCAGTATAGAGGTAATTAAGGGCCTTTTATTATCCCTTAAATACCTGCCCTTTCATGTAGAAATAGTAGAATTGGGGGAAACTTCCCTATCTGTTGACTTTACTAAGGAAGGCGTGGACTTAAGAGAGGCCAAAGCAGGTGATGACTTTTGTGATTTAACTATTTCTACCCTAGAACTGGACCATTCAACAACCTGTCTTGGATATAGCCTTTATATACCTAGAAAGCCTAAATTTAGTGTGGAAAAGGCCAACCAAAACAAGGTGCCAAAGGAAATATGGAAAAGGCTGCAAAATGGAAAAGAGCTTGTATATGAAGGGGTTAGCTATGAACCTAGTATGGTACTGGAAGGGAGAAGAAGGGGCATTAAAATTAGCTATATTACAGATACCAGGCCCCTTGATTCCATTCCCTCTTTTATTGAATATAGTGACCTTTTCATATGCGAAGGTACCTATGGTGCTGATGAGGATCTTGAAAAGGCCATTAAAAATAAGCATATGACCTTTTCCGAAGCAGCCAGACTAGCCCAGGAAGGTAAGGTAGAAGAGCTTATTATTACCCATTTTAGTCCTTCTTTGGAGGAGCCTAGTGACTATATAGATTATGCAAGGAAGATATTTAAAAATACCATTCTTGCCTACGACAGGATGGTAAAAAGTGTTAGCTTTAAATAAGTGTAAATTTAACCAATTTGTAACAAATATTTTTATCCCCTCGAATAGTATATAGAAGGAGGGGATTTATATGTTATTTATAAAAAGAATCATAACCATAATAATAGCAATTGCAACAATACTGACAGGAGGAAGCTTTTCAGGTAAGGCAGAGGAGAAGGAAAATATTGGAGAGGAAATTGTAGCTGAAAGAGAGGACAATACTGAACAAATAGAAGAGGTGGAGGAGGTAGAAGAGGTAGTAGAAGAAGAGTTACTGGAGGAAGAAGAGGAGAAAATAGAAGAAGATATATTAGAGGAAAATAAAAGAATTCCCTGGCAGAGCTATGATGAAGAGCTAATAAAAGGAATAATAGCCAGGGGCTATAATGGTACTGTACTGGAAGACAGGAATGCAATACTTAAATTTCAAGCAGAAAACAATCTGCTGGTAGATGGAATTGTTGGTCCTATGACTAAGGAAGCCTTACAAAATGAAAACAAGCTAGTTTATGATATAGTGCCAGAATCCTTTAAGGAAAAGGACTGGATCATAGTTATAAATAAGAGTAAAAAAATACTGACTGTATATAAGAGGGGAGAAGTATATAAAAAATATCCTGTAGCCCTAGGTAAGGCTTCATCACCTACCCCAGACTATAAGTTTAGAATAATAAATAAAATAGTAGATCCCTATTGGGGAGGCATAAGGGGCAAGTATACACCAGTTAAGGGTGGTGACCCTAAAAATCCACTAGGCAGAAGGTGGCTGGGCCTGTCAACAGAAAAGTATTGGGGCTATGGAATCCATGGCAATGCTGATCCCTTTTCCATTGGAAAATATATTTCTGCTGGCTGTATCAGGATGATAAATGAAGATGTGGAAGAATTATTTGAATATATACCCATGGGTACTGAAGTTTGGATTGGCACAGAAGAAGTCCTTGAAGAGTGGGGCATTAAACAGTGTATAGAATATAAGGTATTGCAAGTTGCTTATAATAACTTTCTTTATTGATGCCTGGCATCAATAAAGAAAGTTTATTTTTTTGTATTTTTTACTTTAAAAATAATTAAATTTTGTGTATAATGAAAGTTATTAGAATCAAAATTTCATTTCCAGTAAAATATACAAAATAAGGAGTTGATTTGATGTTTCCAAAAGATGTTGTAACAGCTGCGAGTTTAGATTCCCTTTTATTTTCCCTATCCCTCTTGGGTTTATTAATATTTATAGGGACAATCTTAAGGATTAAAGTAGGCATTTTTAAAAAATTGTTTATTCCTGCATCCCTAATAGCAGGTGCTTTAGGCCTTATATTAGGCCAATATGGTTTAGGACTATTGCCTAAGGAAATAACTGCTACTTGGGGGGCTTTGCCAGGCAGGCTTATTACAGTAGTTTTTGCCCCTATGTTAATGGGAATGGAAATTCCTAAAGTAAGAAAGGTATGGCATAAAATTGCTCCTCAATTGTATTTTAGCTATATAGGGGATTTTATACAAATAGCAGTACCCTTTTTAATTTCTGCCCTTATATTAGAGCCTATTTGGAAGGTAAATGTAATGTTTGCTTCCATAGTTGAAATTGGATGGGCAGGAGGTCATGGTACTGCTGGTGGAATGATTGATGTTTTCAGTTCCCTGAATTGGTCTGATGGAGGGGACTTAGGGTTAACCTCTGCAACGGCAGGTCTCTTTATGGGCATTGTTGGAGGTATGATAATTATTAACTATGGAGTTAGGAAGGGCTATACTTCTGTTTTAAAATCTGAAGACCAGATTAAGGGTCATATGGATGGGGATATAATTCCTCAAGGTAAGAGAAAGGCCAATTCCATAGGTACCTTAAATAATGATGTGGTGGAATCTTATGCCTTCCATCTGGCTTTAATTGGAATTGCTATTTTACTTGGATGGATAATACAAGGCCTGATAGAAAAGTATATAGGCATAGAAATGCCACTATTCCCAATGGCCATGATAGGTGGTTTAATTGTCCAAGTTCTTATATCTAAAACAGAATACAATAAGGCAGTTGACCCACAAACCTTACAAAGAATACAAGGAATGGCCTTGGACTTCCTCATAGCTAGTGCCGTTGCTTCCATTTCAATACCTGTAGTTGTTAAGTATGGTATCCCATTTTTAATATTGATGCTAGTAAGTGCAGTAGTCTTGTTATTTTTCTTCTTCTGGGCAGGACCAAGGATGTTTAAGAGCAACTGGTTTGAAAATTCCATAGTAAACTATGGTTTCCTTTCAGGGGTTGCTGCTGTGGGACTCATGCTTTTGAGGGTGACAGACCCAAATATGGAAACAGAAGCTGGAGAATCCTTTGCTTTAAGAACTCCATTATTTGAACCTTTTCTAGGAGGAGGGCTAATTACTTCCTTGCTCCCGGTATTTGCACTTAAATATGGTTCTCTTAAGGTAGGAATAGCCTTTTTAATCTTAACTATTTTAGGATTGATACTGGCTAAGGTCACAGGTTTTTGGAATAATAAAGAAATAGCATAAGGCAGGCCTTTGAGCCTGCCTTATGCCTGAGGGAGCAAAATAAGCTTTAACTTTTAAATTGTTTAATATTTGTATAGTACTGTAAGTATTCTATAGGCATTAATATTATACCCTAAAATTTTTTTATTAATCAAAAAGTTAAATTATTTTAAAATTTTGCGTTTAATTCTATAATTTTTAGTATTACTTCTACAGCCTTTTCCATACTTGATAGGGGTATGTATTCATACCTACCATGGAAATTGTGGCCTCCAGTAAATATGTTAGGGCAGCTTAAACCCATATAAGATAGCCTTGCCCCATCAGTTCCTCCCCTTATGGGGCTTATAATAGGCTTTACTCCCACTTCCTCCATGGCCTTTTTTGCCAGTTCAATTATTTCCATATTTTCTTTTATTTTTTCCTTCATATTATAATAGCTATCCTTCATATCTAAGGTAATTATATTTCCATACTTATAATTTAAAAACTCTATTATCTTTTCCATAGTTTCTTTCTTTTTGTTGAATTTTTCCATATCATGATCCCTTATTATATAGGATATTTCAGTTTTTTCCACATTTCCATTAAAGCCAACCAGGTGGTAGAAGCCCTCATAGCCTTCGGTAAATTCTGGCCTTTCATTTACTGGCAGCATATTGTGCAGGTCTATGGCTACCTGCATTGAGTTTGTCATAAGATTTTTGGCAGAACCAGGATGTATATTGGTACCTTTTATGGTAATCTTTGCACTGGCTGCATTAAAGTTTTCGAAGTTTAGATCCCCTATGGGGCCCCCATCTACTGTATAGGCAAAATCTGCATTAAATTTTTCTACATCAAAATAATCAGCTCCCCTTCCAATTTCTTCATCGGGAGTAAAGGCAATTTTTACAGTGCCATGGGGTATATGGGGATTTTCTATTAAGTATTCTACTGCACTTATTATTTCTGCAATACCTGCCTTATTGTCAGCTCCAAGAAGGGTGGTTCCATCTGTAGTTATTATTGTGTCACCAATATAGTTTTTAAGCTCTGGAAATTCTGAAACTGATAGTATTATATTTTTTTCTTCATTAAGAAGGATATCCTTTCCATCGTAATTTTCAACCATTTTAGCTTTTACATCCTTTCCTGACATATCTGGGCTAGTGTCCATGTGGGCTATAAATCCAATTGTAGGCACCTTTTTATCCATATTGGCAGGTAAGGTTGCCATTACATAAGCTTTATCATCTACGGATACATCCTCAAGGCCTAAATCCTTTAATTCTTCAGCTAATCTGTTTGCAAATGCCAGCTGACTTCTGGTACTGGGAACTGTATCTGAATTTGGATCAGAAGTAGTTTCTATTTTTACATACTCTAAAAATCGCTCCAAAACTTTGGACATTTTCTAACCTCCTTTTAAATATATTTTGATTATAACCAAATATTATCATAAATTTGTGAAATTTCGAGACCCAAATTTAATATATTTGTAATAATACTAATCATAATTAATTGCTATAATAGTATATATTATCATTTAA
The DNA here is from genome assembly GCA_012728365.1 of Tissierellia bacterium. GTDB lineage: Bacteria > Bacillota > Clostridia > Tissierellales > Tepidimicrobiaceae > JAAYFE01. The sequence goes on from JAAYFE010000036.1 coordinate 11,080, forward strand.
ATTAATAAAGTGTTTAGGCTTATATATTTGCGGATAAAATATATTTTACCTTTATTAATTGAAAGGAGAAAAGATGAATATGGATAAATATAAGAAGGATTTAAGGAAAAGCTCAAAAGAGGAAATTGAAGCAAAAAGGGAGATTTTAAATGGAATGATATCAGAAGGGGTAAATAATCAAGACCTATTAAAAGTAAGTCAGGAGTTAGACAAACTAATAGGAAAATACTATAAATTATACTTGGATAAAAAATAAGCAGAATCTATTAAGATACTGCTTATTTTAAAAATTATATAAAAACCAATATTAGTATTAAAGCAATAAGTGCTAAGGCAATACCAAGTATCCAATAAAGAGATTTTTTACCTATGAAGAAAAATTTCAAAATACCACCCCTCTACATTCCCTGTATTATAATCTATTTAAGAATTTAAAAATATATGCTAATATTTTAAAATAAGATTTTATTTATTGTTATAAAATGGTATCATATATATAAAATAAATTTTGTCTGCCTAGGAGGGATAGAATTGTCACTAAAGATACTAACCGATAGCGGTTGTGATTTACCAGAGGAGATAATTAAGGAATATAATATATATGTTTTCCCAATTTTAGTTATAGACGATAATGAAGAATATCTAGATGGGGTTACCATTAAGCCTAAGACCTTGTACGACAATATGAGGGAGGGTAAACACTATAGAACCTCACAAATACCTCCCAATGCCTTTGAAAAAAAGTTTGAGGAAATTGCCAAAAATGGAGAAAGTGCCATATATATAGCCTTTTCATCAGGCCTTTCAGCTACCTACCAATCTGCAGTTTTAACCAGGGATTCATTAAAGGAAAAATATCCGGACTTGGATTTAACTATAGTTGACTCTAAGGCTGCATCCTTAGGCTTTGGCTTAATTGTATATAAGGCTGCCCAAATGGCTAAGGAAGGCAGGTCTAAGGAAGAAATATTAAGTATGTTAGATTTTTATATAGAAAACATGGACCACGTGTTTACTGTAGATGAACTGGAGTACCTCTTTAGGGGTGGTAGGGTTACCAGAACCCAGGCCTTTGTAGGAGGCTTATTAAATATTAAGCCTATATTAGATGTTACAGAGGAAGGAAAGCTAAGGCCTATAGAAAAGGTTAGGGGGAAGGGTAAGGTTCTTAAGAGGATGCTGGAGTTAATGGATGAAAGGGCTAAGGAGGCAGACTTAAGCAAGCAGGTAATTGGCATAAGCCATGGAGATGACATGGATAAGGTTATGAAACTAAAGAAGATGATTGAAGAAAAATATGGTGTAAAGGATTTTGTTATAAATCATATTGGCTGTGCCATAGGTGCCCATGTAGGTCCTGGAACCCTTGCCTTGTTTTTCATGAAGAGGAATTATGAGGAGTAAATGTAAATAAAAACTTGTAAAAAAACTATGGACAAATCCAATCAAATGTTATATAATTGTATTGCAGTTTGATTGGATAAGCTCCTTTAGCTCAGCTGGTAGAGCACCTGACTCTTAATCAGGGTGTCCAGGGTTCGAGTCCCTGAAGGAGCACCATAGATATTAAAAGCTTGTAACCATTAGGTTACAAGCTTTTAATATATTCATTTACATGTCCAAATCTAGTATGAAATTTGAAACTAAAGCATAGACTGAAGCCTCTTAAAGATTAAGAGGCCTTTCTTGTATTTACTTATCTTCTTAATACAAGGTAGAGTATAAATATAACCACCAATATTGGTATAAGTGGTAGTAAAAGGCCTATGGTTACAATGGAGCCTACAAGGGAAAATATAGCAAAAAAGATTATTAAGGGTAAAAACAAAATAAAACAACCAATTTTCATTTTGTCCTCCTGAATGTAGTTTGTTATTATTCCTACTTTTATTATATTCTAATGAGGAGGATATTCCCAGTTGTTTTTCAAATATTCATAATAATAAAACTTACTGTTCATATGTTGGACCTTTTGGTATATAATAGTAAATAAAAAGAAATAGGTGATAAAGTGAAAAATATAGCTGCTTTTTTTGACATTGATGGGACTATATTTAGAAATTCACTAATGATAGAGCATTTTAAAAAACTGATGAAGTACGAGATTTTAGATCCTTCACTATGGTACAACAAGATAAAGCCTGTATTTGAAGAGTGGGACAAAAGATACGGTGATTTTGACGACTATCTAGATGCCTTAAGTGAAGTATATATTGAAGGACTAAAAGGGGTAAACAGATCCTTCATAGAGTTCATAGCTGCCCATGTAATTAATTTAAATGGGGATATGGTATATAGGTATTCAAGGGATAGGATAGAATGGCATAAAAAAAATGGCCATAAGGTCTTTTTTATATCTGGAAGCCCCGATTTTCTAGTGTCAAAGATGGCAGAAAAATATGGGGCTACAGAATATAGGGGAACGGCTTACCTGGTAGATGAAAATAACAATTTTACTGGTCAAATAAGAAAGATGTGGGATTCAGATAACAAGTTTAAAACTATCTCCGAATTTCTGGAAAAATACCATGTGGACTTGGAAAAAAGCTATGCTTATGGAGATACTGTAGGGGATCTATCCATGCTCAATATGGTAGGTAACCCTATTGCCATAAATCCTAATAGGGAGCTTTTGCTAAAGATTAGGGAAAACAAGGAGCTTTTTAATAAGATCACCATCATAGTAGAAAGAAAGGATGTAATATATAAATTAAGGCCTGATGTGGAAATACTATAAAAATTAAAGAACCCTATATGGGTTCTTTTGGTCTGTAAGGGAGGTAAAGATGGACAGATTACTGTATGTGTAAGTTAAATTGTCAGAATAGTCTATGAATTTAAACTTTATTTTTGATAAAGGGGGAGATACAAATTTGATTGTTATTAAAGAATTTAGTCCTCAACTTGCCAAATTGATTATTGATCATTTAGATGGTGTTGTTGTAACAGATGCTCAAGGAAGATACATATATGTTAATGAAGCCTGGTCTGAGATGATGGGAGGCTTAAAATTAGAAGATGTAAAGGGTAAATATGTTCGTGATATAGTTCCAGATACAAAGATTGATTATGTACTTAGAACTAAAAAACCGGTTACAGGACATGTTGTTATTACAAAGGGACCTAAAAAAACCCAGGCTTTTTCATCTTATTTTCCCATATTTAAAGATGGAAAACTAGTAGCTGGCTTCATACATGTTTTCATGAGAGGAATAAAAGATGCAATGGATTTTTCATTTAAGGTCAATAGCATGGTTAATCAAATAGAATATTACCAGCAAGAATTAAGAAAAATTAGAGGTGCAAAGTATACTATAGATAATATAATAGGCAATAGTAAAGAAATTGTTAATATGAAAAATTTAATAATCAATGCAGCACGCTCTAATTCTACTGTATTAATAGAAGGAGAAACTGGCACTGGAAAAGAGTTAGTTGCCCATTCTATACATGATTTAAGCACAAGATCTTCTGGACCTTTCATTAAGGTAAACTGTGCTGCTATTCCAAGGGAGCTTCTGGAATCTGAATTTTTTGGCTATGAAGAAGGAGCCTTTACTGGGGCTAAAAAAGGTGGCAAAGAAGGAAGATTTGAAATGGCTAATGGTGGAAGTCTTTTTCTTGATGAGATAAATCACATGCCTTTAACATTACAGCCAAAGCTTCTTAGGGCCTTACAAGAAAAAGAAATAGAAAGGGTAGGGGGAAAAGGAAGTATTCCTGTAGATGTTAGAATTATTGCAGCTTCAAATGTACCCTTAGATAAGCTGGTTGAAGAGAAAAGGTTCAGAATAGATCTGTACTATAGGTTAAATGTTATAAGAATAACCATACCTCCATTAAGAAAGCGTAAAGAAGATATACCCTTAATACTTGATGATTTATTGGACAAATTAAATTTTGAGCTAGGAATGAATGTACCTTCCATATCTGCAGACGTGAAGTATAGGCTTATGAACTTGAATTATGATTGGCCTGGCAATATTAGGGAGCTACAAAATATTCTTGAAAGAGCCATGAATAAATCTTGGGGAGATAAATTGAAATGGGAACACTTTAGCGATTATTTTGATAGCAAGACCTTAAAAATAGATTGTAAGCCAAACCAATCTGATGGGCATTTAATTAAGGATATGAAAAAGGCTTTAGAAAAGGAAACCATTATAAAAGCCCTTTATAGATGTAACAACAATAAAACTAAGGCTGCAAAAATGCTAGGCATATCTAGAACTTGGCTTTATAAGAAAATTAAAGAATATGAAATTGACCTTGTAGACTGTAAATAAAAGTTAACATAAATAAAAGTTTACATAATCTATTATATAGGGATTTTGCTAGCTAAAAAAGATATAAACTATATCATGTAAACTTTTATTTACACCATAGTAATTAAAAGCTTGAAATTAGGTCTTGAAAAAATGGTCTAATTTCAAGCTTTTTTATATTTTTGAAATATTGGCACAAGTATTGCTAGATATATTTAGCAAGGACAGGAGAAAGGAGGATAGTATGAGAAATGCTGTAATTGTATCTGCTGTGCGTACTCCAGTTGGAAAATGTGGAGGTGCTTTGGCCACAATTGAAGCATATAAGTTAGGAGCAGCAGTAGTTAAAGAGGCAATTAAAAGAGCAAAAATAAGTGAAGATCTTGTTGATGAAGTCATATTTGGAAATTTAATGGGGCATGACATAAACAACATAGCTAGAATGGTTGCCCTTGAAGCTGGACTACCAATTGAAAAGCCAGCACTAACTATAGATAGGCAGTGTGGAACTTCATTAAATGCAATAGCATTAGGGGCAATGA